>CAYYVZ010000066.1:0-17020 GCA_964475235.1 uncultured Myxococcales bacterium | reverse complement strand
ACCGACACGTCCACTCCGATGTCCTGGAGCCGCTTCTGCACCATCGTCGCCGTCTTCACGCGCTGGTCGTTGCCCTGGTTGGTGATGATACGGAACGAGAACGGCTGCCCGTCCTTGTCCACGATGCCGTCGCCGTCCGTGTCTTTCCAGCCGGCTTCGGCGAGCAGCGCGCGCGCCTTGTCGGGGCTGTACTCGTAAGGCGGCAGCTTGTCGTTGAACCACTTCGTGCCGGGACGGTACGGGCACTCGGTCGGACGGCCGAGCCCGAACAGCACGGCGTCCACGATCTCCTGCTTGTCGATGGCGTGCGCGAACGCGCGGCGCACGCGCACGTCGGCGAAGCGCGGGTCTTTCAGGTTGTAGCCGAGATACGTGTACGAGTTGGAAACGTACTTGTACTTCCGGAAGTCGCGCGCGAACACGCCGCTGGAAGTCTGGCGGCTGTACTGAAGCGGCGTCAGCCCCATCATGTCGATCCCGCCGGCCTGGAGCTCGAGGAACTGCGCCGACTGGTCCGGAAGCACGCGGTAGACGACCTGCTCGATCCACGGCCGGCCCCGGTAGTAGTCGGGGTTGGCGCGCAGCGTGAACCGCGAGTTGCGAGCCCAGCTCTCGAACTTGTGAGAGCCGAGCCCGACCGGACGCTGGCCGAACTCGGTCGTGTTGATGTCCTTGCCTTCGAGAAGATGGCGAGGCAGCACGACCATCGAACCCCACGACGCGAGCGCCGGCGCGTAGGGCTTGTCGTACGTCACGCGGAACGAGTAGTCGTCGAGCAGCTCGAACTTCTGGACCTGCTTGAAGTCCTCCGAGTACGCCGTCAGCGTCTTTTCGTCGGTGATGGTGCGGAAGCCGAACTCGACGTCGCGTGCGGTGAACGGCGTGCCGTCCTGCCACTTGACGTCTCGTCGAAGATGGAACGTCAGCTTGAGGCCGCCGTCCTCGACGTCCCACTTCTCGGCGAGGCGCGGCTCGAGGGTCGAGAGCGTCTTGTCGTACTCGACGAGGCCGTCGAAGATCAGGCCCGCGTACTGGTGCGACGCGCTGTCCGACGCGAGCATCGGAATCAGGTTCGACGCATCGCCGATCGTGCCGAACACGATGGCATCGCCGCGCGCGGGCGGCAGCTCGGGCCGCGCCGGCACCGGCCCGGTCTCTTCTTCGCCGCCGGTGCAGCCCGCGACGAACGCGGCCAGCACCAACGCCGCGAGCCGCTTCCTACCGGACACCGGGCGCTCCGGCTCCGTCGATGTTGACCACGCGCGCGCCCGCCGGCCGGTCGATGAGGAACGCATCGAGCGACAGCACCACCCCGCGCTGGATCGATTTGTAGAGGACGTTCAGGTGACTGCCGTCCTTGAACCTCACCTCGATGAGATGGGGGATGAAGACGCCGGCGACGTCCTTGTACTCGCCATACGCCACGTCCACCTGGTGGCGCGCCTTGTCGCCGGAAATCCTCACGCGCACCGGAAGCAGCGACGTCGCATCGACGACGAGCTCCATGACTCCCCCCGTGCCGAGCCGGCGGCGCATCAGCCAGCCGCCTTCGGCCGCGACCACCGCCGACCAGCGCGTGTCGCCGAGGCCCGGCGGAAGCCCGCGCAGAACCGCCGCGAAGTCGCCCGCGCCCATCGGGATGCCGATGAACTTCCGGAAGCTCTCCGACTGCGCGAGCCCCTGGTAGTAGACGCTCTGCCGCCGGTCGTACGCCGTGAGCTTCTTGCCGTCGGTCGCGACGCTGTAGCTCACGCCGAACGGATTCATCACGTCGATGCGAGCGCTCGACGGGCTCTTGACCACCACGACCTGCGTGGACTTGAAGCTCTGCTGCGGAGACGAGTAGTCGAGCTTGGCCTGGCCGCGGAAGGTCGTGACGGCGACGTCCTGTTTGTTCAGGACGTCGAGGACGCGGCGGATCGAAGGGGCCGCGCCGCTCGGAGTCGGCGCCGGCTTCGTCGCGACCGTCGCCGTACAGGACGACAGGACGGCGAGCGCCATCGCGAGGACGAAGACTCGGGGATGCTCAGAGAGCGTCACCGACGAGCGCACCCTTCCCGCCGGCCCAGCCCGTGCGGATCTCCAGGATCTTCTTTTCGAGCGAGCGCCGCTGCTCGGGGTCCTCGGTGCGCGCCGCCGCATCGCGATAGCTGCGCTCCGCGTCCACGTCGCGGCCCACTTTGAGATAGACGTCGCCGAGGTGCTCCACGATGACCGGATCGCGTCCGCCGGCCGCGGTCGCCCTTTCGAGCTCGCGCACCGCCGCCTTGTAGTCGCCGCGCCGGTAGTAAACCCACGCGAGGCTGTCGATCATGGCCGCGTTGTCGGGATGCATCTCGAGCGCGCGGCGGATGAGCTTTTCGGCCTCGTCGATGTTCTCGCCGCGCTCCGCCCAGGTGTAGCCCAGGTGGTTGAGCGCGTCGGGGTTCTGCGGGTTCAGCTCGATGACCTTCTTCAGCGTCGCCACGGCGCTCTCCTTGTCGCCGCTCTCGTCGTAGAGCCACGCGAGGCCGTAGAGGTACTTGTCGTCGTCGGGTCCGAGCGCGCAAAGCCGCTTCGCCGTCGCGATGGCCTGCGGGTAGTTCTTCTGCTCGCGATAGAGCGCGATGAGCCGGCGCAGGCCGTCCGTGTTGTTCGGCTCTTCCTTGAGGAGGCTCTGCACCGCGGCGATGGCTCCCGGCAGGTCTTCCTTCTCTTCGAGGATGCTGCTGAGGAAGAGGCGCGAGTCCACATAGCGCGCCGCCTTGGGCGAGACGGCGGCGAGCTCGCGCGCGGTGCCCTCGGTGTCGCCGACCTTGTCGTACGCGAGCGCAAGCCAGTAGCGGATCTCGTCTTCGCCCGGCCTGGCCCCGAGCACGATGTGGAAGTCCGTGATCGCGCGCAGGTAGTCGCCGCGCTGGAAATCGATGAGTCCGATCTTCGCGCACGTGACGAGCGGATCCTCGGCGAAATCCACCAGCTTTTCGTACTTCCGGAGCTTGGCGTCGAGGTTCGGATCGTCCTCGTCGAGAGGCCCGATCTGCCGGCGCGCCTCCTCCAGCTGGGGATTGAAGTCGATCGCGCTGTTGAAGCTGCTCACGGCCTTCTTCTTGAGGCCGAGGCGGTCGTAGACGAAGGCCGTGTGGAGGTGGAGCTCGGCGATCGACGTGTTGAGGCGCGCGGCGTGCCGGAGCGAACGCAGCGCCTCGTCGTACTGTCCGCTCGCCGCGAGGGCCTTGCCGAGACCGAAGTTCGCGATGAACGACTCGGGGCTGATCGCCGTCGCACGCCGCAGCACCTCGGCGGCGTGCACGGGTTCCCCGATGCGGGAATACAGCGCACCGAGAAGCACGAGCGCTTCTTCGTTGTCGGGGCTCATCTTGAGCACCTGCTGGTAGCCGGCGATCGCCGTCGGGTAGGCCTGCAGCGCGATGTCCACGCGCGCCGCGAACAGGCGCGGCTCGATGTCGGCCGGCTGCAGCGAGATCAGCACACCGGCCTGCTCGCGCGCCTTGCGCAGCTCGCCCGAGCGCACGTAGAGCTCGGCAAGCTCGGCGCGAAGCCGCGGCACCTTCGGGTCGGCGGCCACCGCCTTGGCAGTCTCGCGCATCGCCGTCTCGTAGTCGTTGTCGAAACGCGCGACGATCGCGGCCAGAAAATGGCCGCCGGCGAGGTCGCTCTCCGAGAGGTAGGGCCGCGCGTGGAACTCGGTCTTGTCGATTCCGTTGACCGACGATTTCGGAACCTGCGAAGCGGGCCTCGTCGCCGAGCAGCCGGCCGTGACGACGGCAAGCGCAGCAAGGAGAACGAGGGGAACGAGCGCGCGAAAAGCTGTTCGCTCGCCTCTACGACCGGTACCGGACATCGCCATGGAAGTCGCCGAACCTACCATGCGGCCGATTGCGGGAACAATGCGCCGCCGGGGCGTTTTCCGGCGCGATCCACGCGGTTGCGCGCGTGGAGCCCGTCCGTTAAGCCATCGGCCACGTGCTCCTGAACTGGCTGTTCACCGTTTTTCCCCAGCAGATGCGTCAGGGCTGGGCCTACCTTCGGCCCGATCTCCTGCTCTGGCTCGGCCTTGCCGCGCTATTCGCGCTCGCGATGATGGCGCTGCCGCCTCCGGGCGACGACGCGACTCCGACTCTTCCCTACCTCATCGCTGCCGTCTCGGCGCTCGTGAATATGATGCTCCCGGCGATCCTGTTCACGGCTCAGCTCGAATCCCGGCAGCTGACGTGGGGCCCCGTTCTTTCGCTGATGGCTCGAAAGGCGCCCCCCCTCATCGTGTACTCGCTGCTCGCCTTCCTTCTCGCGTTCGGCGCTTACTCGATGCTGGTGATCGGGATGAGCCTTGCGCTCGGGAACACGTCGATCCTGATTCCCGTGACGTCGCTCGGCGGACTGGTGATCCTGCTGTCGATCATCGTACGCTTCAGCTTCCTGCCGTTCCTCGTCGTACTGGTCGAGCGCGATCAGGTTCCCGCCGCCCTCTGGGAGTGGCAGAGATTCCCCGCGCTCGCTCCGGCGTTCTGGCCGCTCACGGCCAGCGCGCGCATGACCGAGGGGCGGCGCTGGAGCCTGGTGTTCTTCACGATGCTCGCGCCGGCCGTGCGGACCGCGGCGACGCAGTTGCCCGCGCCCCTGGTGCTGCCCGGGTCGATGGCGGCCCTGCTGCTGGCGACGGCGGTGCAGGGAGTGTTCTTCCACCACTACCGGCAAAGCTGCGAGGCAACCGGGGTGCCCGAGCCTGCGCTCCCTTTCGAAGCCACGCTGACCGCCTGAGATCGGGGTCAGGTCTCGTTCGTTGGGGCGTCGTGCCCGTGCGGGCCGTGCGCGTGCCCGGCATGGGCCGGCTCGCCATCGCCGTGGTCGCAGTCGGCAAGCGAGCCGATCCAGACCTCTCCGCCTTCGAAGTGCTCTTTCTTCCAGATCGGCGCGACCAGCTTCAGCGAGTCGATGCAGAAGTGACACGCCTCGATCGACTCGCGCCGGTGCGGCGCCGAGACGGCGATGCCGACGCTCGCGTCGCCGAGCGGAACGACGCCGACGCGATGGACGATGGCCACGCGCGTGATTTCCCAGCGCCGCGCCGCCTCGGCCGCGATCTTCTCGAACTCGGCGACGGCCATCTCGGCGTAAGCCTCGTACTCGAGCCGGAGCACGTCGCGGCCGCGGTTGGTGGCGCGCGTGGTGCCGAGGAACGTCGCGATCGCACCGGCGGCGGGATCGCCGACGTGAGCGACGAGGGCATCGAGGTCGATCGGCTTCTCGGTGATCACGAACATCGGGGCCTCACTGTCCGCGCGCCGGAAGAAAAGGCCAGCGGCAGCGCACCACCGGCGACCGGAGGCAAGGAGCCGCCGGCGACGGGAGGAATGACCGCGACCTCGTCGCCGTCCGCCAGCACGTGGTCCTTCTCGACGTACTCGCGGTTGACGGCGATGCGGATCGACCCGGCACCGAGCGCGAAGATGCCGTGGCTCTCGGCAAGCTCGGCGAGCAGGTCGCCGACGGTTGCCCCGCTTCTCACTTCGCGCGCTTCCTCGCGGCGGCCGAGCCGCTCGCGCACGATGCCGAAGTAGAGGAGCTGAAGCTTCAAGGCTGTGATTCCCGCGGCCGCGCGAGCCCGACGACGTGCGCGAGCTGCGGCACGACGAGCTTCTCCATCGCCAGCCGGCACGCGGCCGTCGAGCCCGGCATCGAGAACAGCGCCATGGTGCCGACCAGTCCGCCGACCGCGCGCGAGATCATCGCCGCCGATCCGATCTCTTCGTAGCTCAGCGCGCGGAACAGCTCGCCGAACCCGTCGATGCGCTTGGTGAGAAGGGACGAGACCGCCTCGAACGTATTGTCGCGCGCCGCGACGCCCGTGCCGCCGCTGAGAAGCACCGCTTCGATGCGGCCAGCGGCGGCGAGCTGTTCGACAGCGCTCCTTACGAGGCCCGGATCGTCGGCAACGATGCGATAGTCGTCGATCCGGTGACCGGCGCCTTCGAGCTGCCGCCGGATCTCGGCGCCCGACGTGTCGTTGTCGATGGTGCGCGTGTCGGAAACCGTCACGATCGCGCAGGCGACCGTGCGCGCGTCCTTCTCATGATGCCCGGACGCCGGCTTCGCGTGCCGCCCCGAGCCTGCGTGCGATGCGTGGTCGCCCATGCGCCTCCAATCGCACAGGCGTCGCGCTGCGCCAACACGGCGCCAGGACGCGGACCGGTTCGCGGACTTCGCCCCGGGCTTCTTTCCCGCTATATCCCCCGCGTGCCCGGCGCTTCCACCGATCCTGCAGCCGACGCTGCGACGGACCGCACCGTCTACGTCGAGACGTACGGCTGCCAGATGAACGTCTCCGACAGCGAGCTCATTGCGGGAGTGCTGGCGGACCGCGGCTATCGCAGCGTGGAGGCGCCCGAGCGCGCCGACGTCATCCTGCTCAACACCTGCGCGATCCGCGAGAATGCCGAAGAGAAGGTCGCGCGCCGCGTGCGCCAGCTCATCTCCGAGCGACGCGGGAGCCGGCGCGTGCGCATCGGGCTGGCGGGCTGCATGGCCCAGCACCACCGCGACCGCCTTCTCGACAGCATTCCCGGCCTCGATTTCGTGGTCGGCCCCGACGGCTACCGCTCGCTCGGCGACCTGCTCGAGGCCGACGAGCCCGCCGCTTCGGTCCGCCTCGACCGCCGCGAAACGTACGCGGACATCCTGCCGGTGCGCGAAGCGGGCGTGCGTGCGTGGCTCACGATCATGCGGGGGTGCGACCGCTTCTGCACGTTCTGCGTGGTGCCGTTCGTGCGCGGACGCGAGCGCAGCCTGCCACCGGAGGTGCTGCGCGACGAGCTCGTGCGCATCGCGGCGCAGGGCTTCCGCGAGGTGATCCTGCTCGGCCAGACGGTCAATTCCTACCGGCACGAGGACACGACGTTTGCGGACCTGCTGCGCATGGCCTGCGACGTCGAGGGCCTCGAGCGCGTCCGCTACACCTCGCCGCATCCCGCCGACTTCGACGATGCGACCATCGAGGCGATGCGCGACTGCGAGAAGCTGTCGCCGTACATCCACCTTCCGCTGCAAAGCGGCTCGGACGCGATGCTCGAAGCCATGCAGCGCGGCCACACGATCGCGGAGTACCGCCGCCTCGTGGACCGGTTGCGGACGGCGATGCCCGAGCTTGCGCTCTCGACCGACATCATCGTGGGTTATCCCGGCGAGACCGAAACCGACTTCGAGCGAACCTCGCGCATGATGGAGGAGGTCGGTTTCGACCAGGCCTTCCTGTTCAAGTACTCGGCGCGCGAAGGCACGCGGTCGTTCAAGCTCGAGGAGACCGTGAGCGAGGAAGAGAAGGGCCGCCGCCTCGAGCGCCTCATCGCCGAGCAGCAGACCAGGGCGCTGCGCATCAACCAGCGCCTCATCGGCCGCACCACCGAGGTGCTCGTCGAGTCTACGCCGAAGAAGCAGCCCGACTGGCTCGCCGGCAAGAACGCGCAGTTCAAGACCGTGGCCTTCGAGCCCGCCGGCGCCCAGCTCGGCGAGATCGCGACGGTGATCGTCGAAGCCGCGACCTCCCAGACCCTCACCGGCCGCGAAATCCGTCCATCCTGATCTCGCCGTCGTGGCGGAATCGGTGCCGCCCGCCGTTGTTTCGGTTTTCGACACCCGTCTTCGCCCGACGTTCCCGGTTTCGACCGGCGACTGAGATCGGCCAAGAAAATTCCCGTATGGTTCCGGTACCTTCCATCGATTCGCCCGAAGAGATTTCGCGCGATTCCGGCTCGAAACGGGGGAAATGCGATTGTTGGTTTCCCCCTCTCGTGGCACCTTCTTTGCTGATTCCTTGGGTCGCACCGACCGCAACGCTCAACAAAGAAAGACCGCTTTGTCCCGGGGGGACCTCGAAAATGACGCGATTCACCAACAGAACTCTCGGCTACACGTGCGCGCTGGCTGCAGCAGCGCTGATGATCGCCGTTCCCACCTCGTCGTTCGCCAAGCAGAAGGAAGTGCGGGCATCCGGCCGCGCTTTGGCGGCGGAAGCCCGCGCCCTGGGCCGCGGCGACGGCCTCAAGATCACGGGCCTCGCCCTTGAAGGGCAGACCGAAAGCTCGACGCTCGACCTCGTTCGCTTCGACGTCTGGCGACCGGGCGCCACCGTTCTCGTGGACGGCCAGCTCGTCACGCCGCCCGACACCGCGTACTTCCGCGGCAGCGTCGAGGGCGACGCAGCCTCGCTCGCGATGGTTTCGGTACGCGAGAGCGGCGAGGTCCAGGGCCTCGTTCAGAAGGGCGGCCGCACGTGGCTCGTCGGCAAGGGCCGCAGCCAGCGCTCGCTCAAGTCGAAGAGGGCCGACGAGCAGGAGCTCGCACCGTTCGAGTGCGGCGTCGACACCCACTTCACCAAGGAGCAGCGCCTCGGGCTCAACCGCCCCGACGGCTCGCCGCACGGTGTGGACGACGCACCTGCCATGCTCGCCGGTACGACGACCGCCGAGAACACGGTTCTCGACCAGCCCTACCGCGCCAACATCGCGATCGAGACCGACTACGAGTACTTCGCGCGCTTCGGCAACACGCAGGCGGCGCTCGACTACATGGCCGACATCATCGGCTACGCTGACCTCACCTATTCGCGCGAGGTCAACACGGACATGCAGATCGGCTTCGCGCGTCTATGGACGACGGGCGCCGCGAACGACCCGTGGAACGCGACCTCCGGCACCGACGCCGCGCTGACGGAGCTGCGCAGCTACTGGAACGCCAACATGTCGAGCACGAACCGCACGGTCGTGCAGATGCTTTCGGGCAAGGGCCTCGGCGGCGGAATCGCGTGGCTTTCCGTGCTCTGCGACAACTACGGCAGCCGCGGCAACAGCTACGACTACGGCCTGTCGGCCAGCCTCGGCACCAACTTCAGCTGGGACGGCGACCAGAGCCACGACCCGTCGACGGTCGTCTGGGACATCGTCGTCGTGCAGCACGAGATCGGCCACAATTTCAGCTCGCCGCACGGGCACGACTACTGCAACATCGGCGGCAGCTCGCTGCCGATCGACAACTGCTGGTCGGGCTGCCAGGCCGGCGCCACCGTCCAGCTTCCGAGTTGCTCCGCCCCCACTCCGCACTTCACCAGCGGCGGCGGCTCCGGAACGATCATGAGCTACTGCCACCAGCGCACCGGCGGCTACGGCAACATCGCGATGACGTTCGGCGAGAACCACACTTGCGGAACCCTGCCGGGCCGCGAAGCGACCCAGATGACGAACCACGTCGTCTCGCGCGCGAACGCCTACCCGACGTGTTTCGCCGGCTCGAACTGCGGCAACGGCGTGATCGACTCCGGCGAGCAGTGCGACGGCGGCAACCTGAACGGCGGAACGTGCGCGAGCCGCGGCTTCGCGGGCGGCACGCTCTCGTGCTCGGGCACCTGCCAGTACAACACCACGCAGTGCACGATGTGCGGCAACAACGTCATCAACTCCGGCGAAGTCTGCGACGGCACCGCCCTCGGCGGCCAGACCTGCACGCAGCAGGGTTGCACCGGCGGCGGCACGCTCGCGTGCAACTCGACCTGCTCGGCCTACAACAAGACCGGCTGCGTGAGCTGCCCGCCGTGCAACGGAAACGGCATCTGCGACAACGGCGAAGACTGCAACGGCTGCCCGTCCGACTGCATCAAGGGCACGACGACCGGTGCGGTCTGCGGCAACGGCAAGTGCGAGGCCGGCAACGGCGAGGACTGCCTGAGCTGCGCGTCCGACTGCAACGGCTCCCAGGGCGGCAAGCCCCAGAGCCGCTACTGCTGCGGCGACGGCTCGGGCTCCGGCCCGATCCCCTGCACGGACAGCCGCTGCACCGCCAGCGGCCGCCAGTGCACGACCGTCCCGTCGGTGCCCGTCAGCTACTGCTGCGGAACCGACACGTGCACCGGTCCCGAGAACTGCTCGAACTGCGCGACCGATTGCACGGCGCCGAGCGAGACCTGCGGCAACGGCGTGGACGACAACTGCAACGCGCAGATCGACTGTGCCGACGGCGCGTGCAGCACGCTGACGTCCTGCCAGTGTCGCGCAACGAACCAGGCCTGCACGTCGAACAGCCAGTGCTGCTCGGGCACGTGCCGGACCAAGGGCAAGAACCCGAACACCTGCAGCTGAGCGACGGACCGAGGGAGAAGCCCGATCGAAAGAGGGCGGCCGGAGCGATCCGGCCGCCCTTTTTCTTTTCGATCCCCGAGCGTCGGGACGATCAGGCAGCATCTCGGTTCCCGGCGCCCGGGGAACCGGACGTACTCCAGTGTCCATGACCCGGACTGACCGGGAATCCGTCACCAGTCGTCCCGGAAGGACTGGCAAGGGCGGCCGCGCGGCGCTACACGTCGAGCGCCGGTCCGGGGGGATCGCCTACACTACGCACTGTCGCCGGCTGCAGGCCGCCGGCCTCCGACCTGAATTCCCCGCGCCCGGGAGGAAAGACCGCCTCCATGTCGGATGTCCACCGCAGCGCTTCGCACTACGCGTTCTCGTCGGAGGACGAGGACGACCGTGCACGGTTGTCCGAGCGCCTGCGCAAGGTGCTCGTCGCGCTGCTCGGCGCCACCGGTCTCGTCGCCGTCGTCGGATTCTGGTGGTCGAATCCCCAGGCGCTGTGGACGTCGGTGGCCGGTGTCGCAGTCGCCGGCCTCGCGTACGAGCTCAACCGCCGCGGGCGCATCGATTCGGCCGTGCTTCTGCTTCTCGTCGGGATGGTGGTGGCGACGACCGCGACGATGACGGTCGGCGAAGGCGTGCACGACTCGGGCATGATTCTCTACCCGACGATCATCGTGGTCGGCGGCCTGCTGCTCGAAGCGCGCACCAACCGGCTGCTCGTCGCGCTCGTCGTCGCGTCGGTGACGTTCGTCTGGTGGCTCGACTGGACGGGCCGCATCACTCCCGAGTTTCAGCACCTGACCGACGTTGCGGACCTGATGGCGATCGTGACCGTGCTCGTCGTGCAGGCCGTGGCCGTGAACGCGCTGGCGCAGGGCCTCTACGAGAACCTGCGCGACGCACGGCGGGAAACGGCCGAGCGGCGCGCCGTCGAGGAGGAAGTGAGGCGCCTCAACACCGAGCTCGAGCGGCGCGTCGAAACGCGCACCGCCGAGCTGGCCGCGGCCAACGAGGAGCTCGAGTCGTTCTCGTACTCGGTGTCGCACGACCTCCGCACGCCGCTGCGTATCGCGAGCAACTACGCGGGCATCCTCGACCAGGAGTTCGCGGCGGAATGGAACCCGCAGGCCCGTCAGCTGCTCGAGCGCATCGTCGCGTCGAACGCGCGCATGAACGTGCTCATCGACGAGCTGTTGCGCTTTTCGCGCCTCGGTCGCAAGGAGCTCCTCCGGCGCGAGGTGGACATGCGCTCGGTCGCCCGCGGCGTCATCGACCTGCTTGCGGCGGGCGCCCCGGAGCGGCGCATCGAATGGATCGTCGGCGATATGCCCGCGGCCTGGGCGGATCCCGTGCTGATGGAGCAGGTCTACGCGAACCTGATCGGCAACGCGCTCAAGTACACGGGGCGCTGCGAGCACGCGCGCATCGAAGTCGGGTACGACGAGGACGGCGGGGCGCCGAGCTATTTCGTGCGCGACGACGGTGCAGGCTTCGACATGCGCCTCGCCGACAAGCTGTTCGGGGTGTTCGAGCGGCTTCACCGCGAGGACGAGTTCGAGGGCACGGGCATCGGCCTCGCGACCGTGCAGCGCATCCTGCACAAGCACGGCGGCACGATCTGGGCGCACAGCACGCCGGGGGCCGGCGCCACGTTCCGCTTCCGCATTCCGGCCGTCACCGAGGCGGCGTAGCGGGAGCGTCCGGCCGGCGCGGCTTTCCGTCCGCCTGGCGCGGCGTCAGCTCGAACACGCGCCAGCGCTTGTCGGGCCCCGGCCTCCCGAGGTCCTTCGACCAGTACCGGTGCTGCAGTTCGGCGAGCACGCGATTGCGCCGCGGGAGATCGTGGAAATCGGGATCCTCGAACCACCAGAAGTAGAGGCGGCGTCCGGCCATCGACGGAGTCTCGTCGATCGTCTTCACCGGATCGAAGTAGCAGCACTTGCGACGGCAGCCGCGCCGCGCGACGTCCGGGAACGGGCAGCCGTAACGCGGATCGCAGAAGTGACACGGGAAGACCCAGTTGGCGCGCTGCCACGGGCCGACGCGGCGCAGGAAGCGCGCGTAGAAAAGTGCCGGGTCGGTCGAGTTCTCGGCGTGCCCGCGCGGGTAGTACACGAGCAGCGCCGAGTCCTTCCAGCGCAGCTGCTCTCGCATCGTGTCGAGCGTCGCGTCGATGTCGTGGCGCGCGTCGCCGTCGGCGCTGTCGTAGTCGAAGATCGGGCGATGCACGTCCGAATGGTCCTCGGCGAGAAAGGCGCGCGCGTAGACCGTGTCGGAAGCGGCGAGAAGCGCGATCAGGGCGGCTGCGACGGCGGCGCGGTGCGCCCCGCGCCGCACGAGCCACGCGACGGCCGAGGCCACGGCCATCGCGAGGAACAGGTCCCCGAACACGCAGCGCTGGCTCTTGAGCGAGGTCCCGAACATCGACGGCAGGTACCCGAACAGCACCAGCCCGCCCCACGCCGCCGCCGGCAGCCACGGCCTCAGGAAACCGGGGACGGGAACAGGTTTTCCGGAAAACGCGGCCACGTCCCGTGGTCCCTTCCTCACGAACAGCGCGGCGACGCCGCACAGCGCCAGCGCGAGCCAGGTGAAGTAGGGCGCGAACCCCGGCCACGGGCTCGTGTCGGTGCCGTCGGGCCAGAACGCCTGATGGAAGAACTCGCCGACGCGGGCCGACAGCGCGACGGTCGCCTCGGCCTTCTGTTTCTCGAGCGGATCCTGGACGACCCAGAACACCTTCTCGAGGTAGGCGCCGAGCGAGAGCGCCTCGACGACGAGCACGCAGGCCAGCACGGCGAGAACGGCGACGCGCGCCTGCTGCAGCACGGTCGCGGCGTCCTGCTCGCCAACGACCGCCGCGTCCGTGCCATCGCGCCCCAGCGCCATCATCACGCGCGCCGCCGTCCACACCAGGCAGAACAGCGGCAGGAAGAACGTGAGCGGATAGGCCTGCGAGAGGAACAGGAACGCCAGCGCGACGAGCAGGATGCCGGCGCGCCGCCGCGACTGCAGCACCAGCTCGCAGCCGACGAGGCCGGCGACGATCGTCGCGTAGGCCTGCACGTTGAACGCCGACAGCGCGAGGAACGTGAGGAAGGCCGTCGACATGCCGGTGAGCATCCACGCGGCCGCTTCCGCGAACACGTCGCGATAGACGAGCCCGGCGAGCGCGCCGAGGCCGGCGAGCAGCATCACGTCGTACACGACGACGACGACCGAATTCGACCAGTACAGGCTGATGCCGCTCATCGCGCGGTGCACGAGGATGGAGATCACCGACTCCGCGCCCGTGTTGTAGCCCGGGAAACGGAACGGATTCGTGAAGTGGACCTCGGGCTGCGCCAGCAACTCGCCGAGCGTCGAGAACGCGTTCGCGTTGACGAGGCTGATGAGGTCCCAGTTGTTGAAGTCGTCCGCGTCGGTCACGAGGCGAACCGCGGTGAGGACGACGATGTTGGCGACGGCGGCCGCGCGCAGCCACCACGCGCCGCGCGAGGACGCTCGGGTCACATTCCGCCTTCGGGAAGCCAGCGCGCGAGCAACTGCTCGCCGCGGGACCACAGTGCGGCGCGGCTCGCCGGGTCCGTCGCCAGCGGCGCCGGCGACTTCCGGCGCATGAGATGCAGGTACCAGCCCGTGTCTCCGGCCAGCTCAGGTGCCGCCGCGAGGTACACGACGGGCGTCGCCGCGGCCTCGGGGCTGCGGAACAGCGTCTTCATCACCGGATCGACGACGGCTTGCAGGAAGGGCGGTGCATCGCGCGCGAGGTTGGAGGCGATCGGCCCGGGGCACAGGCAATGCACCGCGACGCTCGGTCCTTCGGGAGTGCGGAGGCGCTCGGCGAGGTCGCTCGCCAGCGTCGTGAGGGCGAGCTTGCTGTCGCCGTAGCGCGCGACGGCCTCCGTCACACCGAACGGCTTGCACGCGACGAGCGCCTCGATGTCCACGCCGAGCGACGAGCGATGGGTTTCCGACGACACGAAGACGATGCGCGGGATCGCGGTGCCGCGGCGGCCGTTCGACGCGTAGACGTCGTTCGGGATCACGCCGCTCGCGAGCAGCCGCCGCACGAGCACGTGGTTCGCCGCGTAGTGGACGGCGAACATCATGTCGAAGCCCTGGCGGCTCGGCCGTGCTTCGCGCGTCACCACGCCGGCGTTGAGCACGACGAGGTCGATCTGCTCGCCGCGCCGCGCGAGCTCGTCGGTGAAGCGCACGACGTTGTCGAGGTCCGCAAGATCGACGCCGATCATCTCGATCTTCGTCGAGCCGGTCTCGCGTGCCATTTCCTCGCCGACCTCGGGAATTCCGCTGCGACAGGCCAGCAGCACGCGCGCCCCGCGCCGCGCAAGATCGGCAGCGACCGCCTTGCCGAGCCCGCTGCTCGCGCCGGTGACGAGGGCCGTGGTGCCGTCGAGCCGGTAGCCGGGCGCAACGGCCGCGACGTCGTCGCGTGCGCTCACCATGTCGATGAGGGCCGTGAGCGTCGCGGTGCCGACGCTGCGGTGGCCGACGCCCGTGACTTCCGAGTGCTCCGGGCCGCCCTCTTCGTCCCGGCGCTTCTCGTGGCGGATGCCGAAACGCGTGCGGTAGTCGGCGAACGTCTCCTCGATTCTCGCGGGGCTGAGCCCGAAGTCGCGCGTGCGGTAGACGTGACGGCCGTGCTTGTTCTGCACCTCGTGCCCGAGCACGCGCTGCATCGCTTCCTCGGCCTCGGGCGAAAGCTCGACGCCGGCCGCAGCGTACACGCGCCGGGCCTCCGCGAGCGGATCGGCGACGAGGTCGTAGTACGAGACGTCGACGAACGAAGCGCCTTCGCGGGCGTCGCGAACGGCAAGCGAACGGTCGATCATGCGACGGACCTTTCGCAGCCAGTGACGGCCGACCTCGCGCGGATCGACCTCGTCCGAGAAGATGCCGCGGCCGTGCGCGACCATGCTGCAGAACGAGCCCGTGGTCGCGTGCGGGTCGCGGTGGGTCTGCACCACCAGCGCATCGGGAAAGACGTCGAAGAGCTCGGCGAGGTACTCCATGTGGTGCGGAGTCTTGAGCACCCAGTGCTGGCCCGGACGCTGCCAGAGCAGCAGCTTCATGAGCCGCCGCAGGTAGCGGTACGCCGGCACGAGGTCGTGGCCTTCGAGCCACGTCGCATACGTCGGAACGTGGAGCGTCGCCTCGGGCGCCTGGCTCGTGAAGCAGTGGTCGAGCAGGAGAACGTCTTCCTCGGGAGCGTCGGCTTCGACCGGATGCACGGCGAAGAACTGCGGCGCGAGCCAGCGCAGGCCCGTCTCCGACAGCCTCGCCGCGCGCATGCGCCGCGTGGAGCCGTTCCTTCCTTCGCCTTCGAGCGGAGCCGGGTTGAGCGCTTCCCACGCGGCGAGGGAACGCGCGCGCGGATCGGCGGCGAGCAGGCGGTGGAGCAGAGTGGTGCCGGTGCGCTGCAGCCCCGCGATCACGACGGGACGCGGAACCTCGATGTCCTCGATTTCCGGATTCTCGCGGAAGAGAGCCTCGACGCGCAGTCGGTTGGCGAGCATCGCGACGATGCGCCCGCGCATGATCGTGCGGCCGAGGGGATTGAGGCGCGCTTCGCTCTCGAGAGAGCCGAGCAGTACCGCGAGCGGCTCGCGGAAGTACGGGTCGCCGAAATCGTCCAGGCCGGTGTCGCGGCGCGCGGCCTCGAGCAGCGCATCCATTTCGAGCGAGGCCTGCACGCTCATCCCGACCGTGCCGACGGCCGTCTCCGCAAGACCTGCGAGCAGGTTGAACGCGCGGATCGGCAGCGGGCGCTGGGGGTGGGCGTAGTCGGTGGAGGTGACGATGCTCGACATGGCGTTACGCAGGAAGCGCGGCCGCTTCGGAAACGCGCACGACGCGCGTGCGCGGCACGGGGTGAGCGTCGGCCCTCACCCAGCGGAAACACATCGTTCCCGAGGTGTGGCCCACCGTCTGGATCCAGTTCGGGTGGCCGGGGTCCGTGTGCGCGACCACGATGCGCACCGAGCCGTCGGCGTTCGCCTGCGCGAGGTGCTTGTTCGTGTGGATGCGGAAGTACCGGTACTCGAGCGACTCGAGCCAGTAGTTGTTGAGCTGGAAATTCCAGTACTCGCACTTCGGCGGCACGACGTCGATGACGAGGGCCTCGTCGTCGGCCAGCTTCCAGTGGCTGTGGTAGTACGCGATGTTCGGGTCGCCGCCGGCGGCGTTCGACGTCGCGGGATCGAACTGCGGAAGCTGGTTCGAGTGCTTCTGGAAGTCGCGCGCCCACTTTGCGAACAGCAGCGACGCACCCACGACGAGCGTACTCGCGTTCCTCAGGCCGTCGTCCACCATCGCCGGCGTGAGCGGCGCCGGCTCGGCCGGGCCGTCCACGCGCTCGATCGCGAGCGCGGCAAGCTTCTCGGTCTCGCGGTCGAGGAACGACTGGCGAACGATGAGGAGGCCCGTCTCGGGCTGCATCGGAAGCCAGTTCCCCGGCCGCTTCTCGCAGCTCACGGCGATCTCGAAGTTGCAGGCGTCGTCCATCTCGAGCTGGGACGCGTCGAGCGCGCCCGTCGGCGGAAGCCCGCCGCCCTGGCCGTAGTGACCGGCCTGGGTCGCGAACGCGAGGTAGGCGACGGTGCCGCGGTTGCCGCGGATGCGGTACTCGTACGCGCCGCTGATGCTCGCGTTCTGGTAGAAGTTGTCGGGATTGTCCGCGCCCATCTTCACGGTCTCGTGCACGACACGCTTGAGCACCGGAACCGTCGGCTCGGAATCCTCCATGAAGCCTTCGAGGCCCGCGCGCACGAGGCGCGAGAGATAACGGTAGCCTTCGGCCTGGTTGAACGGGTCCTGCGGCGTGCCGGGAAACTTGAGCGACGCGCCGGCGGCTTTCAGCGTGTCGCAGTACTCTT
>CAYYVZ010000065.1:0-17096 GCA_964475235.1 uncultured Myxococcales bacterium | reverse complement strand
CTGAAGTACGCGCGCGCGGGGCAGGGGGATGGAGACAAGGGAAACGACCGGTTCGAGCTCGTGCTCGCCGACGGGAGCGTGCACGAGCAGCGCGGCAACCTCGTCTTCGCCGACCGCCTCGTCGATCCGACGACCGGCACGCTGATGCTCGAAGCCACGTACCCCAATCCCGACAAGCTCGTGCGACCCGGCCAGTACGGCCGCGTGCGCGTTGCGGTGGACGTCCGCAAGGGCGCGATCCTCGTTCCGCAGCGCGCGGTCAGGGAGCTGCAGGCGACCTTCAGCGTCGCGGTGCTCGGCGAAGGCGACAAGATTTCGATGCGCACGGTCAAGCCGGGCGCGCGCGTCGGCTCGCTGTGGGTGATCGAAAGCGGGCTCGCGCCAGGCGAGACCGTCGTCGTGGAGGGACTGCAGAAGGTGCGAGAGGGGGCCGTCGTGAAACCGACCGTCGTCTCGATCGACGAGAAAGAAGCGTCCGCCGCGGGTGGCCAGGGGCCCGCCGCGGCACCGGCCGGTCAGAAGTAGGCCCGGCGCATGGCGCATTTTTTCATCCGGCGCCCCATCGTCGCGATCGTCATCTCGATCCTGATGGTGCTCGTCGGCCTGTCGGCGCTGTCGGGACTTCCGATCGAGCAGTACCCGGCCCTCGCGCCGCCGAGCGTGCGCGTCGAGACCACCTACCAGGGCGCCTCGGCCGAAATCGTCGAGCAGTCCGTGGCGACGCCGATCGAGCAGCAGCTCAACGGCGTCGACAACATGATCTACATGAAGTCGCTCAACACGAGCGACGGCCGCATGCTGCTCGACGTGAGCTTCCAGGTCGGAATGAACCTGGATACCGCCAACGTGCTCACGCAGAACCGCGTCTCGCAGGCGACCTCCCGCCTTCCGCAGGAGGTCAACCAGCAGGGTGTGACCGTCAAGAAGCTCAACCCGAGCATCCTGCTGGTGCTGTCGCTCTATTCGCCGAACGGCACGTACGACTCGCTGTTCCTCAACAACTACGCGACCATCAACGTCAAGGACGCGCTGCTGCGAGTGCCCGGCGTCGCGCAGGTCGATCTCTACGGCGGCGCCGAGTACGGCATGCGCGTCTGGCTGAGGCCCGACAAGCTGGCCAAGCTCGGCCTCACACCCGCCGACGTCATCTCGGCGATCAAGGAGCAGAACATCCAGGCGCCGGCCGGCCAGATCGGCGCTGCGCCGTCCCCGCCGGGCCAGGAATTCACGTACACCGTCCGCGCACCCGGCAAGCTTTCCACGCCGGAGGAGTTCGAGGACATCCTCGTGCGCACGACCGAGACCGGCGCGCAGGTGCGCATCCGCGACATCGGCCGCGTGGACCTCGGCGGCGAGAACTACAAGTCGTTCGCGCGCCTCGACGGCAAGCCGGCCGGCGTGCTCGCGGTCTACCTGCTGCCGGGCGCCAACCAGCTCGAGGCCGCCGAGGGCATCTACAAGACGGTCGAGGACCTCTCGAAGAACTTCCCCGACGACGTCGCCTACAAGATCACCTACGACACGACGCCCGCCGTCGTCGCCTCGATCGAAGGCATCCTGCACACGCTCTTCGAGGCGATCGTGCTTGTCATCCTCGTGGTGTTCATCTTCCTGCAGAGCCTGCGCGCGACGATCATCCCGCTGCTGACGGTGCCGGTCTCCCTCATCGGCACGTTCATCTTCTTCCCGATGCTCGGCTTCACCGTGAACACGCTTTCGATGTTCGGGCTCGTGCTCGCAATCGGCATCGTGGTGGACGACGCCATCGTCGTCGTCGAAGCCGTGATGCACCACATCGAAAAGGGCCTGTCGCCGAAGGAAGCGACCATCAAGGCGATGGACGAAGTCTCGGCCGCGGTCATCGGCATCGCGCTCGTGCTCTCGGCCGTGTTCATCCCGGTCGCGTTCGTCGGCGGCCTCACCGGGCGGCTCTACCAGCAGTTCGCGCTCACGATCGCGATCTCGGTGATGCTCTCGGCCTTCAGCGCGTTGTCGCTGTCGCCGGCCCTGTGCACGATGATTCTCAAGCCCGTCGCGCACGGAGAGAAGAAGGGGCTGCTCGGCGGGTTCTTCGGTGCGTTCAACCGCGGCTTCGAACGTACCACCACGGGATACGTGTCGATGGCCAGCATCTTCACGCGCCGCACCATCCTCGCGCTGGTCGCGATCGCGGGCGTCGCCGTCTCGGCCGGCGGCCTCGGCAGCACGCTGCCTGCCGGCTTCGTGCCCGACGAGGACCAGGGCATTTTCCTCATCAACGTCCAGCTCCCGAACGCGTCGTCGCTCGAACGCACCGACAAGGTCGTCTCGCAGATCGAGTCGATCCTCGCCGAGTCCGAAGGCGTCGACAGCTGCAACGCCATCGGCGGCCTCGGCATGCTCACCAACTCGTTCAACTCGAACTACGCGAGTTTCTTCTGCCGCCTCGACCCGTGGGAGGAGCGTCACGGCGAGGAGCTGCACCTGAGGGGCATCACGAAGAAGCTCGGGCGCGAGCTCGCGCAGATTCCCGAGGCCATCGCTTTCCCGTTCGCTCCGCCGACGATCTCCGGCTTCGGCGCGGCCGGCGGTTTCAACATCCTTCTGCAGGACCGCAGCGGTACACTTTCGGTCGCCGACCTCGGCGGTTACACGCGGCAGTACCTCGAAGCAGCGCGCCAGCGCCCCGAGCTCGCCAACCTCTTTACGTCGTTCGACCCGAACGTCCCGCAGATCGGCGTCGAGCTCGACCGCGAGAAGGCTCGCAAGCTCGGCGTGCGCGTGGACGACGTCTTCGCCGCGCTGGCGGCCATCCTCGGCGGGTCCTACGTCAACGACTTCAACCGCTTCGGCCGCCTCTACCGCGTCTACGTGCAGGCCGAGCCCGAGTACCGGCAGAAGGCCGAGGACATCGGCTCCTTCTACGTACGCAGCCGCACGACGAACGAAATGATCCCGCTCTCGACGCTGCTCACGATCAGCGAGGTCTCGGGCACCGAAATCACGAACCGCTTCAACCTCTTCCGCTCGGTCGAGATCAGCGGCGTGCCGGCCGCGGGCTACTCGTCGGGTGAGGCGCTCGCGGCGCTCGAGTCGGTGGCCGCCGAGGTGCTGCCGACCGAGATGGGCTACGCCTACACGAACATGTCCTACCAGGAGAAGGTCGCGCCTTCGTCGACGCCGACCTTCGTCATGGCCGTCGTCTTCGTGTTCCTGCTCCTTGCGGCCATGTACGAGAGCTGGACTCTGCCGTTCGCCGTGCTGCTCGGCACTCCAGGCGTCGTGCTCGGCGCGATGATCGGCGTGTGGGCGCGAGACCTCGACAACAACGTCTACGTGCAGATCGGCCTCGTCACGCTGATCGGGCTCGCGGCCAAGAACTCCATCCTCATCGTCGAGTTCGCCAAGGCCCGTTACGAGGCCGGCGAAGACCTCGTCACCGCCGCCACCGAGTCGGCGCGTCTTCGCCTGAGGCCCATCCTCATGACGGCCTTCGCGTTCATCATGGGCTGCGTGCCGCTCGCGATCGCGAGCGGTTCGGGTGCGGCTTCCCGCCAGGTCATGGGCACGGCGGTGGTCGCCGGCATGACGGTCGCAACCTTCGTCGGCGTGATGCTGACGCCGGCTTTCTTCGTGTTCGTCGAAAGGCGCTCGAAGAAGAAGCACGAGCCTTCTGCGCAGCCGGTCGCGGGGCCGGCGCCGGCCGGAGGAGCTCACTGATGCGGCGCGCGTTTCGAAGCGGCTGGGTCGCCGTCGCCGCCAGCCTGCTCGCGGCCGGCTGCATGCTCGGCCCGAACTACAAGCGTCCCGGGCTCGACGTACCCGCGGGGTGGCGCGACGGTGCCGTCCCGCCGCCGGCCGAGAGCCTCGCCAACACTCCCTGGTGGGAGCTGTTCCGCGATCCGGTTCTGCAGGATCTCATTCGCATCTCGCTCGCCGAGAACCAGGATCTCCTCCTCGCGTGCGAGCGAATCGAAGAGGCGCGCGCACGACTCGGCTTCGTTCGCGCCGACCTGTTCCCGAAGATCGACCTGACCGGCGACGTCGCGCACTTCTCGCAGAGCCGCGAAGCGTTCCCGAACAACCCGACGCCGGCCGACCGGGCCGCCACGCTCTACAGCCCGGGCCTTGCGCTCACATGGGAGCTCGACGTCTTCGGCCGCATCCGGCGCGCCACCGAAGCCGAGCGTGCCCTGCTCGTCGCGACCGAACAGGGCCATCGCGCGGTCGTACTGTCGCTCGTCGCGGACGTCGCGACGACGTACGCGGCGCTGCGTTCGGCCGATCTGCAGCTCGAGATCGCGAGGCGCACGCTCGAAAGCCGTCGCCAGTCCCTCGACCTCGCGCGCGTGCGCTTCCGCGGCGGCCTGACTTCCGAGAAGGACCCGCAACAGGCGGAAGCCGAGTACCGCCGCATCGAAGTCACCGTCTTCCAGTTCGAGCAGGCCGTGCGCCAGACCGAGAACGCGCTGTCCGTGCTGCTCGGCCGTGCTCCGAACGACATCGCACGCGGCAGGCCGCTGCCCGACCTCCCGGTCGCCATGGCGATTCCCGCCGGGCTTCCGTCGGAGCTTCTCGATCGACGTCCCGACCTTCGTGCGGCGGAAGAGCAGCTGCACGCCGCCACGGCCGACGTCGGCGCTGCCAAGGCCCTGTTGTTCCCGCGCTTTGCGCTCACCGCCGACTACGGGTTCGCGAGCACCGAGTTCGACGCGCTCTTCGCCGGATCGTCGCAGGCGTGGTCGGTGGCTTCCGGCCTCGTGCAGCCGATCTTCAACGCGGGCAAGAACATCAAGCGTGTGAAGATCGCCGAGTCGCGCATGCGCCAGTTCCTCTACGTCTACGAGAGGGCCGTGCTGCAGGCGCTGCGCGAGGTCGAGGACAGCCTCGTCGCGTGGCAGCAGACGGGTGCGTCACGATCTTCGCAGCGCGCACGCGTGGTGGCCGAGAAGCGCGTCGTCGAGCTCGCCACCGTGCGCTACGAAGGAGGGGTTGCCGACTACCTCGAAGTGCTCGACGCGCAGCGGTCGCTGTTCTCGGCCGAGCTCGACGAAGTGCAGACCATCGAAGACCAGGTCGATTCGCTCATTCTTCTCTACAAGGCGCTCGGCGGCGGTTGGCCGTCCGACGAAGCCGTTGCGGCAGGCGGCCCAGGCAACGGGTGCGGTTCCGGCGAGAACGGATGCCGGGCTCCGTGTGCGAATTACTGCCCAATGACGAGCGGCGCCGACGCCGCGCGTCCGGCCGCAGCGGATGCCGCTGCATCCGCAGGCAACGGACGCACGGCGTCCGCAGGCAACGGACGCACGGCGTCCGCAGGAGGGAACCCATGAATCGCAAGGACACACGAATCGCAGCAGCGCTCGCAGTGACCGTGCTCGCCGTTCCGGCGTTCGCGCTCGCGCAGTCGATGACGATCACACCGACCAAAGGGCAGAGCGCCCAGCAGGTCGAGCAGGACAAGGCCGAATGCACGTCGATCGCGCAGCAGAGCGCGGCGTCGTCGGCGCCTCCGCCGGCCCAGCCGGAACGCGGCGGCCGCCTGAAGGGCGCCGCTGCCGGTGCGGCCGTCGGTGCGGCGGGTGCGAACCGCCGCGGCGGCGAAGCGTACGACCGCGCCGGCGACAACGCCCAGGACGCGTATCGCGAGGACCAGGCGAAGAAAGGCGCGGCGGCGGGAGTGGTCGCCGGCGGTGTGGCGCAGCGCCGCGGCAACCGCGAAGCCGCCGCCAACCAGCAGGCCGCCGGCCAGCAGGCCACCGATTCGGCCTACCGTTCCTGCCTGATGGGCCGCGGCTACAACGTCCAGTAAGAGCTACGGCGAGGGCTCGGCGGTGCGACTGCCGCCGAGCGCCTCGTAGCCGCTGCTCGTCACGGTAAGGTCGGTCTTCGTCCTTACCGACAGCGTGACCGCCGCGCCGGCGCTCGTCGTCGAGCGCTGCTCGGCCGCCTTCACTTCCTCGGGAGACAGCGCGCGGGGACCGGACGCTTCCGCGCGCACGACCCAGCCGCCGGAGCGGCGAATGGCGTCGACGGCCGTGACGAACGTATTCGGCACGGCTTCGAGGCTCGCGCGCACGGCGTCTTCCACTCTGGTCTGCTCGGCCGCGTCGTCGGCAGATTGTGCGAGGAAATGCGCCTCGCCGAAGAGGATGCGTCCCTTCGCCGTGACGTCGCGCGAATCGACGGTCCGCGCGACGACACGGATGTCGCTGCGGCCCAGTCGCTCGCGCAGCAGGCGTTCGAAGCGCGCGACGAGCGCGGGCGACGGATCGCGCGCGTTCTCGATCGAGAAGATCACGACCGGGCCGGAGGCCAGCGTGAGCAGCTCGACGTCCTTCAGCACGATCTCCGGCCGCGTGGTGGCGGCCTCGCGGGCGATCTGCTCGGCCTCCTGGAGCAGGAGTGTTTCGGGCGAGGCCTCGCTGCGCCGGCTGTCGCGATCCTCGAGCGACACCCACGGATGGAGCTCCCTGGTGCCCGTCGCGACGACGTCGCGAACCACGCCGCAGCGCACGTAGAGGCGTACGGGCGACCCGAGCCGCTTCGCGAGCTCTGCCTGGATCTGCGCGACGCGCTCCGGAGAGACGATGCGGGGCGTGCGCACGGTGGCGAGGACCTCGAGCTCGGTGTCGCGTTCGACGGTCTCGGTGGTCACGAGGGCCGTTCCGGGTTCGCGCGAGAGCTCCGCGTTCAGCACGTCGTCGATCGTGCGGGCGGTTCGCAGGTCGTGCACCATGCCGAGCAGGTAGTTGGTCAGCAGGACGGTCACGAGCACGAGGCCGACGGCAGCCGCCGAGAAGCGGCGCGCCAGGCTGCGCACCGAGCCGATCTCCTCGCGCGTGACGAAGCCGGCGACGAGGAACAGCACCGCCGCGACGGCGAGGATCGCGAGCACGTTCGCAAAGAACAGGATGAACGCGCCCCACGCGCCGTCGTAGGCGCCGTAGGCGAGGCAGAGCCCGATCGCGGCGATCGGAGGATTGAGCGCCGTCGCGATCGCCACGCCGGGAAGCGCGGGGCTGACGCGCTCGTCGATCATCGCGAGCCCGCCCGCGAAGCCCGCCAGCGCGGCGACCATGAGGTCGATCAGCGTCGGCCTGGTCTGCGCGAGCAGGCTGGGCGACGGATCGAGCGCGAACGGCAGCAGGCCGAGACCGAAGCAGAGCGCCACACCGAGAGCCGCGCCGCCGAACTCCGCCGTCAGCGCACTGCGCAGCAGGCGCAGGTCGCCGCGCATGAGACCGAGCGAGACCCCGAAGATCGGCGTCATGAGCGGCGCGACCACGTTGGCGCCGATCAGCGTCGCGTCGCTGTTGATGAGCAGCGCGAAGCCGGCGATGAGCTCGGACAGGCCGAGAAGGACGTAGTAGAGGAGAGTGGGCTGCGAGCCTTCGTACGTCTCGCGCAGCACGGCGGCGCGACGCTCGGGCGAGACCGACGTCAGGCCCCTCAGAGCCGCGAACCAGACGCGCGGCCACGAGCCGGGACGCGCGCGCTCGGCGGCGGCGGCCGACGTGGTGCGACCGTCCGCCGCCGGCGGATCGTTCGCTGCGTCGTCGGGGCCGGAGGGGACCTGGCTCACAGGAAGGACCGTGGCTCGCGGCCGTCAGTACGGGTCGAAGACGGAAGCGCCGACGCCGCGCGGCTTGTGGGGTCCCGCAGGCTCCGGTTCGGCGGCGGGAGGCTCAGGCCTGGCCTCCACGGGGGAGTCGGCAGATGCATCCGAAGGACCCGCCGCGGACGCGTCCGTTGCGGCATCCGGGTGGGGATCGTCGGCGCCGGACGGGCTCTCGACGGTCGTCGCGTCCGGCGCGTCCCCCGTCGCAGGGATGCCGGTCGTGGCGGAGCCTCCCGGCCGCGTCGGCGGTTGCGACGGACGGCGCGGAACGAGCTTCGATTTGTGCACCCAGCCATCCATCGATCCGCCGCGTGCGCGGATACGCACGAATCCTTTGGCTTCGCCGATCTTCGTGACCCTCTCGTGCGGCTCGAGCTTGCCGAGCAGTCGCGAGTCGGCCCCGGCCTTCGCGAAGACGGACGCTCCCGCGGCGACCGCGTAGAACGTGGACTTGTCACTTTCGGGAACTTCGTCCGACCCGCCGAACCATCCGGAGACCGTCTTTCCGGGCGACGAGCCCGACGAGCATCCGCCAACCGCTGTGAACGAGATCGCGACGAGAAAAAGTGTAAAGAGTTTCAGCATCGACGGTATTGCATGCCCCACTGTGCCCGGCTATTCCACCAACTTGCGGCCGAGGTCAATTGCCCGGCCTGCTCGCCTTCATCCCGCTTCTGAGCCCGAGGGAGGAGCTCACCATGAAATTCACGAACGTTCTGTCATGCGCGTTCGCCGCGTCGATCTGGCTCGCCGGGGCCATTCCCGCGCAGGCTGAAGCGTCGTCCGACGCAGCCAAGCAGTTTTCCCGCGATCAGATCGAGCAGCTCGTCGCGCCGATCGCACTCTATCCGGATTCGCTGCTCACGCAGGTGATGATGGCGGCGACCTATCCGCTCGAAGTGGTCGAGGCCGCGCGCTGGCTCAAGGCCAACCCCGGCGTCAAGGGCGACGCTCTCGACAAGGCCCTCCTCGACGAGGACTGGGATCCGAGCGTCAAAGGCCTCTGCACCGTGCCGGACGTCCTTCAGCGGATGAGCGACAACCTCGAGTGGACCCAGGACCTCGGCGACGCGTTTCTCGGCCAGCAGAACGACGTGCTGGCCGCAGTCCAGGTGATGCGCTCGAAGGCCAACGACGCCGGCAACCTCAAGACGACGCCGCAGCAGGAAGTCGTCGTGAAACAGGAACCGGCCGGCCAGGTCATCATCATCGAGCAGGCCCAGCCGGAGGTCGTGTACGTGCCGCAGTATTCGTCGGCCGTCGTCTACGGACCGACGTACGCGCCCCCCGCTCCGTACTACCCCGGAATGTACGCGCCGTACGGCTACGGACTTCTCGCGTTCGGCACGGGCATGGCCGTCGGTGCGGCCATCTGGGGAGACTGCGACTGGGGCTGCTGCGGTTACGGCGGCAACAACAACGTCAACGTCAACGTGAACAACTACAACAACTTCAACAACCGCGTGAACCACAACGGCGGCAACTGGAACAGCGGCAATCGCAACTGGCAGCACAACCCCGAGCATCGCAAGGGTGTGAACTACCGCGATAGCAAGACCGCGTCGCAGTTCGGTGCGAAGGGCGGACAGAACCGCGTGAGCCGCGACCAGGCGCGCGGATTCGCAGACAAGTCCGGCATCCAGTCGGGGCGCGTCGGCGACCGCGGCGGTGCGGGCGACCGCGGCGGCATCGGCAGCGGCGGAAACCGCGGCGGTGCAGGTGACCGTGGCGGCATCGGCAGCGGCGGCAGCGCCAATCGCGGCGGAGCCAATGTGGGCAACCGTGCGGGTGCCGGCGCCGGCTCGTCGAATCGCGCCGGAAGCGTCGGCAGCTCGAACCGCGCCGGCAGCTCCGGGTCGCGCGGTTCCGCGGCGTCGCGCCCGAGCAGCGGCGGCGCGTTCAAGGGTTCCGGCAGCTCGAGCTTCGACCGTGCGTCGAGCTCGCGCGGCGCTTCGAGCCGCGGCGGCGGCGGCTACTCGCGCAGCGGCGGCAGCTACTCGCGCAGCAGCGGCGGCGGCGGTGGCAGCTTCTCGCGCGGCGGGGGCGGCGGTGGCGGCAGTCGCGGCGGCGGCGGCGGTGGACGCGGCGGCGGCGGCAGGCGCTGAGGCGAGGAGGGCACCGGGATGAAACTCAAGATGAAGAGCAAGAACCTCACACACTCCATCGCCACGATCGGACTGATCGGCCTCACGACCATCCTCGCGGGATGCTCGGCGACGAAGGGCGGCGGGGCGGCTTCGACTGCGTCGCCGGCCGATCCGAACCAGGTCCATTTCGAGACCCCCGAGGCGGCCGTCGCGGCCATCGAGGAGATCGCAGGCCAGGGCAACGTGGAGCGCGTCGAGCAGATTTTCGGCAAGGACTCGATGGACCTGCTGCAGTCGGGGGACGAAGTCGCCGACCGCGAGCGCGCGCTCGAAGTGAAGAAGCTGATCAACGAGCGCGTCGCGTTCCTCGACATCGGCGAGGGCACCAAGGCGGCGCTGTTCGGCAACGACGAGTGGCCGTTCCCGGTTCCCCTGGTCAAGGACAGCAAGGGCTGGCGCTACGACACGGAGGCCGGCCGCGAGGAAATCGAGAACCGGCGCGTCGGTGCCAACGAGCTCAACACGCTCGCCACGCTGCACGCCGTCGTCGATGCGCAGCGCGAGTACTATTCGGGTGTGGGCATCAAGGGCTCGTACGCGTCGAAGGTGCTCAGCAGCAAGGGCAAGCGCGACGGTCTCTACTGGCCGACTTCGAAAGGACAGAAGGAAAGTCCGCTCGGGGATCTGGTGGCCGAGGCTGCGGCCGAAGGTTACGGCACGGAACACACGGAGCCGAAGCCGTACCACGGCTACTACTACCGCATGCTGACCGCGCAGGGAGCGAGCGCGCCCGGCGGCGCGACCAGCTACATGGACGCGAAAGGCAGGATGACGAAGGGCTTCGCGATGGTCGCGTGGCCGGCCAAGTACAACAATTCGGGTCGCATGACGTTCCTCGTCGGCAAGCAGGGCATCGTCTTCCAGAAAGACCTCGGCGAAGAGACCGAATCCGCGGCGAAGAACATGACCTCCTTCGACCCCGACAACACCTGGACGCCGACCGGCGACTGAGGATCAACATGAGAACCAACCGAATCATGGCCGCCGCCGCCGTCGCGATGGCCGCCGCATGCTGGGCTCCCGGCGTCGCCTCGGCCGAAGTAACCGCCGAGGCGGCGCGCGCGCGACTGCTCGAGATGGCCGACACGCTGAGCAAGGCGAAGGCATACTCGGTCGAGATCCACAGCCAGTACGACGCCATCCAGCCGTCCGGCCAGAAGGTGGAGTTCAGCGACACGCGCGACGTCCTCGTTCGGCGCCCCGACGGGCTTCGCATCGACGTCGAACGCAGCGACGGAGAAAAGAGCCTCGTCCGGTTCGACGGCAAGGCGATCACGGCCGCGTCCTCGACTCCGAACGTCTACGCGCAGGCCGAACGCGCCGGCTCCCTCGACGACGCCGTCCGCTATTTCCGCCAGGAGCTGAAGATGCAGCTTCCACTTGCCGCGATGCTGCTCACGACGTTCCGGCAGGAGCTGGAAAGCCGGCTCGTCAGCGTCGAGTACGTGGAGAGCACGATGCGCTTCGGCAAGGAGGCCGACCACTTCGCCGCGCAGGGCACCGAAGTGGACGCGCAGTTCTGGGTGAGCGTGGACGATCCGCCGCTGCCGATGCGCGTCGTGATCACCTACAAGAACGCCGACGGACAGCCGCAGTACGCGGCGACGTTCGAGGACTGGGACCTGACGCCGAGCGCGTCGGACTCGAAGTTCGCGTTCGAAGCGGACAAGGGCGCCCAGAAGATCGCGTTCCTTCCGCAGATCGTCGCACAGGCCGCGGGCTCGGCCCCGGCGGCGAAGGGGAAGCAGCCATGAAGAAGCGTTTCGCGGCAGTTACGGTGGCTGCGCTGTTCGCGCTCCAGACGATCGGCGTTCACGAAGCGTTCGCAAGGGGATTCGGCGGCGGCGGCTCGGTCTCTCGCGGCGGTGGCGGTGGCGGCGGAGGAGGCGGATTCAGCCGCGGCGGCGCCGCGTCGGGCGGCAGCCTCTCCGGACGGGGCGGCAGCGCAGCTTCGGCAGGATCGCGTCAGGCGCCGGCGGCGCGCGGCGGCGGCGCGGCCGCGTCCAGTGCTCGCACCGGTTCGGGCGCGTCGCGCCCGCAGGCGGCATCGTCGGGGCAGCGTACGCAGCCGCCTCAGATGCAGAATGTTCCGCAGGGTTCCGCCGGCCAGCAGCGCGGTCAGGCTGCGGCGCAATCCGGTCAGCGCGGACAGGCTGCTGCGCAGGCCGGCCAGAACCAGCAGAATCGCCAGGGGGCGGCGCAGCAGAACCAGCAGAACCGTCAGGGCTCGGCGCAACAGAACCAGCAGAACCGCCAGAACCAGCAGGACCAGAACCGCGAAGACTGGCAGCAGCACAGCAACAACAAGCAGGAAGACCGTCAGGACTTCGTCGAGAACAACAACGGCGACTGGGACAACGACAACTGGGGCAACGGAGAATGGGACGAGGGCGAAGGCCTCGCGGTCGGCCTCGCCGTGGGCACCGCCGTCGCCGTCGGATCGGCCGTCGCGAACTCGGTTGCGTCTGCGCCGCCGTGCGCCGGGACGAACGTCTCGGTCAACGGCGTGACGTATCTCCAGTGCGGCTCGAGCTGGTACACCCAGGCGTACTCGGGAAGCAGCGTCACGTACGTGGGCGTCGCTCCGCCGCCGGGCTACTAGGCTCTGTCCCGGGCGGTCTGCACCCCGGCATCGCCGGCTCGTTCGTGAGCGTGTGAGAGCGCTTCGTTTTTGCTCGTCGGCGATCTTCGTCCTCGGTCTTGCCGCGGACTGTCGCGCGGCAGCCTCGCCGCGGCCGGCGACTTCGACGGAGTCCGCCACCGACGGCTACGTCGGAACGGACAAATGCCGTTCGTGCCACGAACCCGAGTTCGCGGCGTGGAAGAACTCCGACCACGACCTGGCGATGCAGCCCGCGAGCCCGGTGAGCGTGCTCGGAGACTTTCGCGACGCAACGCTCACGGCGGACGGGGTGACTTCGACGTTTCGTTCGGACGGCGGTCGCCGCTTCGTGCGCACCGAGGGCCCCGACGGAAAACCGGCCGACTTCGAGGTGAAGTACACGTTCGGCGTGCGCCCGCTTCAGCAGTATCTGGTGGAGTTCCCCGGTGGACGGCTGCAGGCGCTGCGTCAGTCGTGGGATTCCCGGCCGAAGGAAGAAGGCGGGCAGCGCTGGTTTCACCTCTACGCGGGAGAAACGCTCGCACCTGACGACCAACTCCACTGGACGGGCCGCTACCAGAACTGGAACCTCGCGTGCGCCTCGTGCCACTCGACCAACCTGCGCAAGAACTACGAACCCGCGTCGGACAGCTATGCGACCACCTGGTCCGAGATCGACGTCGCGTGCGAGGGATGCCACGGTCCGGGTGCCGCTCACGTCGAGTGGGCCGCGCGGACGACAGCTCCGTATCCTGCAACCGATCGGAAAGGGTTCCGCTACCCGCTCTCCCGCGTCGAAGAGGAGCGCTGGCGTTTCGCAACGCCCGATGCGCGCTTCGCCGGTCAGGGCGAGCGCGCGGCGACGCTCCGCGATCGCCAGTCGGCGCGCAACAACGTGTGCGCTCCCTGTCATTCGCGGCGCTCGGAGATCACCGGGAGAGTTGACCCCGGAGCGCCGCTCGAGGATTCGCACCGTCTGGCGCTGCTGACCGAGCCGCTCTACTTCGCCGACGGGCAGCAGCACGACGAGGTGTATACCTGGGGTTCCTTCCTGCAGAGCCGGATGCACGCGCACGGCGTCACGTGCAGCGACTGTCACGACGCGCACTCGCTGAAGACGAAGGCCGAAGGCAACGCCCTGTGCACGCAGTGTCACAACGCCGCGGCGTTCGACGCGAAGTCCCATCATTTCCACGAGCCCGGGACGAAGGGCGCGGCCTGCGTCGAGTGCCACATGCCCTCGCGCGATTACATGGAGATCGATTCCCGTCGCGACCATTCGTTGCGGGTGCCGCGGCCGGACGTCTCCGAAGCCATCGGGAGTCCGGATGCGTGTCGAGACTGCCACGCCGGACGCACTCCTCGATGGGCGGCCGAAGCGATGGATCGCTGGTACGGGCCCGCCTGGCGGCAGCGCAAGGAATACGGCTCCGTCCTTCACGATTTCGTCGGTGAGGGAGGCGAGGGACTTCCGGCACTGTTCGCGCTGAGGTCGGATCGTGGAGCTCCCGGGATCGTTCGGGCGACAGCGGCGTCGCTCGCGGCGCCCTTCACGAGGGCCGATTTCGCGGCGCGCGTCCAGCCGCTTCTGAGGGATCCGGACGCGCTCGTGCGCCTTGCCGCGCTGCCGTTCTTCGAACCTGTTGCGGTCAGCACGCGCGCCGCGGAGTTGGCACCGCTGCTCTCCGATCCGCGACTTGCCGTGCGCGTCGAAGCGGCCCGGCTGCTCGCCGACGTGACCGACGGAAATCTGACTCCCGAGCAGCGCATTCAGCGAGCCGATGCGCGCCGCGAGCTACTCGCTTCGATGAGGGAGAACGCCGACTGGCCGTCGGCCGTCGCGAACCTCGGAAACTTCCAGGTTCGCGAAGGGCGCCTCGACGAAGCGGCTGCGTCGTTCGAGCGTGCGCTGAAGCTGGACCCGCTGTTCGCGGGGGCTTGGGTGAACCTGGCGGACGTCCGACGCGTGCAGGGGCGCGACGACGAGGGCGCCGAGGTGCTGAGGCGCGGGATCGCCCGCATTCCGGACGCGGCCGGGCTGCACCACGCTCTCGGGCTCGTCCTGGTGAGGACAGGCGACAAGGCCGCGGCGCTGGCGGAGCTCGAGAAAGCCGCCGGCCTCGAGCCTGGGACCGCCCGCTATGCGTATGTCTACGCCATCGCCCTCCACTCGTCCGGTGAAGTCGACAAGGCTCTCACCGTGTTGGGGGACGCGGCCACCCGGCACCCCCACAACCGTGAGATCCTCGAAGCCCTGGTCTCCGTGAACAACGACGCGGGCAGACCCGCCGCCGCCGCCCCGTACGCGCGACGGCTCGCCGAGCTCGACGCTGCCCGCTGAGAAACGGCTGCGTGGATCTTCCCTGAACCGCTCCACCGGATTAGAAAGCGCCGAAGAGCGGTGAGTGTGAGCTTTGTCTCCAAGCTCCGATCGTCATCCGATCGCCGGGGGAGGAATCCATGAAACATGTCGTTCGGTTCGCAGTAGTCGTGGCAACGACATTCGGCCTCGTTGCACCGGTGAGTGCCCAGCAGGCGGGAGGTGGCGGTGCCGCTCCAGCCGCGAAGCGCCCCAACATCCTCATCCTCTGGGGAGACGACATCGGGCAGTTCAACGTGAGCGCCTACAACCTCGGCATGATGGGGTACAAGACGCCGAACATCGACAGCATCGCGAAAGACGGCGCGCAGTTCACGGACTGGTACGGCCAGCAGAGCTGCACGGCCGGGCGCGCGGCGTTCATCACCGGGCAGTCTCCGATCCGCACGGGCCTCACCAAAGTCGGACTGCCCGGCGCCAAGGAAGGACTGCAGAAGCAGGATCCGACCATCGCCGAGCTTCTCAAGCCGCTCGGATACATGACGGGACAGTTCGGCAAGAACCATCTCGGCGACCTCGACGAGATGCTGCCCAGCAATCACGGCTTCGACGAGTTCTTCGGCAACCTCTACCACCTCAACGCGGAAGAGGAGCCGGAGAACGAGGACTATCCGAAGGATCCCGCGTTCAAGAAGAAGTACGGGCCGCGCGGCGTCATCCACAGTTTCGCCGGTGGGAAGATCGAGGATACGGGGCCGCTCACCAAGAAGCGGATGGAGACGATCGACGTCGAAGTCACCACGAAGGCTCTCGACTTCATGGACCGCGCCCACAAGGAGGGCAAGCCTTTCTTCCTGTGGTGGAACTCGACGCGCATGCACATCCACACGCACCTGAAGCCCGAGAGCGTGGGCAAGACCGGCCTCGGCGTGTATGCCGACGGCATGGTCGAGCACGATGCGATGGTGGGCCAGATGCTGGCCAAGCTGAAGGAGCTCGGTATCGAGGACAACACCATCGTGATGTACTCGACCGACAACGGCTCCGAGTCGTTCTCGTGGCCGGACGGCGGCACGACGATGTTCCGCGGCGAGAAGAACATGCAGACCGAGGGCGGGTTCCGCGTGCCGGCGATGATTCGCTGGCCCGGAGTGATCAAGCCCGGAACCGTCATCAACGAGGTGACGGCGCACGAGGACATGCTCCCGACGCTGCTCGCGGCCGCAGGAAACCCGACCGTCAAGGAAGACCTGCTGAAGGGCGACCAGGTCGGCAGCAGCCAGTTCAAGGTGCACCTCGACGGCTACAACCTGATGCCCGCGCTGAAGGGAGAGGGCGAGTGGCCGCGCAAGGAGATGCTGTACTGGACGGACGACGGCAACCTGGCCGCCCTTCGCTACAACAACTGGAAGCTGACGTTCCTGGAGCAGCGCGCTCACGGTTTCGACGTGTGGCAGGAAGAGTTCGTCAGGTTGCGCCTGCCGAAGCTTCACAACCTCCGCATGGATCCGTTCGAGCTCGCCGACGAGATCGGCATCGGTTACGACCGCTGGCGAATCGACCGGGTTTTCCTGCTGGTTCCTGCCCAGGCCTACGTGGGGCAGTGGCTCGCGACGTTCAAGGACTTCCCACCACGCCAGAAGCCGGCCAGCTTCAGCCTCGATGCCGTGATGGCCAAGCTGATGGAGAGCGCGGGCGGCGCGCACTAAGCCGCGGCTACCGCATCTTCAGGGTCTTCTCCTTCACGCGCTCGCGCGGCATCGTCGCCAATGCGGCGGCGATGTCGTCCGTGAGCAGGCCGAGCGCTTTGCTGAGCGCGGCGACGCGGTCGCTGTAGGTCCGGCCGCTTCCCTGGAAGCGCGCAGTCGTCTCGCGCACGAGCAGCGTTCCCGAGCCCGCCTTGCCGCGGATCTGCCAGCGCGCGACGACGACCGCTTCTCCCGCCGTGCTCACGTCGAACCGGGAGATCGTGACGGGCACGCGGAAGTCGAAGGGCAGGTCGCCCGACTGCGGAAAAGCCACGAAGTGATCGGACGGCATGCGCGCGTGCAGGTTGTCGACCAGCACACGCGGAATCATGTCGTCGAGGCTTCCGCCCCACTGGTCGAAGGCCGCCTGGTCGAGCGTGTTGTCGCCCGTCCTCACGACGATGTTCCGGATGTCGATGTAATCGGGCAGCTCGACCGGGCCGATGCCGATGAGCACGGCCGACTCGGCGCTGCGTGCGGACGGCGCCGCGGGCTCGGCCGGCGACAGCGTGTAGTAACGCGTCACGGTGGCGGCGCAGCCCGAAGCGGCGAGGGCGAGAACGATCGAGGTAACGAGGAGCGGGCGCATCACTTGCCTCCCTTTTGCGGCGTGCCGGAGGGGTTGCCGGTCGGCTTCCCGAAAATGAGCGAGTTGGGATTGCGTTCGAGGTAGTCGGTG
>CAYYVZ010000064.1:0-17111 GCA_964475235.1 uncultured Myxococcales bacterium | reverse complement strand
ATCAGCAGGCCGCGCGCGCCCGAACGCCCGGCCGCCGCGTGGAACGTCAGTTGCGGAACTTGATGCCGCAGCCGAGCGCCTTGGTCTCGGCCGGCGAGGCCGCCTTGCCGGCGATCACCGCGTCCATCGCGTCCTTGAGGTAGTGGGCCTTGACGGCGTCGGCGCTCTCCTGGTTGTCGTCGACCGCGCCGTGGTAGGCGAGCTTGCCGCCGGCGTCGAAGAGGAAGACTTCGGGTGTCTTGGTCGCGCCGAACGCCTTCGCGATGCCCGACGTCTCGTCGACCGCGTACGGGAATTCGAGCTTCTTGTCCTTGGCGCGCTGCTGCATGCCTTCGAAGCCGTCGTCGGGATTCTTCGCGGGATTGTTCGAGTTGATCGCGACCACGCCGATGCCCTTCTTGCTGTACTCGTTCCCAAGTGCCGCGATCCGGTCTTCCCACGCCTTCACATAAGGACAGTGGTTGCACGTGAAGACGACGAGCGTGCCCTTCTCTCCGGCCTTCTCGCCGAGCGTGATCTCGGTGCCATCGACGTTCTTCAGTTTGTCGGTCTTGCTGGGGATGGCGTCACCGATCGCAAGCGCGAAGACGGTGGTTGGAAGCAGGACGATGGCAGCGGCGACGGACAGGAAATTCGGACGCATGACGGGATCTCCTTTTTCAGTTCAGGTTGGCACCGACGAGCGGTGCGGCTTGAGGCGTGGCGCCGGCGAGCGGTGCGGCCTTCGGTGTGGCACCGACGAGCGGCCCCACTTCGCGTTCGAGAGAATCGTAGGTGACGGTGCCGAGGAAGGAGCGAACCCTCTCGCCGCGGTCGTTGTAGACGAAGGTGGCCGGCAGAGCGCCGCTCCAGGCGGGGTCGAACGCATTGATGAACTCGTCGTCCTTGCCCGCCTTGAGAAAGGTGCGCAGACCGACCCCTTGCGACGCGAGGAACTCCCTGGCCGCTTCGGTGTCGGAGGAGAAATCACCGGAGACGAGAACCAGGGAGACCCCGCGCTCCTTGTAAGCGTCGTAGAAGCGCATGATGTCCGGGAATTCCTCCCGGCAAGGCGTGCACCACGTAGCCCAGAGGTTCACGATCGTCGCGCGGCTCTTGCTGCCCTTCACCGCCTGGAGAATCTCCGGGGCACTGGCCGGCACGATCGTAAGGCCCGTAGAAGGTGCGACGGCCGGGCGCAGGGCGGGCTCGGCGGCGATGGCTGGGGAGGCGAGAGCGAAAACCAGACAGGCGCGTGCGAGGCAGTTCACGCCCGAAATCATGCGAGGGCTCATGCCGAAGCTCATGCGAAGGCCTGTCGAGCCGCACGATCGCGCCGGGTCAAGTCCGCTCACCACGTCGCAGCAGACACCGATGCGCCGCGAATATTCATGCGAAGTCCGCCGAAAGGCGCGGCGCGCCTCGGGAAACGTGAGTCCGGTTTCGCCCGTGCCATCCCCTCGCCGGGTCGCAACCACAGTGCGACCTGATAAAAACCCCTGTTCCGGGCCGCATCGAGCGGGCCCCGGAATCGCTGGAATCGCCGGCAACCTGGAGCACGAGGCCTGATCGCATGACCGTCGCCATCGACAAGCTGTGGAACGAACGCGCGAGGCGTCTCGCCGAGGAGCTCGGCCGCCGCATCGTGGTCCTCGACGGCGCCATGGGCACCATGATCCAGACCTACGGGCTGGAAGAGAAGGACTACCGCGGCGAGCGATTCGCCGACTGGCCGACCGATCTCAAGAACAACAACGACCTGCTCAGCCTCGTGCGGCCGGACATCATCCAGGCCATCCACGAGGCCTATCTCGAGGCCGGCGCCGACATCGTCGAGACGAACACGTTCAACTCGACGGACGTCTCCCAGGCCGACTACGGCATGCAGGGGCTCGTCCGCGAGCTGAACCTTCGCGGCGCCGAGCTCGCGCGCGCGGCCGCCGGCGCCGTCGAGGCGCGCCATCCGGGCCGCTCCTGCTACGTGGCGGGCGTGCTCGGACCGACGAGCCGCACGGCGTCCATGTCGCCGAAGGTGGACGATTCGTCGTTCCGCAACATCACGTTCGAAGAGCTCGTGACGTCGTACCTGGAAGCGACGAACGCCCTCCTCGACGGCGGTGTGGACATCCTGCTGGTCGAGACCATCTTCGACACGCTCAACGCCAAGGCCGCCCTGTTTGCGATCGAGGCGGCGTTCGACGAGCGCGACGCCCGCGTTCCCGTCATGATCTCGGGAACCATCACCGACGACAGCGGACGCACGCTCTCGGGCCAGACGCCGAAGGCGTTCTGGTACTCGTTGCGCCACGTGCGGCCGCTCTCGATCGGCCTCAACTGTGCGCTCGGTCCCGATCAGCTTCGTGCGCACGTCGAGGAGATCGCTTCCGTCGCCGACGCTCTCGTCAGCGCCCATCCGAACGCGGGCCTGCCCAACGTCTTCGGTGCCTTCGACGAGACGCCCGAGATCATGGCGCCGAAGATCCGCGAGTGGGCGGAGTCCGGTTTCCTCAACATCGTCGGCGGCTGCTGCGGCACGACGCCGGCCCACATCGAAGCGATCGCCCAGGCCGTGAAGGGCCTGCCGCCCCGACGGCTCCCGGAGATCGAGACGCGCTGCCGCCTCTCCGGCCTCGAGCCGCTCGAGATCGGGCCCGACTCGCTCTTCGTCAACGTGGGCGAGCGCACCAACGTGACCGGCAGCAAGAAGTTCAGCGACCTCATTCTTGCCGGCGACTACGAGTCGGCGATCCAGGTCGCCGTGCAGCAGGTCGACAACGGCGCGCAGATCATCGACGTCAACATGGACGAGGGCATGCTCGACTCCGAGAAGGCGATGACGACGTTCCTGCGCATGGTCGCGTGCGACCCCGCGGTGGCGCGCGTGCCGATCATGGTCGACTCCTCGAAGTGGAGCGTCATCGAGGCGGGCCTGCGCTGCGTGCAGGGCAAGGGCGTGGTCAATTCGATCAGCCTGAAGGAGGGCGAGGAGTCGTTCCTCGAGCACGCGAAGAAGGTGCGACGTTACGGCGCCGCCGTCATCGTGATGGCCTTCGACGAGGAAGGGCAGGCGGATACGGCCGAGCGAAAGGTTGCGATCTGTACGCGCGCCTACCGGCTGCTGACGGAGAAGGTCGGTTTTCCGCCCGAGGACATCATCTTCGACCCGAACATCTTCGCGGTCGCCACGGGCATCGAGGAACACGCCCGCTACGCCATCGAGTACTTCGAGGCCGTCCGGCGCATCCACGAGACGCTGCCGCACGCGATGACGAGCGGCGGCGTGAGCAACGTGTCGTTCTCGTTCCGCGGCAACAACCCCGTGCGCGAGGCCATCCATTCGGCGTTCCTCTACCACGCCATCCGGGAAGGGATGACGATGGGCATCGTCAACGCGGGCGCGATGCCCGTGTACGAGAACATCGACAAGACCCTGCTCGAGCTGGTCGAGGACGTGCTCTTCAACCGGCGCGAGGACTCGACCGAGCGCCTGACGGATTTCGCCGAAGGCTACCGCGGCACGGCGGGAGCGAAGGGCAAGGACCTGTCGTGGCGAAGCGGCAACGTGCAGGAGCGCCTCACGCACGCGCTCGTGCAGGGCATCGCCGACTTCGTCGTCGAGGACACCGAGGAAGCCCGCCTCGCCGCGAAGCATCCGCTCGAAGTGATCGAGGGCCCGCTCATGGCCGGCATGAACGTCGTCGGGGACCTCTTCGGTGCCGGCAAGATGTTCCTGCCCCAGGTCGTCAAGAGCGCGCGCGTCATGAAGAAGGCGGTCGCGCACCTCATTCCCTACCTCGAGGCCCTCAAGGCCGAGGGCGGAGCGTCGAGCAAGGGCCGCGTGCTCATGGCCACCGTCAAGGGCGACGTGCACGACATTGGCAAGAACATCGTCGGCGTCGTCCTTCAGTGCAACAACTTCGAGGTCATCGACCTCGGCGTGATGGTGTCGAGCGAGCGGATCCTCGCCGCCGCGCGCGAGCACGAGTGCGACATCATCGGCCTTTCGGGCCTCATCACGCCGTCGCTCGAAGAGATGAGCCACGTCGCGCGCGAGATGGAGCGACAGGGCTTCGTCGTGCCCCTTCTCATCGGCGGCGCCACGACGTCGAAGGTCCACACGGCGGTCAAGATCGAGCCTCACTACAGCGGCCCGGTGCTGCACGTGCTCGACGCCTCGCGCGGCGTCGGCGTCGCGACGGCGCTCACGAGCCCGGCCCTGCGCGAGCCCCTGGTCGTGAATACGAGAAAGGAGAACGCGGAATTGCGCGCGCGCCACGGCGCCAGGCAGCAGGCCGTGCGCAACGTGACGATCGAGAAGGCGCGCGCGAACGCCACGAAGACGGACTGGCAGGTCTACGTGCCGCACGCTCCTGCGAAGCCGGGCCTCACGGTGTTCGCGGAATACTCCCTCGAGGAGCTGGTGCCGTACATCGACTGGACGCCGTTCTTCCAGACCTGGGAGCTGGCGGGCCGCTACCCGAAGATCCTCGACGATCCCAAGGTCGGAGAGGCGGCGCGGAACCTTCATCGCGATGCGCTTGCGATGATCGACACGCTGCTCGGCGACAGGAAGCTGCGCGCGAAGGCCGTCGCCGGATTCTGGCCGGCCGCGAGCGAAGGCGACGACGTCGTGGTCTACACCGACGAGTCGCGCACGAAGGTCCGCACGAAGATCCACTTTCTGCGCCAGCAGATCCAGAAGCCGCCGGGCCGACCGAACCTCTGTCTCGCGGATCTCGTCGCGCCCGCCTCGAGCGGCGTGAAGGACTGGATCGGCGGCTTCGCCGTGACGGCGGGACTCGGCCTCGACGACATCGTGGCGGCGTACGAGCGCGACCACGACGACTACTCGGCCATTCTCGCCAAGGCCCTCGCCGACCGTTTCGCCGAGGCGCTCGCCGAGCGCCTGCACGAGCGGGTGCGCACCGAGCTCTGGGGCTACCAGGCGGACGAGAAGCTCGACAACGAGGGGCTTATCGCCGAGCGCTACCGCGGTATCCGTCCGGCCCCGGGCTACCCGGCGTGTCCGGATCACGCCGAGAAGCAGAACCTCTTCGCGCTGCTCGACGCGACGAAGAACGCGGGCGTCACGCTCACCGAATCGTGGGCGATGCTGCCGACGGCCGCCGTCTCCGGCTACTACTTTTCCCATCCCGATTCGGCGTACTTCGGGATCGGCCGCATCGAGCGCGACCAGGTGAAGGACTACGCGGCGCGCTGCGGCGCCGATGTCCTCACGATCGAACGACGCCTCGCCTCGAACCTCGCCTACGATCCGGATGCCGGCGGCCTCGAGGGCCGCGCTCCCGAGCAGCTCCCGCGGCCGGCCGGAGCAACCGACGCGGAGAGCAGTCCGCTTCCATGACAATGCCGGCGCGCGGAAGCTCGACCCTCGAAGGCAGCTCGGCCACGCGCTTCTTCCACGGGCTGACGCCCGAGCGCATTCTCGACGCCGTCGAGAGCAGCGGGCTTCTCTGCACGGGACGCTGCCTCGCGCTCAACAGCCTCGAAAACCGCGTGTACGACGTCGAGATCGAGCTCGACGAAACACCGAAGTCGCCGAGCGACCGTTTCCGCGTGGTCAAGTTCTATCGTCCCGGACGCTGGACGCGCGAACAGGTTCTCGAAGAGCACGCGTTCCTTGCCGACCTCGTGTCGCGCGAGATTCCCGTCGTCGCGCCGGAGCCGCTTGCCGACGGCTCGACGCTCGGCGAGATCGCCGACCTCGGAATCGTCTATGCCGTCTTCCCGCGCGCGCGCGGTCGCCTTCGCGACGAGATCAACGAGGACGAAGCGTTCCAGCTCGGCCGCCTGATCGCGCGCGTGCATGCGGCCGGCGCCGCGCGGCCCGCGGCCTCGCGTCTGCGGCTCGACATCGAGACCTACGGATACGGCAACCTCGACTACCTTCTCGACACCGGCGTCATCCCGCCGGCCTACCGCGATCGCTACCGCACTCTCGTCGAAAACGTTTGCGAGCGTGCCGAGCCGTGGTTCGAACAGACGGACGTTCAGGCCATCCACGGCGACTGCCACCTCGGCAACGTGCTGTGGGGCAGCGAGGGGGCCATGCTCGTGGACTTCGACGACATGCTGCGCGGCCCGTGCGTGCAGGACCTCTGGCTGCTCGCGGCCGGGCGCGACGAGTGGGCGCGGAAGCGGCGCCGTGCCATCGTCGAAGGCTACGAGGAAATGCGCGACTTCGACCGCCTGAGCCTCCGGCTCATCGAGCCCCTGCGCGTGCTGAGGCTCGTGCACTTCGCGGCCTGGATCGCCCGCCGCTGGGAAGACGCCGCCTTCCCGCGCACCTTCCCCGATTTCGGCAGCGACCGTTTCTGGGTAGGACAGATGGAGGCGATCCAGGAAGCGGCAGCCGACGAGGATCCTTTCGAACAGGAGCTTTTCTCATGACCAGTGTTTCCGTGCACGAGTCCGCGCAAGCGTGCGCGCGCGTCCTGGCCCTCCTGCTGTCGTGCATCACCGTGATTGCGGCCCCGTCCGCTTTCGCTCAGCCGCTTCCGGGAAGCGCACCGGTCGCGGCAGGCGCAGGCCCCCGCGACTGCTCGCGCTGGCCCGCGTCGGTTTACGACGAGACGGCTGCGGCCTGCGTGTGTCCCTCGGGCATGTGGTGGAACCTGCGCGGCGACGCGTGTCTTCCCCAGCAGCATGCGGCGGCCGAGTTCTGCTCGACGGTGTGGCCGTCCTCGTCGCCGTACCTGATGTCCGGAGGAGGCTACCGCTGCGTGTGCGCGCCGCCGCTCATGTGGAACGAACAGGCGACCGCGTGCCGTCCGCCCGCGGCCTCGGTCGAGATGGACTGCGCGTCCGAGTGGCCGGGCACGCTTCCCGTGCTGTCGCCGTCGGGAACCGAGTACGAGTGCCGCTGTCCGGGCGGACGACGGTGGGAGGAAACGTCGCGTTCGTGTGTGGCGGGGGCGCCCGTCGTCGCGATGGGAAGAAGCTACGGCGACGACCCGACGAACGGTCCGGGTTACGTGCCCCCTGCGCCGCCTTCCGCGTACCCGACGCCTCCTCCGGGCAGCGGCGCGTCTTCGCTGTCGCCGCCTCCCACTGCCGGGGCGGGAGCGGGCGTGGGGCCGGGCGTCGCTGCGCCGGCTCCGATTCCCGGCGCAGGCTCCGCACCGAGCGCCGAGTGCGCGCCGCTGATCAGCGAGATCCGCATGCGCGCCCAGGCGGGCCAGACCGACGAAGCCGACGCGCTCGGCATGAAAGCGGCGATCGCCGGTTGCGATCCCGCGGCCATCGCAGACGCCGCGCGCGCGAAACGCTAGCGGCCGCGCTGGGCCCGCCAGCGCAGAAGGTGATCCGCCAGCACCAGGGCCACCATCGCCTCGGCCATCGGGACGAAGCGGGGGAGGAGGCAGGGATCGTGGCGCCCCTTGGTCCGGATCGTGGCCGCCTCGCCTTCCGTCGTGACTGTCTGCTGCTCGAGCGGCAGGCTGCTGGTGGGTTTCACCGCCGCACGCAGCACGATCGGCATGCCGCTGCTGATGCCGCCGAGCATCCCTCCGTGACGGTTGGTCCGGGTTCGCACCTGCTGACCATCGCTCTCGAAGACGTCGTTGTTCTCGCTGCCGCGCGCGGTCACGACGGCCATTCCGGCGCCATACTCGAAAGCCGTTACGGCCGGTAGACTTAGCAGCCCTTTTGCAAGGTCGGCCTTGAGCTTGTCGAAGACCGGCTCGCCGAGGCCCGCCGGGATGCCGGTGGCGACCACCTCGGCCAGTCCGCCGATCGAGTCCTGCTGCTTGCGGACCTGGTCGATGAGCTCGACCATGCGGGCCGCGGCCGCGTGGTCGGGACAGCGCACGATGTTCGGGCTGCCGTCGGCGAGTTTTTCGACCGCGGCCAGCGTCACGGAGGCGGGGTCGGGGACGTCGGCGCGGACGTTCCCGACCTGGACCACATAGCCGATTACCCGGCCTCCGCACTCATGATCGAGGATCTTCTTGGCGACGGCTCCGGCGGCCACGCGGACGTTGGTTTCCCGTGCGCTCGACCGTCCGCCGCCGCGGTAATCCCGCCGGCCGTACTTCGCGTCGAAGGTAAAATCCGCGTGTCCGGGCCGGTACAGGTCCTTGATGTCGTCGTAGTCGCGGCTCTTCTGGTCCTCGTTCGGAATGAGGATCGCCAGCGAGGTTCCGGTGGTGACGCCGTCGAAGACGCCGGCCAGGATGCGGGGCGTATCGGACTCCTGCCGCTGGGTGACGATGCGGCTCTGGCCCGGACGCCGGCGGTCGAGATCCAGGGTGAGGTCGTCCGCCGTGAGCGGGATCCCGGGAGGGACCCCGTCGAGGATGGCGACGTTGGCAGGGCCGTGGCTCTCCCCGGCCGTGCTCAGCCGGAGGGCCTGGCCGAAACTGTTGCCGGGCATGGGGCCATTCTAACCGCGTCCGGAGTGCGGGGGCCAACGGACTTTGGGTGTCGAAATATTAAGTGATGTCGCTCGCAGCCATGCGCGGAAAAGCACCCGCATCTCCGCAAGAAAAAATTGGAGAAAAAGGTTTCTAACGCGGGGCCGAAGTCCCATACTCGGGCCCGGTCAGGGGACGATCTCGCCCGCGCAGGGCATGTCTGGCGCAACGGTTCGCGAAGCGAATCGCCCATCGGTTCACGGGTCGAGCCGAAGATGGTTGGGCGCCGATTCGCGCGACATGCGTGCGACTGCTGCGTCGGCGGGACGAATAGCAAGGTGGCATTCGAATGACTGCAGCCGAAATTCTTCGCAGCGCGCAGCCGCCGGCAGACGACGGTCTCATCGACAAGGCGATCGCCGAGCTCGACGTTCGCATCTGGGAGTGGGCCGACGCGCTCAAGAGCGCGCAGACGCAGCTTCGCACTGCATTCGCGGCCAAGCCCGCGCGTCCGTCGGCGCGCCTGTTCGAAGACACCGCGCCCATCGCACCGCTGTCGGCCGGAACCTCTGCTTCCGCTTCTTCGCTTTCCGCAGCCGCAGCCGCTGCGCACATCTCGTCCCCTCCGCCGATGCCGGCGGAGTGGACCGCTCCACCGAGCTCGACTCCTGCCGCGATCGCACCGGGCATGCCCGCGGAGGCGCCGTGGGCATCGACGCACGGCGGTCACGGCATGTCTGCCGGAGGCTCGTCGCCGGTGGCTCAACAGGCATGGCCCGAACCGCATGCGCGCCAGGCCGATTCCCAGACAGGCTCGGGACAGAGCGGCGTGATGTCGTGGCCGTCGCCGCCGGCCGCCGGCGGATGGCCGACGAGTGGCGGCGGGGCCAGCAGCAACGTGCAGGAATGGCCCACCTGGACTCCGACCGACACGACGAAGACCGCCGAGAGCGCGAAGAAGGGCACGCAGTCCGGGCCGCCGAAGAAAGCGCAGAAGCAGGCCAGGGCCATGCCCGAAGGTCCGTCACCCGAAGAGCGCGCGCAGAAGGCAGCGGCCGAAGAGGCGCTGCTCTCCGAGCTCGAGGATGCGATCGCGCGGCGCGTGCGACTGCTGCGCAGGCTCGATCCCGACACTCCGATCGAAAAGCTCATCGACAAGGCAAGGCAGGGACAGGCCGAAGCGGCCGGCGCGCCGCAGGGCAAGGAAGACAAGTCCTCCTCCTGGTGGCGAAGGAAGTGACCATGAGCGCAATCTCGCAGACGGAGACCGAAGCCGAAGCCCTGTTCCAGCTCGAAGACCTCGAGTCCCCGGACCTTCCCAAGCTCGCCCACATGGGCAAGGACATTCTCGACGCGGTCCAGTCGATCCGCGAGATGCTGCAGGCCCGCTCGGACGTGCTCGAGACGTGTCGCGAGGTTCTCGTCGAGCAGCACGCGAAGATCGCCGACCAGCGCGAGCGCCTCGAGCGCGAGCAGGAGTCGCTCTGCAACGAGTACGAGAAACGCGAAGCCGATCTCTCCGAACGCGAGAAGCGCTTCGAGGGTCTCGAGGAACGCATCCGCCAGCTCGGCGCGACGTTCCAGGTCGAAGCCGACGAGCTCAAGCGCCGTGCCGAGGAAATCCGCCGCCGCGAGGCCGAGCAGAACCAGCGCAAGATTTCGCTCGACGGCCGCGCCTCCGAGCTGAGCGATCTCGAGCGCGAGTTCCAGGACCAGAAGCGCCAGCACGAGGCGCGCGTCGCCGAGCTCGACGCCGACCGCGAGAAGCTCACCGCCTCGGCGGCCGAGCTCGCCGCTGCGCGCGAGAAGTTCAACCAGGAGAAGACGCGCCTCGAAGCAGACCGTGCGTCGCACCAGGATGCGGCGAACGCGCTGGCCTCCGACCGCCGCACCTTCGACGAGTCGCTCGCGGCCCTCGAGGCCAAACAGCGCGAGTTCGACGATCAGCTCGAGGCGCTCCTGGAGCGCGAAGGGCAGGTGAAGGAACAGCAGGGCACGCTGGAGCTGCGCATCCAGCAGCTCGCCAAGCAGAAAGACGAGATGATCGCGCTGCGTCGCCGCTGGGAAGAGAAGATCAACGATCTCAACGCGGCGAGCACGAACCTCACGCAGCTTCGCGAGCAGCTCGTCCAGGAAGTCGGCCACATCTCCAACGAGAGAACCGATCTCCTCAACCGCTTCGGCCTCAACGAGAGGTCGTGGGGCAAGGGTTCGGCGCCGGACGGCGGCATTCCTTCCACGGCCGAGCCCGCGCCGCCGGCGTCGGTCGAGCGTTACCAGAAGCTCTGCCGCGACGCGCGTCGGCGCGCGATCGGCTCGATCTGACGACGGCAACGGGCACCAGGCACCAGGAAGAAGGAGATAGAGCGAGATGCTGCGAGGTTTCTTTCGCCAGGATTCGCCGACGGGCCCCGGGCGCACGGGAGTGGACGACGATCCGCTTCGCGCGCACATGCAGCTCGAGCGCTATGGAGTGATCGTCACGCGCGGCGAGCGCTGGCGGGCGCACCAGGACTACGAGCAGGTTTTCCAGGCCGCCCTCGACGCGATCGACCAGCGCTTCTCGCTCGTGCCCGAAGGTTTCGTGTCGATGCCGGCGACGGTGACCGACGAGCCTGGCTGTCCCGAAACGGACTACGAGACGGAGCCCTTCCTGCTTGCGCGCACCTGCGTCACCAACGCGCAGTACCAGAAGTTCGTCGACTCCGGCTCCTACGAGGACCTCGAGATCTGGCCGGAGTCGATCTGGCCGCACCTCATCGGCTTCCAGGATCAGACCGGCAAGGCCGGACCGCGCTTCTGGAAGAACGGCCGCCACGATCCCGCAAAGAGCGATCATCCCGTCACCGGCATCTGCGCTTACGAGGCTGCGACGTACGCGAGCTGGGCAGGCTTCCGGTTGCCGACCGAGGCCGAATGGCAGATGGCCGCGAGCTGGCGCATCCGCACGTCGGCCCACGTCTTCCGCCGCTATCCGTGGGGCGACTCCCACGATCCGCGCCGCTGCAACACGTGGGCGTCGGGCAAGGCCACGACGGTCCCCGTCAGCGCGTATCCCGAAGGGGCCGCGCCGAACGGCGTGCTCCAGCTCATCGGCAACGTCTGGGAGTGGACTGCCTCCGACCTCGAGCTCACGGACGACAAGGGCCGCCCTGTCGTCGGGGACATGCTGATGAAGGCGATTCGCGGCGGCGCGTTCGACACCTACTTCTCGTGCCAGGCCACGAGCCATTTCCGTACCGGACTCGCGTGCCTCGCGAGGCCGCACAACGTCGGTTTCCGCTGCGTGCTCGACGCCGGAAGGCGCGACGGCTGAAGCGAGGCAAGGCCGAAGGGCCGAGGAGATCGACACGATGGGCCTAGGAGCGATCCGACGAGGAGTGATCCGATGGGATGGATGAGTGGAGGACAGGCCGACACGGGTGATCCGCAGCTTCGCTGCATGATCTGCGACGCGCTGAACACGATGGACGTGGTGCTGTGCAGCGAGTGCTTCGCACCGATGGCCCTCGTGCACGACTCGGTGACGCAGGGACGCGCGCCGCAGATCATCAGCGTGCTCGGCGACAGCAACGTCGGAAAGACCGTCTACCTCGGCTTTCTGCTCGACATGCTCTCGCAGCGCGCCAACGAGTTCGAGGCGATTCCGAAGGGCGCCTACAGCGTCGACCTGCAGCAGAACGTCGTCTCCAGCATGACCCAGCGCTCGTTCCCGCAGAAGACGGCCATGGAACCGGACCGCTGGAGCTGGGCCTACTACCAGGCGCGCAAGAGCGGCGGCCGCCGCTCCAAGTGGTACGACCTCGTGATGCCCGACCTCGCCGGCGAATCGCTCGCCGCCGAGATCGCCAATCCGGCGACGTATCGCGTGATCCGCAGCCTGCTGACCAAGTCGGCCGGCGCGATGCTGCTCGTCGACGCCGCGCTCGCCGCGAACGGGGCCACGCGTCCCGACTTCTTCGCGCTCAAGATGATGAGCTACATCGACTCGCTCTTTCAGACCAAGCGAGATGCGAAGGTTTCGACGCCGATCGCGATCGTGCTCTGCAAGGCCGATCACTGTCCCGAGAGCTTCGATGACACCCGCCGCTTCGTGCAGGGCAGTCTCAACCGCCTCTGGAACCTCTGCGAGAGCCGCTTCTCGACGGTCGAGTACTTCGCGTGCAGCGCGGTCGGGTCGCTCGCATATGCGACCGGAGCGGACGACGACGGCATGGATTTCGCGCGGCCGATTCCGCTCCACACTTCGCTTCAGGGAATCCTGGAACCGTTCGAGTGGCTGATCTCGAAGATGTAGGCGCCCGACCGGCGCTCTCCTGCGATCGCGCCATCTTCACTTCTCTTCCTTCGGCAACCGGCGAGGGCTACCGCCTCGTCGCGTGGAGCACGGGGCTGAAGCCCGAGGAGAGGCAGGAGCTCACGCGCCGCGCGCCGTCCCACGGTGCTCTCGCCGCCGAATCGGAGGCGGCTCCCCGCGGCATCGTTCTCTTTCGCATGCAGACGACGGGCCGCTTCGTTTACGGTTTCGTGCGCGTTTCGGGCGCCGAACACACGAGGCGCGGCGGCGGGCGCATCTGGACGGACTTCTTTCTCGCCGATGCGTTCGAGGCCGGACGGAGCGGGTTGCTGCCTTCCGACTTCCGCGCGGCCCTGGCCGCCGCGGGACCACCGAAACCGCCGGTAGGCAGCTCGCCGCTCGCGCGCATCGACGTTCGGCGGGTCGAGCCGGGCGCTGCCGCGCAGCGCACTGCCGACGCGGCGGCAGCGGTCGCGGCCATTCTGCTGGCGGGAAAGTCGGGGGTCGTGGCGGTCGGTGCGGCGCCCCACGACGTGTTCGACGACGCGCTGCGCATGCTTCCTGCGGTGGCTCGCGGCGGAATCGAGGCGGTAGGCGGGCTTCGCTTCAGCCCGGCACGCGGCGTGCGGCTGACGGTCACCGACAAGCTGGATCAGGACGTCGATCGCGCGACCAGGGGGCAGGGCGTCGAGCGCATCGACTTCGCCGCGAAGATCCCCGCACCGGACGGTCCGCTCGCGGCGTGGCTCGCGCTGATGGTTCGCTGGTGGAAAGACGGCCGTGCGAGAGAGGCGACGGCGCTCGCTTCGCGTCTCGGCGACGGCTGGACGACCGAAGAGATTCTCGGGGTCGCGACACTGTGCGATGCGATCGACCGCGGCGAAGCGCGTCCCGATTCCCTCGCAGCCCGCCTCGCCCAGCGCCCGGCCGCCTGAGAAATCGGGGACGGATCCCGATTTCGAGGTCGGACTCCACTCGAACGAAAGTCGTCGTCAGCGGGTGCTCGAACGGAAGCCCCTTCCGAAATCGGGATCCGTCCCCGATTTCTAGCCGAGCAGCGCGTCGAGCAATTCGGGGTAGGTTTCGGTGCGGCGGAACTGGGGAAACTCGCGCGCGACGTTGTCGGGGCACGAGAACAGGACGCCGCGGTCGGCGGCGCCGAGCATCGCCGTGTCGTTGTAGCTGTCGCCCGCCGCGTGGACGGTGAAGGCGATCGACTTGAGCGCTTCGACCGAGCGCTTCTTTCCTTCCGGCAACCGCAGCGCGTAGTCCGCCACGCGCCCGGACGGCTCCACCACCAGCTCGTGGCAGAACAGCGTCGGCCAGCCGAGCTGCCGCATGAGCGGCTGCGCGAACTGCGAGAACGTGTCCGACAGGATGATGACCTGCGTCTGTGAGCGCAGCTCCTCGAGGAATTCGGCGGCGCCCTCCAGTGGCTCCATCGTGGCGATGACGGCCTGGATGTCGGGCAGTTTCAGGTCGTGGCGGTCGAGAATCTCGATGCGGCCGCGCATGAGCTTGTCGTAGTCGGGTTCGTCGCGCGTCGTGCGCCTCAGCTCCGGAATGCCCGTCTTCTCGGCGAAGGCGATCCAGACTTCCGGGACGAGGACGCCCTCGAGATCGAGACAGACGATGCGCGGCATGCGGACGCTCCCCCGGCAAAAAACGGCGGGACGGTCCCTCGCGGTTCGAGGAACCGTCCCGCAGCGGTCAGTTCGAGATCAATTCGAAATCAATTCGACGTCTTGGCGAGCTCGGCGTCGATGATGGACTTGAAGCGCTCGAGCGGCTGCGCGCCCGAGAGCATGCGCCCGTTGACGAAGAACGCGGGCGTTCCGGTGACGCCGACGTCGCCGCCGGCCGTCATGTCCTCGTCGATCATCGGCTTGACGTGGCCGTCGGCGAGGCAAGCCTCGAGCTTGGCCTTGTCCACGCCGGCCGCGACGGCGGCATCGACAACCGCGGTTCCCTCGAGGCTCGGCGCCTTGAAGAGCGCGTCGTGGACTTCCCAGTACTTGCCCTGTTCGCCGGCGCAGCGAGCGGCCTCCGCCGCCGGGCGCGCGTTCTTGTGGAAGGGCAGCGGGTAGTCGCGGTGCACGTAACGGACCTTGTCGCCGTACGCGAGCATCACTTCGGCGATGACTTCCTCGCCCTTCTTGCAGTACGGGCACTCGTAGTCGGAGAACCCGATGATCGTGATCGGCGCGCCCGCGCCGCCGCCGCGGGACGCGCGTCCCGCGTCGCTCACTTCGATGATCGGCGGAGCCAGCTTGATGTCGGTCTTGTACTTGGTGCGAAGCTCGGCGAGGAGGGTCTGGGCCTTCTGCGCGCGGCCCTGGTTCTTCAGGAACTCGACGATGCGGCCTTTCACTTCCTCGAGCGACTTGCCGCCGAGCTGTTCCTTGTTCTCGTCGTAGACCTTCTGGACGTCCGCGTCGGTCGGCTCGGCCACCGACGCCGTCATGAGCTCCTTCTGGTAGTCCTCGGTGGACTTGCCGGCGGCCTTGGCCTCCAGCCCGAGCAGCTTCTCGGAGACGAGGTTGTTGAGGCCGTCCTCGAGGACTTCGTAGCGCTGGTTGTCGATCTCGATGAGCTGGGCCTTGACGGCCTTCTCGAGCTCGGCGCGAGTGATGGTCGAGTCGCCGACCGTCGCCACCACGTCCGTGGGCGAATCGGCGTTCGCCGCCGAGGCAGCGGTGAGAACGGCAGCCACGAGCGGGGCGAGAGCGAGCAAGGCGAGCGGGGAAAGGGAACGCTGAATCATGAGCTTCTCCACGAAGGGCTTGAAATGGGCGACCCCTCAGGCGGCCGCATCCGCCGTTTCTATGCGCTACCCGCCTCCAATCCAACCTTCGTATGTGGACCTTGCGGATCGACCCGGATAAGGCCGCCCGCCATGCCGCAGATCATTTTCAACATGACGGGCGTCCGCAAGATGACGCCGCAGGGGCGCGAGGTGCTCAAGGGCATCTGGCTCTCCTTCTTCAAGGGCGCGAAAATCGGTGTCCTCGGCCTCAATGGCTCCGGCAAGAGCACTCTCCTGCGCATCATCGCGGGCGTGGACAAGGACTTCGCCGGCGAGGTGATCGTCTCGGAAGGCGTCACGATCGGGTTCCTCCCGCAGGAGCCGGAGCTCGATCCTAACCGCACGGTTCTCGAGCACGTCGAGGAGGCCGTGGCGGGCACGCGTGCGCTGCTCACCCGCTTCGAGCAGATCTCGGCGAAGTTCGCCGAGCCGATGTCCGACGAAGAGATGGACAAGCTGCTGGCCGAGCAGGGCAGGGTGCAGGACGAGATCGACGCTGCCGACGCGTGGGAGCTCGACCGTCATCTCGAGATCGCCATGGACGCCCTGCGCCTGCCGCCGGGCGACATGAAGTGCGAGACGCTGTCGGGCGGCGAGAAGCGCCGCGTGGCGCTCTGCCAGATCCTGCTGAAGCAGCCCGACATCCTGCTGCTCGACGAGCCCACCAACCATCTCGATGCCGAGTCGGTTGCGTGGCTCGAGCGTCATCTGTCCGAGTACAAAGGCACGGTCATCGCGGTTACGCACGACCGGTACTTCCTCGACAACGTGGCCGGCTGGATCCTCGAGCTCGACCGCGGCCAGGGCATCCCGTGGGAAGGCAACTACTCGTCCTGGCTCGAGCAGAAGGAGAAGCGCCTCGAGCAGGAAGAGAAGGAAGCGTCCGGCCGCCGCCGCACGCTGCAACGCGAGCTCGAGTGGGTGCGCATGTCGCCGCGTGCACGCCAGGCCAAGAGCAAGGCCCGCGTCGCGCAGTACGAGTCGCTGCGCAGCGAGCACGAGAAGGCCCAGGAAGCTCCCGAGAGCGGCCGCATCGTGATTCCGCCCGGCCCGCGCCTCGGCGACCTCGTCGTCGAGGGCAAGGGTCTCAAGAAGGCCTTCGGCGAGCGCCTGATCTTCGAGAACCTCGACTTCACGCTGCCGAGGGGCGGCATCGTCGGCATCATCGGCGCGAACGGCGCCGGCAAGACCCCGCTGTTCCGCATGATCACGGGCAGCGAGAAGCCCGACGGCGGCACGCTCACCGTGGGCGACACCGTTGCGCTTTCCTACGTCGACCAGAGCCGCGAGGCACTCGACGGCGAGAAGACGGCGTGGGAAGAGGTGAGCGACGGCGGCAAGGAATACGTGATGGTCGGCAAGCGCCAGGTGAATTCGCGCGCCTACGCCGCCAGCTTCAACATCAAGGGCAACGACCAGCAGAAGAAGGTGAAGGTGCTGTCGGGCGGCGAGCGCAACCGCGTGCACCTCGCCAAGCTTCTCAAGTCCGGCGGCAACGTGCTGCTGCTCGACGAGCCGACCAACGACCTCGACGTCGACACCCTGCGCGCGCTCGAAGAAGCGCTCGTCGAGTTCTCGGGTTGCGCCGTGGTGATCAGCCACGACCGCTGGTTCCTCGACCGCATCGCCACGCACATCCTCGCGTTCGAGGGCG
>CAYYVZ010000063.1:0-17159 GCA_964475235.1 uncultured Myxococcales bacterium | reverse complement strand
GGCCTCGGCCTGGGTCTCGGCCACGCAGACGAGGCAGTTCGCGAGGTCGGTATCGGTGTCGATGATGCCCGTCACGCCGGGGCACGGGTCCACCGGACACGACACGTACCATTCCTTGTCACTGCCGGTGTTGTTGGCCGCGGTCAGCCCCGTGACAGCCGCGGGGGTGCAGGCGTCCGTGATCGCAGTGACGGCCTTGGTTCCCGCTCCCGCGAATTTGGCCTTGGCAGCGTCGGCCGCCGTCATGTCGTTGCAGTCCGTGCCCGACAGGAGAGGATCCTTGTCGCGCGACTTGTGGCAGCCGGCGATAACCTTGTGGGCAGTCTTGAGGAGCTTGCCCATGTTCTTCGAGACCGCCGTGCGACACGCGACCGAGTCGGCGTCGAGCGCCGCGGCCGCCGGCATGGCGGTGAGCAGCGTGGCGATCGCGAGTGCGACCGAGCTGCTCCGTGTAATGGTACGTGATTTCATATCCTCCTCCTCTGATTGTGGCTGAACCGTGGGGGGCCGAAGCCTGGTAGCGGGCATGTCTCGGGCGCCCTTCCAGAGCGCGGTCGGCCCCGAGTCGGCGGTACCCTAACGGCCGGGTCGCAGTGGAGTCAAGACCATATCGGCGGCCAAACCCGCGTCAGAGCGGCGATTGACGCAGCGGCGGGTTCGCTGACAATCGCACTCACAACATCCGGAGCACCGGATCCTGGAGGACAATGTGCGAGTGACATCGAGAACATTATCGGGCGTGTTCGTGGGCTCGGGCGCGCTGCTGATGCTGGCGGGCGCCCTTATCGTTGCCGGCGCGCAGCAGGCGGACGCCGCGCCTCAGTTGGTGTGCCGCAAGGTCGTGGCCGACACGCCCACGGGCGAGGGCCGCAATGCAGCCCTGGGTTCGCGCGTGAAGTGCGCGCGGGGCGAGATGCTGACGGGCGGCACCTGTTACGCAGAGACACGGCCCGAAGAGGACGGATCCTGCCAGACGGCGGCGACGGGCATCATCCAGCAGATCGTCGATCATCCCGGAACTACAGAGGAAGCGTTTTTCACGTGCATGCAGACGGGCGGCACCGACTGCCCCGTTCAGGCACGCACGCGAGCGATGGCGATCTGCTGCAAGATCGACGAGCCGGCACCCGCGGCAGAGAAGTAGGACCGAGACTTCGTGTTCGCCTGAACGGCGAGTCAGCTTCGCCGGACCGGAGTAGGCGGGGGAGCGAAACGGCGAGCATCGGAAAAGAAAAAGGCGGGAGAAGGATTTCCTTCTCCCGCCTTTTTCTTTCGCCCCCGCCTCGGCGCGAGGTTCAGCAGATCAGAACTGCCAGGTGAACTGGATGCTGGTCTCCGATCGTCCGCGGCTTCCGCCGCCGAGGAACCACGGCTCGAACAACTCGCCGCGGTCGACGTCGACGTCGTTCTTGTGGCCGTCGTACGGCTCCCACGGCGCACCTGCCCAGATCAGACGCGTCGTCAGGTTGAACGCGAGGTCGGGCGTGTAGAACCAGTCGAAGCCGATCGCGACTTCCTGCGAGTAGCTGTTCACAGGATCGAGCAGGTAAATGAAGGCCGGGACCAGCGTGCCGCCGCGGTAGAAGCCGAGGGCCGCGAAGGTCATCAGCATTTCCCACTGGTGGATCGTGTCTCGGCCGCGCCCCGCCGGCGCGTCGAGCTTCGGAAGATCGAGCGGTCCGATGAATCCGGTCTGCTCGCCCGGCAGCAGCATCGTCGTGTCGTTGCCGCAGTTCTCGCGGTAGTCCGACGTGTAGCCGATGAAGTTCTCGTTCTTCGTCCCGTCGGGGTTGTACTCGGGCTGGTCGTTGATCGCGCAGCGACGGCGCTCGAGGTCGATGATGTAGTGCCAGAACATCTGGCCCGACAGGAAGAACGTCGTCTTCTTGTTCAGCCAGCGGATCCAGGTCGGGCGGTCGAACGCGAGCATGCCCTTCCACATGTTGCGCTTGGTGATGCCCGGCAGCAGCGTCGGGCCGTTCGGCGAACGGCCGTAGAGCGCGACCTGCTTGTCGCCGTCGTAGAAGGGAAGGTCGAAGTCGATGATGGTCTCGACGCGCCACACCGTCTGCGTCCAGTCACCCTCGAACCAGTTGAACGACAGGCCGACGGTGTGGATGTACGGTGCGAAGTACTCCGCGCAGAACTGGTTCTTCGCCCACGGGATGATCGCCGCGATGTCGGGATTGTCGCCGTCGTAGCGCAGGCCGTCGCAGTAGGTCGTTGCGTCGAGGTAAGCGGCAGGGTCGTCCTTCGAGCCGATTTCCGGCACGTAAACCTGCTGGCTCTCCGGAATGCCGCGGATGATCGCCGTCGGCGACCCGTCGGGCGCGAAGCGCTGGTACAGGTAGTTGATGCTCCACTCGGTCGAGCCCGCGAGGAAGTGGAAGCGCACGCCGAACTGGCTGTTCTCCGCCGCGTTCTTTTCGTAGTTGCCCTGGTTGAACAGTTTCGTGTCGTTGAGCAGCCCGTCGCAGGTTCCGTCCGACGCCACGGCGCAGAACGAATCGGACTGCAGCACACCGGTGCCCTTCTGGTTCGACAGCGGATCGAGGAGGCGAACGCCCCACGGACGCGGAAGGAATCCGATCTTGCCCGGGTTCCAGTCGAAGCCCGGAGTCCAGTACGCCTCGAGGAAGGTCTGCGAGAGCGGTCCGATCTGCTTGAAGTCCCACAGACCCTTCACCATGAAGAAGGGCTGGCGAAGCTCGTCGAAGCCGTAACCCGGAGGCGGAAGTTCCTGGAAGAAGTGCCAGCTCAGGTCGAGCGTGTTGGCACGGTCGAGCATGCGGAAGCCGTCGCTCTCGCCCCACACCACCTGCTGCTTTCCGATGCGCAGCGTGAGCGGAAGCGTCTTGAAGTAGATGTCCATGTACGCTTCACGGATCAGGTTGTTGAACTTGAGCTCGTCGCGAACGTCTTTCGGAATGCTCTCGATGCGCGCGAACGGCGCTTCGATCGGATCGCCCTGCAGATCCTCGCGCTCGATCTGTCCGGGCGTGATGTCGTAGATCGAATCGTACACGCCGCGGTAGAGCACGAAGATGTCGGAACGATCGATGAACGGCACGTTGAACATGCCGAACGCCTTGCCGCGCTGCAGCCACTTGTACTCCAGGCGGAGCTTGAGGCTGTTGCGCTGCATGATGAACGCCCACTGGTCGATGTCGGGGTGACGGAAGATGTTGGTCGTACGGAGATGTCCGCCGAGATCCACGCTCTGGCTGCGGTAAATCGCGTGGGCGGACGACGGTGCGAGGACCGCCAAGCACACTGCTACCTTCAGGAAGGTCGATAGCCTATTCATTCCCAAAACCCCTCTCTTTTTCAGGTCCGCGACGCCCTCAGCCCCTGCGCTGTGAGCGTCTTCTGTCGGAAGATGCGGTATTAGACCATCCGGACAGGGCTTGGGCAACCGGAACGAAAGTGCGTCAAATCGTGGACTTGCGTCGTACAGTCGAGGTTTGCCGCGAGGTCGTCGCAAGCTTGCCTCGAAGTCGTCGGAGCGTGTCCATCGAGCGTCCGGCGCATGTCCACCGAGGAGAGGGATCGGGCCCGGTGGCCCGGCCGGTCTTCAAAACCGTGATGCCGGCCGTCAGCGGTCGGCGGAGGGTTCGACTCCCTCCCTTCTCCGCCATCTCTCCTCGTTCGCCGCGAACTCTTCGGCCGGGCGTCCGCCGAGCACGAGCACCTGGCCGTCGCCCGCCTCCCACACCACCTTCATCCAGGACGGCATCGGCTCGAGACCGAGCTCTGCGAGGAACTTGCTGCGCGTGAGAAGCGCCGCGTCGCTGCCCGCGAAGAGCTCGGGCACGGCCGACTCGGGGTCTTCGGCGCGCCGCACGTAACGCCCCGCGTAGAACGCGAGCGCGTGCGGCGCCATGCGATAGCTCGTCAGCGCCGACCACGGCGGCAGGTGGTCGAGCACGATTCTCGCGGCATCCCGCTGACTTTCGCGTGCGTTCACGGCGTCGGCCGCGCCTCCATAGACCATCGCGACGAGCGACAGCGACGAGCCGACCACGGCCGCGGCCAGCGCCGCGCTGTCGCGTGCGTGGCGATAGGTCCACACCGCGATCGCGATCGCGGGGGCGGCCAGGAAGGGGCGCAGCCAGCTCGCAGGCGACTCGATCGCGATCCACAGGCCTCCGCTGACGGCAATGGCCGCCGCAAGGACGGTCCATCCGACGATCGCGAACTCGACGGCGCGCGGCATCTCGACGCGCCGCGTCAGGACGTCGTCGATGTAGACGGCCGTCAGCGCAAGCAGCGGCGGGAACGCGCTCAGTACGTAGGTGGGAATCTTGGTCTGCGCGAAGCTGAAGAAGCCGATCACGACGGTCGCCCACGCGAGGGCGTGGCGAACTCCGGCGGTCGGACTCTTCCAGGCTGCCGCGAGCGCTGGCGGCACGAGAATGCTCCAGGGTAGCAGCACGATGGGGAGCGCGAGGATGTAGAAGTACCACGGCTCCTGGTGGGCGAGCGCTCCGGGCACCGCGTAACGCGCGAAGTTGTGCTCCCAGAGGAAGGTCTTGATGTACTGCGGATCGGTGGCGTAGGCCGCGGCGTACCAGGGGCCCGCGAGCACGGCGATGAGCAGGGCCCCTCGAAAAGGGTGGAGGCGCAGCAGGAGGAGAGGCTTTCGCTCGAACAGCGCCGCGACCACGGCCACGCCGGCGACGACGACGAGGGCGACCGGTCCCTTGGCCAGGCAGCCGACGGCCGTACACGCGTACATCGGCCAGACCGGCCGCCGCTTGTCCGACGGGTCGTTGAGGATGAGTCCGAGCCACGCGAGCGCTCCCGTGAGCGCAGCCGTGAGCAGCATGTCGATCACGACGTAACGGCCGACGGCCACGAAGAAGAGCGTCGTGCCCATCAGCATCATCGACCAGCGCGCCGCGCCGATGCCCCACGCGGCCTGAACCCATTTCGCCGTCATCACGATCGAGAACAGCGCACCGGCGACCGACGGCAGCCGTGCCGCCCACGCGCTCGGACCGAACAGCCACAGCGAGGAGCCCGTCAGCCAGTAGAACAGGGCGGGCTTGTCGTAGTAGGGCTCGCCGTAGATGCGCGGCGCGAGCCAGTTTCCTTCGAGGAACATCTCGCGTGCGATCTCCGCGTGCCGCGCTTCGTCGGGTGTCAGCAGATCCACGCGGCCGAGCCACGCGACCAGCGCGAACAGCACCACCAGCCACGGCAGCGCCATGGCCAGGGGAGTCTCTTCTCTCGCCGACAGCACGCGCGCCGACTACCCGAAAAACGGGGACGGGTACATGTTTCGACGAAAATCGGGAACGGGAGCCGCGAGCTGGCGAGCGGCGAGACCGAGCTCCCGATCGGAGACTGTCCGCGCCGGCTCGGGGCTCACTGCACGAAGGCCAGCGTGAACGGCGCCTGGCCGAGAGTGATCGCAGGTCCGGGCTCGGAGTCGTCGGTGACGTCGAAGATGCGGATGCCGGGCGGGTCCTGCTTCGTCTCGCCCCGGTAGGCCACCCAGAGCTCGCCGAGCTCGGTCATTTCGATGTCGGTGATGAGGGCGGTACTCGACAGCAGCACCTGCCGGATCTTCCTGTTCGCGGGGTTCGTGCCGATGTCCAGGTCCACGACGGAGTTCGATTCTTCGTCGGCGACGATCGCGAACGCCCGCCTGGTGCCGACGATCACGAAGTCGAAGATGTCCTGCCCGATGTCCGCGCCCGTCATCACGATGCCGGCCGACTGCTTCGCCACCGGATCGATCGCTTCGATGCCGCCGTCGTCGAGCGTGCCGACGTTGCCCGGGCCTCCGACGAAGATGCGCTTCTGGAACTCGTCGTACGGCAGCCCCTTCGTCTCGCCGAACGGATTCTCGAACGCGAGGGGAATGCTGCCGGCCAGCTCGTCGGTAGCCGTGTCGATCACCGCGATCACGCCTGCCTGCTTGGGTGGAAGCCCGCCGATCTCGTCGTCGAGGAGCTGGAGCGAAACGTAGAGCTCGCTGCCCAGCGCGAGCATCTGGTCCATCTGCGGCACGCCGTCGCTGTCGAACGACGACAGGTCGATGCGGCCGGTGATGAGCCCGTCGCAGACAGGGTCGATCTCCGGATCGAACAGCACCGGCGGCGAGATGACGAACAGATCGCCGCCCGCGTACGGCGTCACGTAGCCCTTCGTGTCGGACAGAAGCAGCACGTCCTGGGGATTCGAGTTGAAGCCGTCGGAGACGCTGCAGTCCTTGATGGTCGGAAGTTCTTCGTCCTCGGTGTCGAGGACCTGCAGCGAGTTGAAGTTGTGGCGGTTCACGACCACCGGCGTTCCGCGCGGCGTGCGGATGACCGCGTCTCCGTCGAGCGCGCCGCCGCTGAACTCGAAGCTGCGGGTCGCCACGTCCACGACCGCGAACCCGGCCGAGCTGTAGAAATCGTAAGGTGCCGTGGTCACCACCGCGCGACCCGCGACGGCACCGCGACACGGCGGAATCCTTCCCTGGACGGCGGCTTTCAGTGCCTCCAGCGCATCGCTGGCCCCAAGCTTGCCGTCGCCGGCCTGGCTGGACGGTCCGACGGCGCGCGGGAAGACGTCGCCGCGACGGTCGTAGCTTCCGCCGCCGACCGCGAGCTTGAGGGTCGCCAGTGCATCCGACGTCTTGAAGAAGCCGTCGCCGCTCGTATCGCCGCACAGCGCGGCGTGCGCGGCGGACGCGGGCCCGAACAGCAGGACGAACGCGCCGGCACGAAGCAGTCGCAACGCACGCATCTCAGCTCTTCTCCGCGTAGCTGCCGGCCCAGCTCAGCGTTGCGTAGAACGCGCGGCCGGGCAGCGGGTAGCCGATCTCGTCCGGTACCAGCGAATCGCCGAGGTTGCTGCCTTCCAGCGTCACGCGCCATCCGTTCCAGAACGGGCCGCACACCACCGACACGCCGTGGACGGTCCGCGTCGGCAGCTTCGGCTTGTCGTGCTCGCTGTCGATGTAGTGCGAGCCCGTGACGTCGAGGTCGTACGACAAGACGAAAAGGCCGCGCGTCCACGATACGCGCATCCAGCCTTCGTCCGGCGCGATGCCGGGAAGATCCAGCCCGTCGAGACCGGGCGTCCCCGAGTCGTTCCTCGCGTCCTGGTGCGTGTAGTTGCCCGACAGCGCGAGACCGGCCGGGCCTTTCCATTCGAGGCGGAACTCGTGGCCGCGAATCTTCGCTTTCGACACGTTGTCCGCGCGCGACTCGCGGCGGAAGTTGAGCTGAACGACGATGATGTCGTCGATGTCGCTGCCGAAGTACGAGTAGCTGACGCCGAGCTTTCCGAACGGCTCGCGCTCGAAGGTCCATTCCGGCCCCGCATCCCAGGCGAGGCCCGTCTCCGGCTCGAGCCGGGGGTTGCCGACCGTGAAGCCGTCGGTGCCGTAGAGCTCGTCGAAGTTCGGAGGGCGGAAGTAGGTCGAGACGTTGCTCTTGATCGCGAGCCCCGCGAGCGGCTCCCACTTCAGGCCCACGCGCGGATCGGTCGAGCGGTCGTGGTCGTCGGGTGCGACGGTCGAGTTGGACGAATTCCACAGCTCCTGGTGGCGAAGCTGCATGCCGAGCGTGGTGCGCAGGCGTTCGACCGTCCAGTCGTCGCCGACGGCCACGGCGAGCGACGAGCGATCGGCCTGCGCATCGACGAGGGCCGGCCTTTCGTTGTTCTGGTCGAAGTCCTCGTACGTGAAGTCGCCGCTGCCCGACAACCAGTGCGACTCGCCGAGCGGACGGGCAAACCGCACGATCGACGACGACCCCGCCGTCTCCGAAGTGTTGTCGGTGCTGTCGAACGAGTCGGAATCGCTCAGGCGCTTTTCTTCCCACGTGACGATCTCGTCGACGTTCCAGCGGCCGTCCTTCGAGCCGATGCCTGCAGCCGCGATCTCGCGCGTCGTCTCGAGCCGCGCGTCGCGCGGGAAGGCCGCGATGCCGGGCACGCCCTCGACCTTGTAGAAGAGGTGGTTGCGCAGCCGCAGATCGGTCCCGTCGGTGACGCTGCGATTCCAGCGCACGAGTCCTTCGACGGCATCGCCGTCGTTGTTGGTGCGTTTGCCGACTTTCGAGTCGTCCGGGTTGTGCTCGAGACCGGGGTCGACGTAGTCGAAGTCGCCTTCGGTGTGCCTGTAGGCTGCGAACGCCGACGCCGATCCGCCGAGCAGTGGCCCTGCGCCGCCGACGTTCACCTTGGCGGTTCCGAAAGACCCGCCGCCCGCGGCGGCCATCGCCGTCGCCTTGTCCGGCTGGCGCGTCACCACGTTCACGACGCCCGCCGCCGAGACCGGCGTCAGCGAAACCGGCGCGAACCCGCGGTAGATCTCGATGCGCTCGACGATGTCCATTGGAAGGTCGGCGAGATTGACGACACTGTCCGACGCCCGCCCGAGCGCCACGCCGTCGAGCAGGATGCGAACCTGCGCGGAAGGCGCGCCGCGGATCGTGAGCGTCGAGAAGTCGTCCCGTCCACCCTGTCGCCTGATCTGCGCGCCGACGCTCTCGCCGAGAAGCTCGGCGGGTGTTTCGAAGCTGCGCCATAGCGGTTCGGCGAAAATCGTCTCGCCGAAGCCGGTGACGTCCTCCGGGGTCTCGAAGCTGCGTTCGACGAGAGCCTTCTCTTCCGGCTTTACGCCCTCGACCTGGATGGGCGCGAGCTCGATATCGGGAGGCGCCTCCTGCGAACCGGCGATCCCGGCCGTCAGCAACAGGCACGCAAGCAGTGCCGCGCCGTGCAGCAGGCAGGGCGCCCGGGAAACGTGCCGCCCACGCAGCAGGCGCAGCAGCGCGGCTCCATCGAGGGAGCGCAGCGGATCGCTCGTGCCTGCTTCTTGCCGCATCCCTTTCTTCCAGAGGAACCTTGCGCCGGGCGGTCGGCCCGCAGCGGCGCAGCAACTTCCGGACGAAAAGGGAGAGAGATTCGGGATCGAGCCGGAGCCCGCTCCGTTTGCTGGAACAGACGGCGCGGCGGCATCCCGGTCGCTCCTTCCCCGTCGGAAGGTTCAACCATGCAAGCCGCGTCGATATCCTGACTCGGGGATCTTCCGGAGCGTCGCGCCTTCCCAGGCCGCTTCCTTCTGAAGCGCGCACCCAGTGGCTTCTTGCGACGTCCGTCCCCCCTCACAGTTGCGGGGCAGTCGAGGAGTTGCACCTCGTTCCCGACGGAGAGTTCCAGCTCACGCTTGGCCCTCGATCGGCTCGCGGCGCGGACGGTAGGAGCCAGCCGTCAGGATGTCAATCGAAAGCGGGCGCACGCGGCCGCACGCTCGATGCCGCCTCGTCGAGGCTCGCGGCAACGCAACAGGACCAGCCGGTGGACCATCCGCAGAATCACCAACCGGATCACCCGCTTTGACACCCTGTCGTCGGCAACCTAATACCCGCGAGTGGCCGCGGCGGGACGAAAGGGCGTATCGATCCTTGGCTCGACCGGATCGATCGGCACGCAAACCGTCGCGCTGATCGAGCGTTTCCCCGACCGCTTTCACGTGACCGCGCTGGCCGCCGGCCGTCGCGCGGCCGACCTCAAGAACCAGGCTCTCGCTCTTCGCCCCGCCGTCGTCACCGTTGCCTCTGCAGCGGATGCCGCCGAGCTCGAGCGCGCGCTCTGCAGCGAGATGGGCGACGCGGCGCCGCGAGTCTTTTCCGGCCGGGAGGGGCTTCTCGCCGCAGCCTGCGCGCCCGGAACCGACATCCTGCTGTCGGCGCTGGTCGGTGCGGCCGGCCTCGAGCCGACGCTGGCCGCCATCGACGCCGGCATCGACGTCGCGCTCGCCAACAAGGAAGTGATGGTCGTCGCGGGCGAGCTGGTGCAGCGCCACGCGAAAAAGTCCGGCAGCCGTCTGCTGCCCGTGGACAGCGAGCACAACGCCGTGTTCCAGGCCCTCGCCGGCCGCGACCGCACCCACGTGAAGAAGATCGTGCTCACAGCGTCGGGCGGTCCCTTCCGCGAGCACACCGCCGAACAGCTCAAGGTGGTGACGCGCGCCGAGGCGCTGAGGCACCCGACGTGGAACATGGGTGCGAAGATCACGATCGACTCCGCCAGCCTCATGAACAAGGGGCTCGAAGTGATCGAGGCGCGCTGGCTGTTCGACGTCGCCCCGGCCGATATCGAGGTCCTCGTGCATCCCCAGAGCATCGTGCACGCGCTCGTACGCTACCGCGACGAATCCGTCGTCGCCGTGCTCGCGCTTCCCGACATGACGATACCGATCGGTTACGCGCTCGCGTGGCCCGACGTGCTCGAGCTCGGACACCTTCCGCGCCTCGACCTCGCCGACACCGCGACGCTCACATTTGCGCGACCGGACCTCGGCCGTTTCCCCTGCCTCGGCCTCGCGTGGCGCGCCCTCGATGCGGGCGGTGCGATGCCGGCCGTGCTCAACGCCGCCAACGAAGTCGCGGTGGCGCGTTTCCTCGACGGCGACATTTCGTTTCCCGACATCGCCTCGACGGTCGCGTCGTGCATGGACGCGTGGACGCCAGTGCCGTGCGAGTCGATCGAGAAACTCCTTGCGGCCGACGCGTGGGCTCGCGAGTCGGCCGCCAACTGGCGCCAGGCGCGCAGGGCCTCGTGAAGAAGCCGGGACGCGGCAAGCCGCCGCGCGGAAAGTCTCGCGAAACGCCGCCGCCGGCCGCACCCGCGCAGCCCACAGGCGCGCACGTCGCGCCGTCCATAGGCGCGCATGTCGCGCCGTCCATACCCGCGTCGCCCGCACCGTCTCCGCCGGCACCGGCCTCCAGCTACCGTTCGAAGACCATCGTCGACCGCCTGATCGGCGCGCTCCCGATCGCCGCCCTCGTGGTGGTCGCCGTGTTCGCGCTGCGCCGCCTCGACGACTTCGACACGTGGTGGCACCTCGCCTCCGGCCGCTGGATCGTCCAGAACGGCCGGGTCCCCGACCACGACGTCCTCTCGTTCACCGTGCCGCAGAACGAGTGGATCAACCTGCAGTGGCTCTACGACGTACTGCTGTACGCGGTCTGGAACGTCGGCGGCGCCAGCGCCCTCGTGATTGCGTCGGTCGCCTGCTTCGTCGTCACGTTCGCGCTGCTCGCGCGGCACATCGGCCGCTACACGGGAGCGGTCACGACGACGCTGCTTCTCGTGTGGGTGGCCGCGACCGTCAACGAGCGATTCCTCATCCGGCCAGAGATGGCGTCGTTCCCGCTGCTCGCCGCCATCCAGCTCGTGCTTGCCGAGGGCCGCACCAACGCCGCGCGCCTGCGCTGGCTGGTTCCGCTCATGGTGCTCTGGGCGAACATGCACTCGCTGTTCATCCTCGGCGTCGCGGCGATCGGCTGCGCGATGGCCGGCGCCGTCGTCGCGGCACTTCCGCTGCTGCCCTCCGGCTGGCGCCGCGACGCCGAGTGGCCCGAAGCCGCGCGCCGCGAGCTGTTCAAATGGGGCGCAGCCGCGATCGCAGCGACGCTCCTCAACCCCTATTTCCTTCGTGCCCTTCTGTTCCCGATCGAGCTGATGACGCGCATCGACGGCTCGAGCCCCGTCTACGGCGTGATCGGCGAGTTCAAGCCGCCGTTCTCGGGTTATTTCCTCACGTTCGCGCTCGGTTCCTACCAGGTCTTCGTGTTCACGTTCGCCGCGCTCGCCGTCGTCGCGGGGGTCGTGCGAGCCTTCGCGAAGGACAGGAGATTGCCGGCCGCGAACGACGAGCCGGCGGGCCGCTTCGACATCGGGGCCATCGTCTTCGCCGCCGCGCTCGCGTACCTGTCGCTGCTCGCGCGGCGCAACGTCGGCATCTTTGCGATCGGCGCCGTGCCGGTCGTCGGTGCGTGCGCGGGGGTGCTGCTTTCGAAGCTGCCCCGCTCCGCGTTCTCGCCGCTCGTGATGCGCGGAGCGGCCGCGGCGGTGCTGTCCGTCGCGATCGCGATCTGCGCATCGGTCGTCACCAACGACTGGTACGCGAGAACGGGGGAGACGCACGAGTTCGGCCTCGGCACGTTCGAGTCGAATTTCCAGGAGCGCGCGGTCGAGTTCTTCCGCGAGCAGAAGCTGCCCGGCCCGACGTTCAACGACATGACGGCCGGCGGCTACCTGAGCTGGGACGACCCGAGCGGCAAGGGCGTATACGTGGACGGCCGACTCGAGGTCTACGACACGCCGTTTTTCGGCGCCTACCTGCAGAGCCTCTCGAACCTGCCGCAGTGGAAGAAGGACGCCGATGCGCGCGGCATCGAGAGCGTCATGGTTTTCCACCGCTGGGGAAACCGGCACCCGTTCATCCGCGGGCTGATGTCGTCGCCCGAATGGAAGCTCGTCTACCACGACGAGACCGTCGCTACGTTCGTGCGCGCGGGCGAGAACGCTGAGAAGATCGCGCTCGCCCGCGACGCGTTCGCGACGAAATGGCAACAGAAGACCGTAGAGGCGATCGGCGGAGCGCCGCGGACCTGGCCATGGCAGTGGCCGGTCGATTTCTACACCGGCCAGCTCGCCTACGCGCGCCTTCTCGAGACGATCGGCGAGCGTGAGCAGGCGCTCACATGGTTCGAGAAGGCGATCGCCGGCGGCATGCCGACGGACTTCGACGTCGAGACTCGCATCCGCGTCGCACAGCACCACGCGCAGGCCGGCCGTTTCGCGCAGGCCCGCCTGCAGCTCGAGCAGGCGGGCAGGGCCGATCCGGCCAACGAGACGGTGCGCGACCTGCTGGCCAGGATCGATGCCGCCGCGAAGTGAGAAGCAACGCCGCCGGCCGATCCCGCCGGCCGCCGCGCCGGTCGTAGCTCCGCGCCGCCCTGCCGCAATCGAACCGAGCCGGCGCGTGACCGTCCGTCACGCGCTCGTCGCGCTCGCGCTGCTCGCGGCTTTCGCCGTGCAGGGCTTCGTCGCGGCCACGCGCGACTCGGTCACCATCGACGAATCCGGTCACATGCCGCTCGGCCTTCACATCCTGGAGACCGGCGACCTGCGCGACGATCCGATCAACTCGCACCTGTCGCGCATGTTCATGGCGCTGCCGATGCTGCTGGACCGGCCGGTGTTCGACCCGCCGGCTGGAACGGTCACGTGGGGCTACGGAGCGTACTTCCAGCAGGCCAACGCCGCGCGTTACCAGCAGTACTTCGTCGAGTCGCGCTCGATGATGCTGCTTCTCTCGCTGGTCGCTGCGTGCCTGATGGCGAAGTGGACCCTCGATCTCTACGGTGCGAACGCCGCGCTGGCTGCCCTCGGCCTGTTCGCGTTCGCTCCGTCGCTGCTCGCGCACGGGCACCTCGCCACCATCGACATGGCCGGGGTGCTGGGCTTCCTCCTCGCGCTCTACGTGAACTGGTGGATGCTCGAGGCGCCGTCGCTAAAGCGGGCGGCGTGGGTGGGCTTCGCGCTCGGCGCCGCCAACCTGCTCAAGCTCTCGGGACCGGTGCTCGTTGCGTGCATCGTCGTGACGTGGGCGATCCGCATCGTGATGGAGCCCCGCGCGCGCATCCCGCTCGCGCAATGGGCAGCCATGCTGGTGACGGCGGGCGCCGTCACCGTGCTGACGCTCAACGCCGGCTACGCGTTCGACGGGACGTTCGCTCTGCTGAGCGCCGCGCCGCTCACGCCGGGCGGAAAGCTCGCGACGCTCGCAGAGACGCTGCCGTGGCTCAGGCTGCCGCTGCCGACGCCTTTTCTCCACGGCGTCGACATGGTGCTCGAAGTCGGCAAGGGCCACGAGCCTTCGTATTTCCTGTGGGGCGAGTTGTCGGCGGACGGCTGGTGGTATTACCACCTGGCGGCCTTCGCGGCGAAGTGCCCGCTGCCGGTGCTCGGCGCGGGGCTGCTCGCGCTCGGCGCGTGGATGGCGGGACGCAGCCGCGGCAGGCGCGACTACGCGGTCTTCGTTCCGATCGTGCTGCTGTTCGGCGCCAACTCGGCGTTCAACTCGCTCTATATCGGCGAGCGGCACGTGCTTGCGGCTTATCCTCTGTTCTTCATCGCGATCGCGCCGTGGATCGTGGCAGGACTGCAGAGCCTTCCGATTTTCGCGGCGCGCGCCGAAGGGCCGGAGGCCGGCGCTCCCGCGTCCCGGAATCACGCCGACGTTGCGCGCGCGTGGCTGCCCGGCACCGCGACCGCGCTCGGCCTGGCCTGGCTCGTCGCGGGAACGCTGTCGGTGTCGCCGCGCTATCTCCAGTATTTCAACGAGTGGGCGGGCGGTCCCGAGAACGGCCACCGCGTGCTCATCGACTCGAACATCGACTGGGGCCAGGACCTGATCCGCCTGCGCGAGTACATGGACGCCAACAAGATCGACAGCGTCGCGCTCGCGTACTTCGGCCGCGTGCATCCCGGCCTCTACGGCGTCAAGTTTACGCCGCTCGAGCGCGGCGTGTCCCGCGGCAAGGCCGTGGTGTCGGCGACCTTCCTCATGGGACGGCCGTACTTCTGGTATCTCGGCGGGCGCATGCGCTGGGTGCCGTCGCGCACCTACGAATGGCTGCGCGCCCACAAGCCGGTCGCACGCGTCGGTTCGATGTTCGTTTTCGACCTGCCATAGGGACCGGCTCCAATTTCCCACGACCGGCTTTCGCCACGAGGGCCGAGAGCGAGCCGAGGAAATTGGTGCCTGTCCCTGTCTTGGCCGACGCCGCGAATACGGCTTGTCGCTCTTCCCTATTCGCCGAGCTGCTCGATCGGCAACCCGAGCTTGCGCGCGACTTCCTCGCGGTAGCGCCGCTGTATCTCGAGCGTGACGGGCCCGGGCTTGCCGCCTGCGATCTTCTTTTTCCCGACGCGCACGACCGGGACGACCTCGATCGACGACGCCGTCAGGAACACCTCGTCGGCTGCGAGCAAGTCGGCGACGGTGAAACGCTCTTCGGCGACACTCGCGACCCTGCGCGCGAGCCTCAGTGTCTTGCGCCGCGTGACACCCGGAAGAAGCCCCGCCGAGATCGGCGCGGTCTTCACGACGCCGCGCCGGACCATGAACAGGTTGCTCGTCGTGCCCTCGAGCACCGTGCCGCCGCCCTTGCCCTCGGTGTGGTACACGGCCTCGTAGCAGCCGGCCTTCTTCGCTTCGACACGCGCGAGAATCGCGGGGAGATAGTTGAGCGACTTCACCTGGCGCCAGCGTTCGGAGACACCCGAGCCGACGCTTTCGAGATGCACGGCGACGCCTTTCGCTTTGACCAGCGCGAGCGTCGGCTCGAGGGGCCGGAACAGCATCAGCGTCGTCGGTGCTTCGGTCTTGTCCACCACGAGGCTGACGGGGCCGCGGCCGCGCGTGATCGTCATGCGCACCGCGCCGTCGGTTTTCAGCATCCCGTTGCGGCGCGCCAGCTGGTTGCAGCGCTGCTCCCACGGCTCGGAAGGATCGAAGGGAATTCCGATGAGGCGGGCGCTCTTCGCCATGCGCTCCAGGTGGTCGGGCAGCCCGTAGGCGCGGCCCTTGTACGTGCGCCACGTCTCGAAGAGGCCCTCCCCGAAGAGGAAGCCGCGATCGAGCGGCGAAATCGTCGCCTTCGCGACGTCGACAAAGCGGCCGTTGAGATAGCAGATCGACTTCATCCCGGAACACTTGCCTTTCGCGGCTCCGCGGCCGCGTCGTTGTGATTGGGCTCCGCCGTGCCCTCGGCGTGCATTGATTCGTCGGCTTCGCCGCCTCCGAGGTCTTCGTCGGCCTCGTGGCCTCTGCGGGCTTCGAGCGCGCGCCGGAACGCGGCCAGCTTGAGCTCGGTCTCGTTCCACTCGCGGTCGGCGTCGGAGTCCGCGACGATCCCGCCTCCTGCCTGGCAGAGCACGCGTCCGCGCGCCGCGACGGCGGTGCGAATCGCAATCGAGAGCTCGAGCCGCTCGCCGCCGTTGAAGAACCCGATCGCCCCCGTGTAGGCGCCGCGCGCGTGCTCCTCGACCTCGGCGATCAACTCCATCGCCCGGATCTTGGGGGCGCCGGTGATCGATCCGCCCGGAAACGTTGCGCCGAGCAGCTCGGCAAGTCCCACGCCGTCGCGAGCTTCGGCGACGACGTCGGAGACGAGGTGATGCACGGTCGCGAACGACTCGACCTCGGCGTAGCGCGGAACGTCGACGCTGCCGGTGCGCGCGACGCGCCCCAGGTCGTTGCGCTCGAGGTCGACGATCATCAGGTGCTCGGCAGTCTCCTTCCCATCGGTGCGAAGGTCGTAGGCGAGCGCGGCGTCCTCGCGCGCATCGCTTCGACGCGGGCGCGTTCCCTTGATCGGCTGCGTGAGCAGCGCCCCGCCGTCACGGACGAGAAAGCACTCCGGCGAGTTCGACAGCAGAGCGAAGCCGCCGAAGTCGAGGAAAGCGCCCCACGGCACCGGCTGGACCTCGCGCACCCGCGCGTAGGCGCTCGCCGCCGATTCGTGCAGCGCGAAGACGTCCCGCCGCGAAAGATTGGCCTGATAAATGTCGCCCGCGGCAATGGCTTCGCGAACGCGCGTGAAACCGCGGCGGTACTGCTCGCGTGCCGTCGATCTCCAGTCTTCCACGTCGGGAGGCGGCAGGCACGGCGGTCCGTCCCCGCTGCCGGTCGCGAACCTGATGCGGATGCTGCGCCTTTCCGTTGCGTCCCACGCGTCGATCTCGTCGTACGTCGACAGAACGGCGAGCGGCAGGCCCGGCTCGATGCGCACGCACGCCGGCCGCGTGGCGCAACCGTCGGCAAAGCGTCCGAGCTCGTACGCGAGGTAGCCGACCGTGCGCGGAAGCGCATGCGCGGTCAGCCATGCCGGTATCGCAGCGGGCTGCGCGCGGCTCTCTTCGACGAACGACTCGATGCAGCGGAGGGGATCGCCGACGATGCGGTGCCACGCACCGAGCTTCCATACGCGGGCGCCGCCGTCGGCATCGACGACGAGCTGGGTGCGAGGCCGGCTTCCGGCGAACGACGGCCGCGCATCGCCGGCGCGGTCCACCCGCGCGGTTACTGCGCGGTCCATAAAGAACGCGAACGGCGCATTCTCGTGCGCCGCGAACAGGCGCCAGGGCGCCGTCGCCGTCGCCGTCGAAAGCGCCGCCTCGGCCATCGCCAACTCCTACCAGTTGCAAGATGCAAGACACATTGCCGGCGGACGCGACTGGACGAGACGGTCCGCGCACCCTAGGCTCCGGAACGTGGATGCCCATGTCCGTCTGCTCCAGCAGGTCGCCGCCTCGACGGTGACCGTCGCGGCCGAGATTCCGGAGTCTCATCCGTC
>CAYYVZ010000062.1:0-17211 GCA_964475235.1 uncultured Myxococcales bacterium | reverse complement strand
GGACGAGCGACTCCCAGCGGTGGCCGTAGCGGGGAGCGACGCCCGCGAGGCGGGCGAGCTCGGTGACGAGCAGGGGTTCGAGCCGATGTTGCGAGAGGTTCCTGAGCGGCGTCGGCGTGTACGCGAGGACTTCCTCGCCCTGGCGCTCGAACGGGAGCGAGCCGAGCACTTCGCCGCCGAGACGCGACACCCAGTGCACCGCTCCGGCGTCGCGCGGGTCCTTGGCGAGAGCGAAGACGGCGTCCATGTCCACGCCGGCCTGGCGCCAGACCTCGAAGCTGCGCGCGTTGACGACGTGAGCAGCGGGAGCGCGCTGCGGCCCATCCCGCCGGTCGAGGAGATGCGTGCGCAGGCCCTGGCGTGCGAGCAGCAGCGCCATCGTCAGGCCCGTCGGGCCGCTGCCGACGATGAGCACGTCCGTTTCGAGGGTTTTCATGCGTTAGATGATGCCGGGGTAGCTGCCGCCGTCCACCTGCAGGTTCTGGCCGGAGATGAAACCGGCCTGGGCCGAGCAGAGGAAGGCGCACGCATCGGCGAACTCGGACGGCGTGCCGAGGCGCCGCGCGGCGATCGTCGAGCGGATGTCGTCGTAGGCCTCTTCGAGGGTCTGGCCTTTCATCGACGCAGAGAGCTCGGCCATGAAGCGCTGGCGACCGGTGTCGATGCGCTCCGGAAGCAGGTTGTTGATCGTCACGTTGGAGGCCGCGACCTCGCGCGACACACCCTTGCAGTACGACAGCAGTCCACTGCGCGCCCCCGACGAGAGCCCCATCGCCGCCTGCGGCGCCTTCACCATCGCGGAGAGGATGTTGACGATGCGGCCGAAGCGGCGCTCGACCATCCCGTCGATCACCGCGGCGATCAGGAGTGCCGGCGCGAGCAGGTTGGCGTCGAGCGCGGCGATCCACTGCTCGCGGTCCCAGTCCTGGTAACGCCCCGGCATCGGTCCGCCGTTGTTCGTGACGAGGATGTCCGGCGCGGGGCACGCCTCGAGCAGCGCCGTGCGCGTCTCGGCCAGCGCGATGTCGCCGACGACGATTCCTGCCTCGACGCCCGTCGCGGCGAGGATCCCGGCGGCGGCCTCGCGCAGGTTGTCGGCGCTCCGCGAGTTGATCGTGACGAGCGCACCTTCGCGTGCGAGAGCCGTCGCGCAGGCCAGTCCGAGCCCCTTGCTCGATGCGCACACGATGGCGCGCTTTCCGCGGATTCCGAGATCCATCGCCCGCGCCTCCTAGAAATCGAGGTCGGGGGGCGGCATCGGCCCCCACTGATTGAGGGCATTCAGGATGTGGTGTGCGCCGGCCGGCGTGTCGGCCTTGAGGAGATCGCTGTCCGTCCAGTGCTCCACCGTGAAGCCGAACGGGTCTTTCCAGTAGTCGAAGATCTGTCCGCCGAGCACGTGGCGGCCGATGCCCCAGTACGGACGTCCACCGTTGTCGTTCATGAGCAGGTGGTCGCGGCCCACCATGAGGTCGTCGAAGTCGGCGACCTCCCATGCGCAGTGTCCGAGCTTCGCCTCCGGCGCTTCGAGCAGCAGCAGCGTGTGGTGGTCGGTCGCAAGGTCGCCACGGTCGCAGCGCAGGAAGCTGCCGATCGGCTGGTCGGGGCCTTCCAGGAAGACGTGGTCGCTCACGAGCATGCCGAGTGTGCGGCGGTACCAGTCGCCGAGCTCGGCGAGCCGCGTGGTCTTGAGCGCGGCGTGGCCGAAGCGCATCACCTGCGCCGGGCCCGACGCAACGCGCTGGAGCGTGACGACGCGGGGCTTGGCCGTTCCGTCGTTGAGAGGCGGATGCGTGCGGAGGTCGAGCGGCTCGGCTGCGGCGATGCCGAAGACCACGTCCACGATGCGGCCGTCCGGGTCTCGCAGGTGCACGACCTCGCCGCCGCCGGGCTCGGTGCTCTTCTCGACGCGTGCGCCGGTCGCGGCGGCGAGCCGGTCGAGATCGGCGCGCGACTCGGCGTGGAATGCGAGGCCCAGGAATTCGGGCTCGCCTGCGTGCGTGACGTGCACATGGTGGTCGCCGCCGGCGCCGCGCATGTAGAGCGCGTCCGGAGTGCGCGCCGCGCGGTGGAGACCGAAGGCCTGGAGGAAGGCTTCCATGCGGTCGAGGTCGGGGGCCTGGAAGCGCGGGAATGCGACGTCGGCCACCCGGATGACGGGGCCGGCCTCGCTACCGGCGGACTTGCCGCCGCTGCCGTTCGCGTGCTGGTTGGTGCTCATGGCTCGCAGCTTGCCTCAGAGCCGGCCCCCCGCGCTTGGCCCCGCGAGCCAGAGCCCTTGGCCGGGCGAGCCAGATTCACGGATCCGGGATCCTGGATCCCTGACGATCCAGGAGCGCCATCTCACGAAATCGGGGACGGATCTGATTTTTCGAAGCCGAGCAGGTGCGTCGGCCTCACCGATGCAAAAAATCAGATCCGTCCCCGATTTCCGGCTACAAGGGCGGCGATGGCGGGGAAGGGGCAGTCGACGATCGCGAGCTGGAGCGCGACGATCGTGCGCGCCCTCGACGCACGCGGGCTCGACGGCGTGGAGATCGCGGCTCGCGCCGGCATCGACGCGGCCACGCTCGCCGACGCGGAAGGCCGCGTCCCGCGCGCGGCGCTCACGCAGCTCTGGCACCTCGCCGTCGAGGAGAGCGGCGATCCCGCGTTCGGCCTCGAGGCCGCGCGCCACACGCTGCAGACGACGTTCCACGCGCTCGGCTACGCCGTGCTTGCGAGCGCAACCATGCGGGAGGCGATCGAGCGCATCATCCGCTACCGCCGCCTGATCGGTGAGATCGTCCAGCTTCGCCTCGAAGACCACGGGGAAGCCTCGCGCTTCGTGATCGACGTTTCCGCCGGTCACGGTGTCGTGCCGCCCCAGGCCATCGACGCGTTCATGGCCGTGATGGTGAGGCAGGCGCGTCTGCTGCAGGGCGGCCGAGGCGCGCCGCCGCGCGCCGTCGCGCTCGAACGCCCCGAGCCCGAAGACACGTCGCCGTATACGCGTGCCTTCGGCGCTCCCGTTTCGTTCGGCCAGTCCGCGAGCTTCCTCGAGTTCGCGCGCGAGGAGCTGGACCGCCGGCTGCCCGCGGGCAACGCGGAGCTCGCGCGGCAGAACGACGAGGTCGTGGTGCGCTACCTCGCGCGCCTGGAAGACAGCGGCGTTCTGGTGAAGACGCGCCAGGCCCTGCTCGACAGCCTGCCGAGCGGCGCGCCGACCAAAGGGCAGATCGCCAGGCGCCTCGGCATGAGCCCGCGCAGCCTCCAGCGCACGCTCGCCGACGAGGGAACGTCGTTCACCGCGCTGCTCGCCGAGGCGCGGCTCACGCTTGCCAGGAGCTATCTCGACGAAGGACGCCTGCCCGTCACCGAGATCGCATTCGTGCTCGGATTCGCGGACACGAGCGCGTTCTCCCGCGCGTTCCGGCGCTGGACGGGCCTGGCACCGAGCGACTACGCCAGGCGCGACGGCTGACGCCGGAGCGGAGAGCCTTCACGACGCATCGGCGCAATCCGGCGCCATGCACGGAAACGAAAGGAGCCAGCCCCGATGCACAAGGTTGTTCTCATCCCCGGCGACGGGATCGGACCGGAAGTCAGCGAAGCCGTTTCGCGCATCCTCGCAGCGGCTGCTGCGCCCGTGGAGTTCCTCCCGCACCTGGCCGGGCAGGCCGCGCTCGACGCGGGAAACACCGAGTTGCTTCCCGCCGCGACGATCGCGGCGATCCGCGAACACGGCGTCGCGCTGAAGGGCCCCTGCACGACGCCGATCGGCGGCGGCTTCTCCTCGGTCAACGTCGCACTGCGCAAGACGCTCAACATGTATGCGGCGGTGCGCCCGGTGCGCAACATGCCGGGGGTGAAGACGCGTTTCGACGAAGTCGACCTCGTCATCGTTCGCGAAAATACCGAGGGACTCTACAGCGGCCTCGAGAACGTCATCACGGAGGGCGTGGTGGTCTCCCTCAAGGTTGCCACGCACGCCGCGTGCGAACGGATCGCGCGCTTCGCGTTCGAGTACGCGAAAACGCGAGGTCGCCGCAAGGTCACCCTTCTCCACAAGGCGAACATCATGAAGCTGACGGACGGACTCTTCCTGAAGGAAACGCGCGCCGTGCGGGAGGCTTACGCCGGGATCGAGTACGAGGAGCTCATCATCGACGCGGCGATGATGAAGCTGGTCAGCAACCCGAAACCGTTCGACGTGATCCTGTGCGAGAACCTCTACGGCGACCTGGTGTCGGATCTGTGCGCGGGCCTCGTCGGAGGCCTTGGAGTCGCGCCCGGAGCCAACATCGGAGCCGATTGCGCCGTGTTCGAATCGGTCCACGGGTCCGCGCCGGACATCGCCGGAAAGAACCTCGCCAACCCGCTGGCGCTGCTGATGAGCAGCGTGATGCTGCTGAACCATCTCGCGACCTCGCGCGGCGACGGGGCCTGCTCGGCCGCGGCCGGTCGCATCCGCACGGCCTACGACCGCGCGCTCGCCAGCGGCCGGACCACGGGGGACCTCGGCGGACCGCTCGGCACCAGCGAGTTCGCCGATGCGGTGATCGCGAATCTGGCCTGACGCACGGCGGCCGCCCGCAACCGCGGCGTGCGAGACAGCCTCAGCGTGCGGAGATCCGTACCCCGTCGACCACCCGGTCGCTCGGATGCAGCACCACCTGCTCGCCGGAGGCGAGCCCTTCGACGATCTCGGCATCGATCGAGTTGCGGTGCCCCACCTTGACCCGGCGCAGAAGCGCGCGCCCGCCCTGATCGACGAACAGCGCCCATTCGTCCCCATCGCGGAAAAGTGCCGTGAGCGGCACCGTGACGACGTCGTTCCCTTCCCAGAGCACCACGCGCGCCTCCACCTGGTAGCCGTGGCCGAGCCGACGCCATTCGTCGCGTGGGCTCGTGAAGTCGATGACGACGTTCACGCGCTGCTCCTCGATGCCGAGGGCCGAGACTTTCGTAAAGCCGTACGGTTCCACGCGCCGCACACGCCCCGCGATGGTATGATCGAGACCCCACCGCTCGATCAGCACGCGTTGTCCCGAGTCGATCCGCACGGCGTCGGTGGAAAGGAAATCCACGACGATCTCGAGGTCCGCCGGATCTCCGATCTCGACGAGCAGATCCCCGGCGGCGACGACTCGCTCGCTCTCGTTGACGATGCGCAACACGCTGCCGCTCCTCGGCGCACGCAAGGTCACCCAGTCGCCGTGGCCGCCGAGCTCTCGCGCCTCGTTCGGCGTGAGCAGTTGGGCCTGGGCCTGTGCGAGCTCGAAGTCGCGCATCTGAAGCCCGGCCTCGGCCGTGGCGAGGGCAGCCGTCCTGGTCCGATACGAGCGCTGCTTGTCGTCCGCTTCGCTCGACGAAATCGTGCCGCTGCGAACCAGCTCGCGAGAGCGCTTGTACTCGGCCTCGGCGAACTCGAACTCCGCGCGCGCCTCGTCCACTTCGGCTCTCGCCAGCTCGAGCGCCGATTCCGCCGCCTGCACCGCAGCGCGAGCCTGGGTTTCGGTGCGCGGATCCAGGAAGGACGGGTCGAGCGGTTCGATACGGACGAGCACGGTCTCGTTGGCCGTCACGGCGTCGCCGACGTGCGCTTCGATCCGACGCACGCGCCCCGCCACCGGCGCCGAGAGTCCGAATACGTCGTGCACGCGCGTCTCGCCTTCCTCGTCCACGGTGACAACGAGCCGCTGCGGAGTGACGGTGTGCAGATCCACGACGACAGCGCGAGGGACATACGCCCACGCCACCGCGGCGACGATTGCGACCGCGACGGGGGTCCAGGCCATCATTCGTTTCCGCGTTGCCTGCACTCTCATTCCCTGGTCTTCAGCACTTCGACGAGGTCGAGGTGCGCGATTCGCCTGCCGACCACGGCGGCCGAGGCTGCCGCGGAGCCGATCGCGATCAGCACGGCCGTTGCGTATGTAGAAGGCTCGATGGTCAGCGGCACGCGGTACAGCTCCGTGCGAAACATCTCTGCCATCAGCCTCGCCAGCCCGTTGCCGAGCAGGCATCCGACCGGCAGGGCGAGGGCCACCAGCAGCGCAACCTCGCCCAGCAGGATATATGCCGTCTCGGCACGACTGAACCCCAGCACGCGAAGCGTCGCCAGCTCGCGACCACGCTCGGACAGCGCGATGCGGGTACTGTTGTAGGCCACGCCGAAGCCGAGCACGCAGGCGAGCCCGGAGAACATCGACACGAACACCATCAGGTGCTCGGCGATGGTCTCGTAGAACGAATCGATCGCGGCCTGACGCAGCATCACGGCGGAGACCATCGGCAGGTTCTTCAGCTCGCGGTAGAGCTCGCCCTCGCGGGCGCGGTCGACGAAGAGGTTCACGTACTCGGTGCTGGGCCGCTCTTTCATCAGGCGGTCGAGTGCGGCGATGTGCAACCACGCCGGCATCCCGATCCAGGTCTCGACGAGGTCCACCACGGGAAGACGTACCTGTGGCCTGCGCCCCTCGAGAATCCGGACGTCCACCCGGTCGCCGACGGAAACACCGAGTTTACCGGCGAGCGCGGTGCCGAGCACTAGGCCTTCGCGCGGCGGCGGCACGACTTCGTGGCGAGCGTCGTCGTAGATCGGCTGCAGCCGCGCGGCGTCGGCCACGCCGGTCACGCTGCCACGATGCCGCGCGGTGCCGACGGTGAAGTCGGCACCGACGATGCGCATGGGTTCCGCCGAGAGGACCCCGGGCATGTGGTCGAAGTCGCGCAGTACGGTCGTGGACTGCGTCTCTGCCAGGCCCACCATCACGTGCTGACGCTGCGCCTGAAAGAAGTAGGTTTCCGCCAGGTAGTCGATCGAGTCGTTCCACTGCAGCGCGAGCACCAGCAAGGCGACCGAGGCCGCAATGCCGCCGATGGTCAATGCGGCGCGATGCGGCCAGCGCGCGATGTTGCGCAGGACGATGCGCGTGGACTGGTCGAGCCACGGCAGAGAGCGCGCGCGGTTCGGGTGGCGATGGCGGAAGAGCGGTGGAGCGGGTGGCTGCATCGCCGCAGCCGGAGGGAGCCGGGCCGCAGCGAGGACGGCGTTGGCCGCGCCGGCGAGCGCTGCGGCAATGCTCGCGAAGGAAGCGATGGCGAACGCGCTCGCGCTCGGCCGGTAGAGCAGCAGCGGGAACCGGAACACCTCCGCATACATCTCCGTGTTCAGACGGCCGAGCCAGCTTCCGAGCGCCGCGCCGAGCACGATGCCGACGAACGCGATGCCGAGCACCATCTTCGTATAGTGTGCCCCGACCTGAAGGTTGGTGTAGCCGAACGCCTTGAGCAGTCCGATCTGCGGGCGCTCGGTCGAGATCAGGCGTCCGAGCACCATGTTGGTGAGGAACGCCGACACCACCAGGAAGATTGCCGGAAGGATCTTCGACATCGTCTCGAGCTGCTCGATCTCGTTCATCACGAACCAGTTCGAAAGCTGGTCGGCCCGCGGAATCGCGCCGGAGCCGCCGTAGCGCTCGAGGATGCGGTCGAGCCGGCGAATGACCGGCGCGGGACTGGTGCCGCGCTCGAGCTCGAGCGCCACGTGATTGAACGCGCCCTCGAGGTCGAATGCCGCTTCCAGCGTCTCGCGGTTCATCCAGAGCACACCGAACCGCTCGTCGTCGGGCATCAGGGCGCCGGGACCGAGGCTGTAGATGAACTCGGGAGAAAGGGCGACGCCGACGACCCGCAGCGTTCGGCGATTGCCGCGCAGAACCGCGTCCACGGTGTCGCCGGGCTCGAGGCGGTGCGCCTCGGCGAACGGTTCGTTGACGACAATCTCGTCCGTGGGACCGGCTGCGACGCTACGACCGTGGCGCAGCACCAGCTGGTTCAGCAGCGGCTGGCCGCGCGCGGGAACCGAGACGAGCTTGCCGATCACCGGCTCCGCGAAGCCTTCGAGGTCGAGCGTGGCGTAGTCGACGATCCGCGTCTCGACCGTGCGAACCCCTTCGATCGCAGCAATGCGATCGGCCACGGATTCGGGCGAGCGCTCGAGCGTGGCGAATACCTGCGCGAGACGGTAGCGGTCGTAGTAGGCGTCGGTGGTCTCGAGCAGCGCGTCGAGCGTCGAGAGCGACATCACCAGCACAGCCACGCCCGAGGCAATCACCGCTCCGATCGCGAGCACCTGCGCGCGAAGACGGTAGAGATCGCGCAGCACCTTGCGGTCGAGCACCCTCACCCGGTCACCATGCCATCTCTCGCGGCGTTCGCCGCGTCGTATTGATGCGCGTTTCCACCACGCGCCCGTCGGCGAGCTCGACCACGCGGTCGGCCATGCCGGAGACCACGGTGTTGTGAGTGATCACGGCCGTGGTCGCGCCGAGCTCACGGTTCACGCGGTCGATGGCCTCGAGCACGAGAATGCCGGTCTCGGAATCCAGGGCGCCGGTCGGCTCGTCGCAGAGCAGGATCTCGGGGTGGTTCACGAACGCGCGCGCGACCGCGACGCGCTGCTGCTCGCCGCCGGAGAGCTGCGCGGGGAAGTGGTCGGTACGGTCGTGGAGCCCGACGAGGTCGAGGGCCTCGCCCGGATCCATCGCGTTGGCCGAGATCTCGGTTACGAGCGCGACGTTCTCGCGAGCGGTCAGGCTGGGAACCAGATTGTAGAACTGGAACACGAAACCGACGTGATCGCGCCGGTAGCTCGTCAGCAGCCGCTCGTCGGCCCTGGCCAGGTCATGCTTCTGAAAAAGCACGCTGCCCTCGGTCGGCACGTCGAGTCCGCCGAGAATGTTGAGGAGGGTGGATTTTCCGGAGCCGGACGGGCCGAGCAGAACCACCAGCTCGCCGCGGAACAGGTCAAGATCGACACCCCGCAGGGCGTGCACGACGATCTCTCCCGTTCGGTAGAGTCGCGTGAGCCCCCGCGCCTGGAGCGTGATCTCCATCGAAACCGTGCCTGCGACTGATGCCACACCGAGTCAATCGAAGGTCCGCTTCGTCCGGACAATGCCGGAAGACTCGTCGCCGTGCAGACGCCTCGGAATCGAGACTTCTCAGGCATGACGAATTCCCGCTTGCGGGATGCCGCCGCGCAAGCCTCGCGCGGCGCGCTGCCGTTGCAATCGTGAGACGCGTTTCAGGAACCGCGCAAATCCTTGCGCGTTCCGCAGCCGTCGACAGACAGCGGCTGCGGCATCGTCCACGGGACCGACCGGGATCGGCTACCGCCACCGCCGGAGTTCCCGATCGTTTCCGGAGGCCGCGCGAAACGTTGCGGCGACAAGGAGGGCTTTGCGTCCTTCGAGCGAAACCCGGCGCCTGGCTGGCACGCGCCTTGCGAGGAAGCGGCCGGCCTGGAAATCCGGAAGCCGTGCGCCGCACTTCGACCGCGTCGTGAGCCGCGTCCCCGATGTCGCAGGTGACATTTCCCCGGAGTCGGGAACCAAGGCGGGCGCGAGTTGGAAGTATCGGTTGCAGAGGCCGTTGCCGCGAGCAGCGGGGCAGCGCGTGCCGTGCCGACAGCCAAGCCGCAACCAGCTCCGAGTCTGCGCGCGGTAAGGCTCGTCATCGTCGCGCTGCTCGCCTTCTCGATCCTCGGCGCCGACTACTACGGACTCCCGATCGCCCAGCGTGTGCGGCACCCGTGGCATCCGTGGCTCCGCCCCTCCGGATACGTCGGACAGACGGCCGGCATCGTCTGTTTCTGCCTGTTCCTGTTCCTGTGGCTGTACCCGCTGCGAAAGCGCGTGCGCTGGCTCGCGTTCACCGGGGCCATCGGCCGGTGGCTCGACGTGCACATTGCGGCCGGCCTGCTGGTGCCGGTGGTCGGCGCCGTGCACGCGGGCTGGAGCTTCGGCGGCCTCATCGGGCTGGGCTACGCCGCGATGTGCGTCGTGGCGCTGTCGGGCATGGTCGGTCGCTATCTTTACGTACGGATCCCGCGGCACAGGAGCGGCCTCGAGCTGTCACGCGACGAGGCAAGCTCCCGGCGCCGCCAGCTCGTCACGGTGCTGTCGAGCCTGACACAGCTTCCCCCCGCCGAGATCGAGTCCATGCTCGCACCCCGCGAGGCCGGCGAAGGCGGCCTCGTCTCCACCGTCGGCGTGATGATTCGCGACGATTTCGCGCGCCGGGCCGCCGTGCGCCGCCTGGTCGAGCGCGCGAAGGAGCGCGACCGCGGCGATCTCGATCGCGAGTCGCTCCGCGAGGTTCTCGTCCTGGCCCGCCGTGAGATGGCGCTCGCACAGCAGATCCGCCTGCTCGACCGCACCCTTCGAATCTTTCGCTTCTGGCACGCTGCGCATCAGCCCTTTGCCATCTCTGCGTTCGCGGCCGTCACCGTCCACGTGGTCGTCGTGATCGCCGTGGGTGCCACGTGGTTCTGGTGACGCGCGCCATGACGGCGGCAATCACCACGCTGGCGTTCGCACTCTTCACGGCGCTGTTCGTGTGGATCCACATGCGGCAGTCGCCCGCGCGGGACGCCGGCGCCGTGGCCGCCTGGACGTGCCCTCGCTGCAGCGCGCCCGTCGCCGCGGCGTCGCCGCGGTGTCCGGCCTGCGGCGTTCCGCGGCAGGTATTCGAGCTCGTGAACGCGGCCGAGGCTCCCGCGAGCGGAGAAAGCGACGGCGGCCGGCTGCACGCGATCGTGCGCCGCGACGTCTGCATCGGCTGCGGCACGTGCGTGGCGGCCTGTCCGGAGGCAGGCGCGATCCGGCTCGTCGATCATGTCGCCGTCGTCGATCTCGCGCGCTGCGTCGGCCATGGCATGTGCGCGAATGCGTGCCCGGTCGGCGGTATCGCGCTCTCCACGGGAGCGTCCGTGCAGCGCGTGGAAGTCCCGGAGGTGGACGGAACCTTCCAGTCGAACGTCCGCGGCGTGTACGTGGTGGGCGAGCTCGGCGGACGCGGCCTCATCAAGAACGCGATCAACGAGGCGCGTGTCGCCGTCGAGTCGATCGCCGAAACGCTGCGCCACGAGTCCGCGGAGAGATCCGCGTCCCCTGCCTCGGAGCCCTGCGCACGATTCCGCAGCGATCCGGAGCTGCTCGACGTGGCCATCGTCGGCGCGGGTCCGGCCGGCCTTTCGGCGGGGCTGACGGCGCTCGCCGAGGGGCTTCGCTATGCGATCCTCGAGCGCGGCACGGTCGCCGACACGATCCGCAAGTATCCCCGCCACAAGCTGCTGCTCGCCGAGCCCGTGAACATCCCCGTCTACGGCCGGCTCTGGGTGACGGATGCGTCGAAGGAAACGCTGCTCGACGTCTGGCAGACCATCATCGCCTCGACAGGGCTCGCCGTTCGCGTCGGCTGCGAGGTGCACGACGTGCGCCGCGATGGCGGCGTGCTCGTGGTCGAGACGTCAGCGGGGCCCGTGCGCGCGCGTCACGTCGTGCTGGCCGTCGGGCGTCGCGGGATGCCGCGCCGCCTGAACGTTCCGGGCGAAGAGCGCGACAACGTCTACTACGAAATCGCCGAGGCCAGCGAGTTCGAAGGCACACGCGTGCTCGTAGTCGGCGGAGGCGACAGCGCCATCGAATCCGCCGTCGGTCTGGCGAACCGCCCCGGGACCACCGTCTGGCTCGCGCACCGGTCTTCCTCGTTCGAGAAGGCGAAGTCGCGCAACCGCGAGCAGCTCGAGAAAGCGGTCGCCGCGAAGAAGCTCGAGCTGCTGCTCGACGTCCAGGTGCGCGAGATCCGCAGTGGAGAGGTCGAGCTGGAGCGAAACGGCGAACGGATCGTCCTCCCGAACGACCACGTCGTGATCCGGGTCGGCGGCGAGGCTCCGGTGGCGATGCTCGACCGCATCGGGATTCGCCGGGTCCGCAAGGACCTGCCGCTGGTGCCGGAGGGACCTGCGCATGCTTAGCAGCCCGACGAGCGTCGTGCGTTTCGGGATCCTGCTCGCCGCCGTCGCCGGAACGTCGGCGAAAGCGCTGGCGCAGATCTCGCCGGGCCCGCTCGCGCGCGCGCACGCCTCGCTCGACGGGCCGCTCGACTGCATGAAGTGTCACGGCGCGGGCGACAAGGGTCTCGACCGCCAGTGCCTCGCCTGCCACAAGGAGATCGCGGCGACGATCGACGCGCGCCGCGGGCTGCACGGCAAGGGGCGCCTCGAGAGCTGCGCACGCTGCCATCCCGACCACGCCGGCGAAGACTTCGACCTGGTCTCGTGGGCGGAAGGATCGGAGGATCGCTTCGACCATTCGAAGACCGTCTTCGAGCTCAAGGGCAAGCACCGGCAGGCCGAGTGCCGCGACTGTCACAACCCGGACAAGGCGGTCTCGCCCATCGCCTCGCTGTCGCCGCGCAAGGACCGCTCGCGCGGGTTCGTCGGCCTCGAGACGTCGTGCGCTTCCTGTCACGACGATCCGCACCTCGGGGTACTCGGGACAACGTGCCAGTCCTGCCACGACGAGGCCGCGTGGACGCCTGCACCGGCGTTCGACCACGGCCGCACCGCGTATCCGCTCACGGGAAAACACGCGACGATCGAATGCGACGACTGTCATCGCGCCGACAGGCTCGGGCGACCGCTGGCCGCCGACGGTCGTCGCGAGCCCGTCTGGAAACCGCTCGCCCACGGTCCGTGCTCGGACTGCCACGACGACCCGCACGACGGCCGCCTCGGCCCGGAGTGCTCGAGCTGCCACAACACCGAGAGCTTCGGGAAAACGGACCGCGAGAGCTTCGACCACGACCGCACGCGTTATCCTCTGCGCGGCCGCCATCGCCGCGTGGATTGCGCTTCGTGCCACGACGAGAAGACCGCGTGGGGAGCGAAGCCGCCGTTCGGGACGTGCAGCTCGTGCCACGAGCAGGCGCACGGCAATGCATCGCGTCTCGCCGCCGAATCGGATTGCAGCGCCTGCCACTCCGTGGATGGGTTCGATTCCTCGACCATCACGGCGGCGCGCCATGACGACTTCGCGTATCCGCTTCGCGCCGCTCACGTGCGCGTCGCGTGCGACTCCTGTCATCCGAAGCGAAGCGGAAGCGCTGCCGCCGGGCTCGGCACGGCCGCGGTGCTGCTTCGGCCGCCGTCGGGCCGCTGCACCGACTGTCACGACGATCCGCATGCCAATCGTTTCGGGCCGGGCGGCGAGCGGCCGTACGCGGACGAGTGCCTGGCCTGCCACGGGATGGATGCGTTCCGTCCGGCGAGCTTCGGGCTCGACGAGCATGCACGCGCGCTGTTCCCGCTCGAGGGGGCACATCGCACCGTTCCTTGCCTCGACTGCCACGAAGCGCTCGCGCCCGGACGGCCGATGCGCGCCGCGCTCTCGTTCCGCGAAACGTTCGGCCGCTGCAGCGACTGTCATGCGGACCCGCACGGCGCGCAGTTCGGTGCCCGCGCCGACTGCGCGAGCTGCCATGACCTGGCCGCGTTCGCACCCGCGACGAAGTTCGATCACGCGCGCCTCGAAGCGTTTCCGCTGACCGGCGCCCACGCCGGCGTTCCGTGCGCGAAGTGCCACCCGGAGCAGACCGGTGCGGGCGGCCGCCGGGAAGTGGTGTACCGCCCGGTCGCGCACGCTTGCCGGGACTGCCACGGCCCCGAAGTTCGCGAGGGGGGCCTGCGTGAGTAGCCTGCAACCGATCTTGCGGAGACGGGAGTCAGTCCCGCCGCGGCATCCCGGTCGCGTGCTTCGCGTCGCCGCGCACGCGACCGCGCTCGTGCTGCTCGCCGTAGTCGGCACCGACGCGCGCGAGCTGCGACCGATGCGCGCCAGCAGGGAGCTGCTCGTCCAGGCTGTCCCGACGGATGCACCGGCCCGCGCCGGGAACACCGCGCCCGCGCCGGAGAACGTCGAGCAAATACCGCTTCCCGACGAGGACTACCCGCACGGCAGCTACCGCGGGGATTGCGCGCTCTGTCACGAAGCCGGCCGATGGTCCCCCGTAAAAACCAGCGCCGGATTCGATCACGCTGCCACCGGCTTCGCGCTCGAAGGCGCGCACCACACTACGCCGTGCACGAGCTGCCACGAGAGCCTCGATTTCCAGCAGGCCCCGACGGCCTGCATGGATTGCCACGAGGACATCCACCTCGGCGAGCTCGGCACAGCCTGCGAGCGTTGCCACGATCCGCGAAGCTTCACCGATCGCGCGCACTTGCAGAAGGAGCACAGCACCTTCCGGTTTCCGCTGACCGGCGCGCATCTCGGCCTGGACTGCCAGAGCTGCCATCCCGGCGCGCCACAGGGCCAGGGCACGTATCTGTCCACTCCGAGCGAATGCGTCGCGTGCCACCAGAGCGACTACGACACCACGACCGCACCGGATCACCAGTCTGCCGGTTTCGGTACGAACTGCTCGACGTGCCACTCGACGCTGGCCTGGGCGAGCGCGGCCTTCTCCCACGCCGGCACGGACTTTCCGCTCACGGGCGCGCACGAGTCGACCGCCTGCGAATCGTGCCACGCCGACGGTGTCTACGACGGCAAGCCGAGCGAGTGCGTCTCCTGCCACGCCGGCGACTACGACTCGACGGTCGATCCCGACCACGAGGACGCCGGATTCTCGACGAACTGCGCGACCTGTCACGGCACCAGCACGTGGGAAGGCGCCGTCTTCAACCACGACGTCACCGATTTCCCGCTGACCGGCTCGCACAAAATGCAGGACTGTCAGTCATGCCACGCCGACGGCGTCTACGACGGCAAGGCCACCGACTGTTTCGCGTGCCACCAGACCGACTTCAACACCGCCGACGATCCCGAGCACAAGGACGCCGGCTTCCCGACCGACTGCGCCACGTGCCACGGAACGGCGACGTGGGACGACGCCGACTTCGATCATGGCGCGACCGATTTTGCGCTGACGGGCGCCCACCAGAATGCCGACTGCAAATCGTGCCACGCCGACGGCGTCTTCGACGGCAAGCCGACGGACTGCGTCTCTTGCCACCAGACCGACTACACGGGCGCAGATCCGAACCACGAAGAGGCCGGTTTCTCGACGAACTGCGCGACCTGTCACGGAACCAGCACGTGGGAAGGCGCCGTGTTCAACCACGACGTCACCGACTTCCCGCTGACCGGCTCGCACAAAATGCAGGACTGTCAGTCGTGCCACGCCGACGGCATCTACGACGGCAAGCCGACCAACTGCTTCGCGTGCCACCAGACCGACTTCAACACCGCCGACGATCCCGAGCACAAGGACGCCGGCTTCCCGACCGACTGCGCCACCTGCCACGGAACGGCAACGTGGGACGGCGCGACGTTCAACCACGGCACAACCGACTTCCCGCTGACGGGCTCGCACCAGTCAGAGCCTTGCAACTCCTGCCACGGCGACGGTGTCTACGCGGGCAAGTCGGCGGACTGCTTCTCCTGTCACCAGGCCGACTACGCAGGAGCAGATCCGAACCACCAGGACGCCGGTTTCTCGACGAGCTGCGAGACGTGCCACGGAACCAGCACGTGGGACGGCGCCGTGTTCAATCACGACACGACGAGCTTCCCGCTGACCGGCTCGCATCGGACGGCCGACTGCCAGTCGTGTCACGCCGACGGCGTGTACAACGGAAAGCCGACGTCATGCGTTTCGTGCCACCAGACGGACTACAACGGTTCGACCTCCCCGAACCACGTCGCGGCCGGCCTGCCGACGGCCTGCCAGGACTGCCACGGCACGACAACGTGGGCAGGAGCTCTCTACAACCACAACGCGACCGATTTCCCGCTGACCGGCGCGCACAAGCTCGAGCCGTGCGAGTCGTGTCACGGCGACAACGTGTACCAGGGCAAATCGGAAGACTGCTTCGCCTGTCATCTGGCCGACTACAACGGCGCGGCGTCGCCCGAGCACAAGAACGCCGGCTTCCCGACCGAATGCGATACGTGCCACGGAACGTCCACGTGGGACGGCGCAACGTTCGATCATGGTGCAACCGACTTCCCACTGACCGGCGCGCACAAATCCGAGCCCTGCGACTCCTGCCACGGCGACGGCGTGTACCAGGGCAAGTCCACCGAGTGCTTCGAATGCCACGGCCCCGACTACAACGGCGCGACCGATCCGGATCACGGCGACGCCGGGTTCCCGACCGACTGCACCGTCTGTCACTCGACCATGAGCTGGGTCGGCGCGACGTTCGATCACGGCGCGACGGATTTCCCGCTGACCGGCGCGCATCTGGCCGGCGCATGCCGCGACTGCCACGGCGACGGTGTCTACGCGGGCAAGAGCACGCAGTGCATCGATTGCCACCAGAGCGACTACTCCGGAGCGCTCGACCCGAACCATGTCGCGGGCGGCTTCGCGACGACCTGCCAGGACTGCCACGGCACGACCGCCTGGCAGGGCGCCGGCTACGACCACAACGCCACGGACTTCCCGCTGACCGGCTCACACGTCGGCGCTGCCTGCTCCGACTGCCACGGTGACGGCGTCTACTCGGGAAAGAGCACGGCCTGCCAGAGCTGCCACCAGGCGGACTACGACAACACGGCGGATCCGGACCATGCCGCTGCCGGATTCCCGACGGACTGCGCCGACTGCCACGGCACCGCGACGTGGGACGGTGCGCGCTTCGATCACGATTCGCAGTACTTCCCGATTTACTCCGGAGCGCATCGGGGCCGCTGGTCGGAATGCTCCGACTGCCACACGAACTCGAACAGCTTCGCCGTCTACGACTGTCTCGGCTGCCACCCGCACAGCGACAAGCAGAAAACCGATTCCGACCACACCGGCGAGGCGGGCTACAGCTACCAGAGCACGGCCTGTTACAACTGCCATCCGCGCGGAGACCACTGACGATGCAGCGCGCGGTCCTCGCCACGTTCATGGCGGCGCTGCTCGTCGCGTCCGCCGCACGCAGCGCGCACTCGCAGGGCGCCGCGAGCACGACGGACGCTCCGGTGCCGGCGGAGGCGAAATCTCCGGCGGCGACGGCGCGCGTCACCTACGCGACGCAGTCGGTCGTCTATATCGACGCCGGAAGCAGCGACGGGCTCGCGGCGGGAGACGTCGTGGAAGTGATCCGCGGCGGCAAGGTCGAAGCGCGTCTCGAAGTGTTCGAAGTCTCCACGCACAAAGCCGCCTGCCGGCGTACGCAAGACCAGGCCTCGGCGGTCGCAGCCGGAGACACGGTGCGTTTCTCGGCGGCGGTGCAGACGCCGGCGGACACGAACGCGGCACCTGCGGACGGAAACGCCGCGCGCAAAAAGAAGGCGAGGCCCGAAGAACACCGCGACTTCGCGCAGCGCCTGCACGATCTCGGATTCTCTGGACGCGTCGGGGAGCGCTACCAGATGCTCTACC
>CAYYVZ010000061.1:11998-17276 GCA_964475235.1 uncultured Myxococcales bacterium | reverse complement strand
GGGTTCTTGTTCTTCCGGCAGGCTTCGTGGCCGCCGCATCCATGGTCTCAGACTAGTGGGGGTGGGGCGGCGGAGTCTGGAAGGATTTCGGAAGTTTCTCGGAAAGTTTGCGGCTGGAGGGCTGAAAAGCCCCAAGCCGCGACCCCGGGGGTCGCGAGCGCCACGCTGGCCGGCAGGTGCTGGCGGTCCCTGGCGGCCGGCCGCGCTCAAGGCTCCCGATTCCGGCGCGTCCGCCGCCATCAGCGGAATCTGCCGGGCCTGCGCCTGTTCCTACTGAAACGGGGGCGCCGACGCCCGCGTCGTTCGTCGCGCATCGGGTGCGCGCGGGTTCCCGGGTTCTCGTGCAGCCGAATGCATGGCTGCGGAGGTTCCGAGGGATGCGGGTGAGGAAGGCGCCGGGGTTCGCGGCTAGAGGCCCCGAGCCGACTCCGGACGCAGCGGGATGCGCCCCGCGATGGCCGCGTTGAGTACCGACACGATCCTGTCGCGGTCGCGGCGCAGGGTGCCCGCGAGCGGCAGGTAGTTGGAGGCGTGGTTCGTTCGGAACACGGCCGAGGTCGGCTTTGCCTCCGCCACGAAGGTGCGCAGCTCGCCGAGCATCGTCTCCACGGTCGGCAGCGTGAAGCGTCCGCGCTGCTCCAGCGTCGCGATCGGGGTTCCCTCGACCACCGTCAGCGTGAGCGCCGACAGGAATTCGGGATCCATCGCGGTCGCGAGGCGGGCGGATTCGGTCGCGTGTTCTGCGCTGCGATCGATGCCGCCCGCGCCGAGCAGGAAGATCGCCGACACCTGCATGCCGGCCTCGTGCGCGCGGCGCGCGGCGACGGCGTGTTCCTCGAAAGACGCGCCCTTGGCGATGCGCTTGAGCGTGACGTCATCGCCGCTCTCCGGCCCGATGTAGAGCAGGCCGAGCCCCTGCTCGCGCAGCTGGCCCAGCTCGCCGGCGGTCTTGGCGAGGATGTTGTTGGCGGTCGCGTAGCAGCTCGTTCGTTCGAGGCGCGGGAACGCGGTGCGGGCTGCCTCGAGCAGCTTCATCCAGTGGTCGAGGTCGAGCACCAGCGCGTCGCCGTCGGCGACGAAGAGCTTGCGCACGCGCGGGCCGTGGCGGCGCCCCGCTTCGGCGATGTCCTCCAGCGTTTCCTCGAGCGCGCGCACGCGGAAGCGCTTGTCGCGGTACATGTCGCAGTAGGTGCAGTGGTTCCACGAACAGCCGATGGTGGCCTGCACGATGTACGCATCGGCCTCGCTCGGAGGCCGGTAGACGCGTCCTTCGTATCGCATCGGGCGCCGTTGTAGCGGGAGCGGCACGGCCGAGCGACCGTGGCCGCGCGCGCGGCGTCGCCCGTTGACCTCGCGCCGTCGTCCGAGGGCACGCGATACGGCAGGGCCTCGGAGACGGTCCGGTTCTTTCCGGCGATCTTTGAGTTCCTGAGATACGAGCCGGAGGCGCCGGCCCGATCCTTCCCCGAGGCGCTTCGGGCCAGCCGGCGGTTCGTGGGCCTCTCCCAGACGCGGCTCGCGAAGGGCGCCGGGCTCGGCGCACTGACCTTTCGAATGGTCACCCCCAATGGCAGACCGTCAGCGGGTCGCAGTCGTCGCAGGGCTGTTGCCGCTTCAGGGCGGCCCTCCCGCGTTTCTCGTTCCTTGCTCGCAGCCGGCGAGCAGGCTTTCGAGTTCTGCGACGCGTTCGCGCAGCGGTCGTGTCGATCGCTCCATCTCGCCCAGCGTGAAGCGCGGAGTGATGTGCTGCGGACAGTTCCAGTCGAATCCCGCGATCTTCACGACGACGGTGCGTTCGACAACCGCTTTGTAGCCCGGAACCGCGACGCGCGACTCGAGCCCATCCTCTTCCCCTTGCGAGCGGAGCATGGCGTGGCCGAGGATCTTCAGGCGGCGGCGATGCGCGTAGTCCATCAGGAACATCGATACACGACTTTCCGTATGAAGGTTCCCTACCGAGACGTACTGGCGATTTCCGCGGAAGTCGGCCCATGCGAGCGTGCGCTCGTCAAGAACACGAAGGAAGCCCGGCGGCCCGCCACGGAACTGCACGTAGGGCCAGCCGGTCTCACTGACGCTGGCAAGGTAGAAGCCGTCGCGAGCGGCGATGAATTCGATCTCCTTGGGCGTGAGGCTGTCGTTCGTCGGCCCTTCCTCGGCGAAGTGGGCGTAGCTTTCGCGTGACCCGTGCGCGGACTGCTCGGCCTGCACGGTTGGGGTGAACGCAATCTCTGCGAAACGGTTTCCCATCGATGTGGTCTCCTTTCGTGAGCGCTGCAGCGGGGCGGCGTCTCCGACCCGCGGCAGCTCTCGAATCTCCGGGCGTGGTTAGCGTCCTCGTGCCGCCTCGACGCTCAGACGCCGACGGCGATGAACTCGACGCGCAAGCCTCCGGGAATCCGAACCATCATGTGGCGAGCGGGGCCGCCGCCGAGCGCTTCGGGCGGGAACTCGACCGAGACGTCCTCGCGGCCGTCCAGACGAGCGCCCAGTGCGTCGAGGGAAGCCTGAGCGTCGATTGCGATCGCGAGATGGTGGAGTCCCACGTTGCGAGTGCGGTCGAAGGGTACCCAGGCACTTGCGTCCTTGACCTGCCACAACGTCAGCAACGTCGTCCCGTCACTGAGGAATACCGCGGGATAGTCGGGAATCCCGCCGCGTTGCTGGTAGCCGAGTTCCTCGATGAAGAACCGCGCAGTGGCGGCCACGTCGGGGACCGTCAGGCCGACGTGGTGAACGCCGCGGGTGGAAATGGATGTCGTCATGGGGTTGTCCTCCGGGTTCTCGTCGCTCAATGGGAATCGGGGGCAAGCGGCCGGGAACCCTCGGCCGCGGCCTGCGGTCACTCGAAAAGACGTCGCCGTCGCTGCAGCGACATTCGCGAAGTCCCGTGCGCCAGCCAGAAGTGCAGGGGGTCACCGCCGCTGAGAACAGGCATCGCGGCTGGAAGTGCAAGCCCTCTGGTCGCGACTGTTCGGACGCGGCGTTGCTTGCGAGGGATCAGGTACTGATGATCTCGAGAAGCCCTTCGACCAGATGGTCGATCTCTTCGGCCTGCATCCGTCCGATCTTGCGGCCGAGCCTGCGAACCGAGAGCGTGCGGATCTGGCTGATCTTGACCCAAGCCGGTTTCTTCAGCCGGACGGATCGCAACTCGTGCGTGAGCGGGAATCCGGCACGCTGAGGCCGGCTTGTCAGCGCCATTGCGATGACGGTTCCCGAGCGCTCGTTGAAAATGTCGGCACTGAGGACGACCACCGGTCGTTGACCAGTCTGCTCGCGGCCAACCGTCGGATCGAGGTTCGCCCAGACGACGTCCCCTCTCAGAACTCTGGCCATTCGTTCAGATCCTCCGCGAGGCCTTCGTCTGCCATGTTCTGTTCGGAGCGCTTGCCGAGCTTGCCGCATTCGCGAGCCAGACGTCCGCGGTCGATCCGCGCCAGCGTCTCGCGAACGGCTTCCTGAATGGCGCGGCTACGATTCGGGAACCTCTTCTGGGCCACGAGGAGGTCTACGCGCTCCAGCAGTTCCTCGTCGATCGTGATGGCGACTTTCGCGGCTCCCATGCGAGCGGCCTCCTTGGGTATGATAGATTCTCATACCAAGCGGTGGGTGCCCGTGCAATCCGAATACTGGTCGTAGAGCCGGCATTGGGATCACGACTTCGGCTCCGAATCGGCTTTTGACGGCACGCGAAATTGCAGCGCCTCGGAGATGTGCAGTCCATCCGTTTCGTCGCTAAGTGCGAGACAGGCGATTGTGCGGGCGACGCCGACCGTCCTCGTGATCCCCCGCGCGGATAGCGACATCTTCCGAGCGGCTTGCGCGAGCGTACGTTCCGCGGATTCCGTCAGGCGCGTTGCCGCGCCGAGCTTACGCCGACGCCGTGCTGCATAAGCACGCGCTCTCACGGTCGCGCTGTCTTCTGCGTCAGGTGCACGTCGCAACTCGGTGACATCAACGCTGGGCACGTCCACGTAGAGATCGATGCGATCCAGCAGTGGCCCGCTGATGCGAGCCTGATAGCGCGCGACATCGCCGTCGCTGCAACGACATTCCCGCAGACCCGTTCGCCAGTATCCGCACGGACAGGGGTTCATCGCCGCGACCATCAGAAACCGTGCCGGAAACTGAAGTTTCGCGCCGGCGCGGCTGATGGTCAGCTTCCTGTCCTCCAGCGGCTCGCGAAGCTGGTTGAGGATGCGCGGCGAGAACTCGGGCAGCTCGTCGAGGAACAGCACGCCGTTGTGAGCAAGGCTGATCTCGCCGGGGGAAGGCAACGACCCGCCTCCCACCAGCCCCGCACCCGACGTCGTGTGATGCGGCGATCGCCACGGCCGCTTGGTGACCAGCACGGCCTCGCCCCTGGTGCGCGCGATGCTGTAGATCGACGTTGTCTCGATCGCCTCCTCGAGCCGCATCGGCGGCAGGAGCGTCACGAGGCGGCGCGCGAGCATCGTCTTGCCCGCGCCCGGCGGGCCGGAGAACAGGATCGGGTGCTCGCCGGCTGCGGCGATCTCTAGGGCTCGCTTGGCATGGCCGAGGCCACGGATCTCCGCGAGATCGACTCCGTCGTCGTTTCTCGCCGCCGCTGCAGCGAGCAGGGCCTTCGCATCCGACTTCACCGGAGTGGCGGCGAAATTCGTCCGGACGAGATCGTACGCCGAGCCGAACGTGGAGGCGCCGAATACATCGATGTCGCCCGCCAGGGCCGCCTCTTCCGCGTTCTCACGCGCAACGACGAGACGCTTCCGGCCGCCGCGCGCTGCGGCGATGGCGGCGGGTAGCGCACCACTGACAGGGCGGAGCGAACCGTCGAGACCGACCTCGGCGAGAAAGACGGCCGAAGCCACGAGCTCGGGCGCGCACTTCCCGTCCGCCGCGGCGAGCGCCATGGCGATGGCGAGGTCGAAGCTCGTTCCGGCCTTGCGACGCGACGCCGGCGAAAGGTTCACGGTGCAGCGATCGCCGGAGAAGCTGCCGAAGGTTTCGCGAAAAGCCGCGCGCACCCTTTCGGTTCCCTCGCGGACTGCCGCGTCGGGCAGCCCGACGATGATGAACTGGGGAATCCCCTTGGTCACGCTCGCCTCCACCTGCACGAGGTAGCTGTCGACGCCCTGATGGGCGGCGGTGCGGGTGACGGCGTACACGGGAATACAACTCGCGCAGTTGCAGCGTCGCCGTCAATGACAGCCCTCGAATAGAAATGCGCAGCCGTGCGGTGCGCGCGGAAGCGACGAGGAGGCGCAGCCCGGCAAACGGTCGAAGCGGGAATGGA
>CAYYVZ010000061.1:3264-11988 GCA_964475235.1 uncultured Myxococcales bacterium | reverse complement strand
CGCCGGCGCACGGTGGCGGCGCGCTTCTTCGCCTTCTTCTTCGCAGCCGGGCTCGCAACGACGGGTCTGTCCTCGCCCGCCGGCACCCAGTCTTCGGGCGGCTTCTCGCCGGTGAACTCGTAGAAAAAACGTGACGCCATCGACGGCGCCCGTCTTCCATGCCGTGCCCGCGAGACGGTGCGCGTGAACGTGAGCTGCTCGCGCGCTCTCGTGATGCCGACGTAGGCGAGCCGCCGCTCCTCTTCGATCGAATTCTCCGCGACAGCGCGCGAGTGCGGGAGCAGGCCTTCTTCCATTCCGACCAGATACACGTACGGGTACTCGAGGCCCTTCGCCGCGTGCAGCGTCATCAAGGTGACGCTGTTGCGGCTCTTCGATTCCTCGCTCGTCGGATCGTCGTCGGCCTCGAGCGCGAGCTCGTGCAGGAACGTCTCCAGCGTGGCCTCCTTGCCGCGGCGGCGCCGGTGGTTCTCGGCGAAGTTGACGACTTCCTCGACGGCGCTCCAGCGCTGGGCCTGCAGCTCGGCGGTCGGGTAGCTGCGCTCGACCTCCGCACGGTAGTTCACGAGCTCGACGATCGCCGCCACGTGCTCTTCGATCGGCAGCTTGCGGCGGCGGAGCGTGTCGAGGACGTGGAGGAAATCGGAGCAGGCCGAAGCTGCGGCGGCCGGCACACCTTCGACCTGCGACGCGTGCGTGAACGCGGCGGACACGGACACGCCCGAATCCGTAGCGTGCTGGAGAATGCGGTCGATCGATACCTTGCCGATCCCGCGCGGCGGGCAGTTCACGACGCGCAGCAGGGAGACCTCGTCGTCCGGATTCACGATCAGCTTGAGGTACGCGACGATGTCGCGGATCTCCTTGCGATCGAAGAACGACATTCCTCCGACCAGCACGTACGGCACGCGCGACGCGCGAAGCTCGGCCTCAAAGTTGCGCGCCTGCTGCCCGGTGCGGAACAGGATCGCGTAGTCGCCCCAGGCTGCGTCGCCCGCCAGCACGTTGCGCTGGATCTCGCCGACGACGCTCGACGCCTCGTCGTTCTCGTCCGGCGCGAGATAGCCTCGCACCGGCTTACCCCGCCCCGCGTGGGACCGCAGCGTCTTGTCGTGGCGGTTCGGGTTGTTGCGGATCACGCGGTTGGCCGCGTCGAGAATCTGTTCAGTCGAGCGGTAGTTCGTCTCCAGCTTGACGACGGCGGCCTTCTTGAAGTCCTTCTCGAAGCCGAGGATCTTGCCGATGTCGGCGCCGCGCCACCCGTAAATCGACTGGTCGTCGTCGCCGACGACGCAGAGGTTGCGGTGCTTGCCGGCGATCGCGCGCACGATCTCGTACTGCGGCCCGTTGGTGTCCTGGTACTCGTCCACCATCACGTAGCGATAGCGGTCGCGCAGCTCGTCGGCCGGGCCGCATTTCTTCCGCAGAAGAGCGAGCGCCTGAAGAAGGATGTCGTCGAAGTCGAGGCAGCGCGAGCGCCGCAACTGCTCGTCGTAGCGCTTCCAGACGTGAGCGACCATTTCTCCCCGGTCGTCGGACGCCGCCTCGAGCGCCGAATCGGGGTCGAGAAGCCGTCCCTTCATGAGCGAGATCTGCGACAGGACATGCGACGGCTGCATCGAGACTCCCGCCATGCTGATCTCCCGCATGGCGGAACGGATCATCGACGCCTGGTCGGAGTCATCGCTGATGGTGAAGCGGCCGAGGCCGATCTCGCTTCCGTACCGCCGGAGCAGATCGATGCAGAATGCGTGGAACGTGCCGACGAAGATCCGCGCTGCCTTTTTCGGCCCCACGAGCTCGGCGACGCGGCGGCGCATCTCGCGAGCCGCCTTGTTCGTGAAGGTCATCGCGAGGATGGACTCGGGGTCGACGCCGCGGTGGAGCAGATACGCAATGCGCACCGTGACGACGCGCGTCTTGCCGGTGCCGGCACCGGCAAGCACGAGCACCGGGCCTTCGGTCGTCGTGACGGCGCGACGCTGCTCGGGGTTGAGACTGGCGAGGATTTTCAAGGCGGCGGAGGGTACGCGAGCGGGCGGAGACGGCAAGAGCCGTGCTTCAGGACGTGCACACCGGTCTCGAGTCGCGAGCGCATTCAGGCGTACCTGCTGCGCAGAGACAGAACCGCCGCTGCACTTGACTCCCGGTCCCTTCGAGAGGAGGGGTCGTGCAGGTCATCGCCCGCCGGGACGGACCGCCTCTTTTGCGCTCCGTCCTCCATCGCGCAGGAGCCGGCCGCCAAGGAGGTGCACCCACGATGCGCCGCAAGTTCATCAAGAAGCCCACATCCTACGTGACCGCCGTGAAGCTCGATCTCGACACCGACGGCTTCACCTACTTCAAGTGGAACGCCGAACAGAAGTGCAAGCCGGGCGACTGGATCGTGAACAACGAAGGAGACGTCTACACCGTGGATGCTGCGGTGTTCGACAGGACCTACCGGTCGGTCGAGAAGGGCGCCTATGTGAAGACGACGCCGATCTGGGCGGAGGTCGCCGCGAAGGACGGAGAAGTTCGAACCAAGGAAGGGGTATCCCACTATTCTGCCGGGGACTACCTCGTTTCGAACGAGGAAGACGGCTCGGACAGTTACTGCATCGGCGAGAAGAAGTTTCGCGAGATGTACGAGCCTGCCGATTGAACCGGCGGAGCCGCGGAGCGAACGAGAAGGGCCGATCGACCGTCTCTAGCCGACCTTCGGCACCATCATCCCGCGCTTCACCGCGTCGCGCGCGCCGACGCGATCCAGCCACGTGGCGACGTTCGGCATCTCAGCGACTTTCTGCGGCAACATGGCCGTGAACGGCCCCCACGCCGCCGCCACCCACGGATACGAGGCCATGTCGGCGATCGAGTACTCCTGTGCGATGTACTCGCGATCGGCGAGCGCACCGTTGAACACTTCCATGAGACGCAGCGATTCGTCGAGATAGCGCTGCACGGCGACCGGGCTCTTCTCCGGCGCCGTATTCATCCAGTAGTTCACCTGCCCGAGGAAGGGGCCGATGCCGCTCATCTGGAACATCAGCCACTCGAGGGCCTCGGCGCGCGCACGCGGCTCGTCCGACAGGAAGCGTCCGTGCTTCTCCGCGAGGTGAATCATGATCGCGCCCGACTCGAAGACGGAGAGCGGCCCGCCCTTGGCGTCGTGGTCCACGATCGCCGGGATCTTCCCGTTCGGATTGATCGCGCGAAACGCGGGCTCGTGCTGCTTCCCGTCGGGAAGGCTCACGGGGATGACGTTGTACTTCTCGCCGAGCTCTTCGAGAAGGATGGAGACCTTGCGGCCGTTCGGCGTCGTCCAGGTGTAGAAGTCGATCATGCGCTCAGCGGTGCACGCGCCGGAACAGCGGCCGCTCGTCGTCGGCCGCCGCCTGGTAGGTGACCGAGAAGTCGTCGAACGCGCCGAGCGCCTTCTCGATGTCCTTGCCGGCCTTGACGGCGAACGAGTCGATGCCGACGCGGCTCATCAGGAACATCTCGTCGCGCATGACGTCGCCGATGGCGCGGAGCTCGCCCTTGTAGCCGAGTCGGCTGCGCAGCATGCGCGCGCTGCTGTAGCCGCGTCCGTCCGTGAAGGCCGGGAAATCGACGGCAATGAGCGGAACCTTCTGAAGATCGGCGATGTCGTCGGGCGACTCGCTGCTGCGCAGCACGACGCCGACCGGCCCGGCGGCGAGCAACGCATCGCGCTCCGAGTTCCAGCGCGCGAGGCTGACGATGGCGTTCGCGCCGGCGGTCTCGTCGTCTTTCACGAGGTGCCAGGCGTCCTCGACGATCTTCCTGTCCTTGATGACCCTCATGCCGCCGCCTTCGCTCCGTACGCTGCGTCCTTGAACGGTTCGGGACCGAGGCGCCGGTAGCAGTCGAGGAAAGTTTCGTCGGGGTCGGTTCGCCGCTCGAGATAAAGACCGAGCACCTTCTCCACGGCATCGGCCACCTGATCCTCGCGCAGCGCGGGACCGAGAATGCGTCCGAGCGACGCCGAGTCGCTGTCGTGCCCGCCGAGCATCAGCTGGTAGACCTCTTCGCCGTTCTTGTTGATGCCGAGGACGCCGATGTTGCCCACGTGATGGTGCCCGCACGCGTTGATGCAGCCGCTGATCTTGATGCTGCAGGGCCCGATGTCTTCCTGGTAGTCGAGGTCTTCGAAGCGCTCGGCGAGCTGGAGGGCCAGCGGGATCGAGCGTGCGTTGGCCAGCGCGCAGTAGTCGAGGCCGGGGCAGGCGATGATGTCGCTGACGAGCCGGTAGTTCGGCGTCGCCATGTCGAGGTCGACCAGGATGTCGTGGAGCTCGGAGAGGTCGCGCTCGCGCACGTCGCTGAGCACGATGTTCTGCGTGTGCATCGTGCGGAGTTCGCCGAAGCTGTACTTGTCGGCGAGATCGGCCACGCGGTCGAGCTGCGTGTCGCTGATGTCGCCGGGCGGAATGCCCGGCTTCTTGAGCGAAAGCACGACGATGCGGTAACCGGCCTTCTTGTGGGAGAGCACGTTGGTGCGCAGCCAGCGCGAAAACGCCTCGTCGCTCGCGCGACGTGCCTCGAGGGCCTTGCCGCCGTCCCCGCGCGCCGATTCGTCGCTCTCGTAAGGGGGCGGCGCGAATCCGGCCGCTATGCGCTCCAGCTCGGCCCGTTCGAGGATCAGGTTCGGGTTCCGGCTGCGCGCGAAGTCTTCCTCGACGCGGCGGCGGAACTCGTCGGCGCCGAGCTCGTCCACGAGGATCTTGATGCGCGCCTTGAACTTGTTGTCGCGCCGTCCGTAGCGGTTGTACACGCGCAGGATCGACTCGAGGTAAGCCATCAGGTCTTCGTACACGACGAACGGGCTCACGACGACGCCGATGAACGGGGTGCGTCCCATGCCGCCTCCGGCCCATACCTCGAAGCCGAGCTCGTCCTTGTCGTTCTTGACGATGCGGATGCCGATGTCGTGAAAGCGGATCGCCGCGCGGTCGTGGCCGGGCGTGCCGGTCACCGCGATCTTGAATTTGCGCGGCAGGAACGCGAACTCGGGATGGAACGTGGACCACTGGCGAAGCAGCTCGCAGTAGGGCCGCGGGTCTTCGAGCTCGTCCGGCGCGACGCCGGCGAACGGGTCGCTCGTGATGTTGCGGATGCAGTTGCCGCTCGTCTGGATCGCGTGCATCTGCACGCTCGCGAGCTCGTCGAGGATGGTGGGGACGTCGTCGAGGGACGGCCAGTTGTACTGGATGTTCTGGCGCGTGGTGATGTGGCCGTAGCCGCGGTCGTAGGTCCGTGCGATGTGCGCCAGCTTGCGAACCTGCTTGCTGCTGAGCACCCCGTACGGGATGGCCACGCGCAGCATGTAGGCGTGGAGCTGCATGTAGAGGCCGTTCTGCAGGCGCAGCGGCTTGAACTCGTTCTCGGTGACCTCGCCGTCGACTCGGCGCTGGACCTGGCCGCGAAACTGGCGGGCCCGCTCCTCGACGATCTTCTGGTCGTATTCGTCGTAACGATACATCTCGTACTCCTCGCCTCGTTCCGCTCAGGCCGTGAGGCCGTTGTCCGGCCGGCGGTACGGGACGGTTGGTCCCTTCGCGCGGATCTCCTCGCGTGCCGTCAGCGGATCGATCGTCCTGCCTTCGAGGCGCACGGCGAAGAAGTAGGGGTCCGCCACGGTCGCCTCCTCGCGCATCGCGTCGGCCAGCATCGTGTCGCGCTCGGTCTCGGTCTCGGCGGGATGCGCGTCCTGCAGGTCGGTCGACCAGGTGCCGTCCTTCCTTCGGTAGGCCGGCGCGCCGCTTCCGAGCAGGTTGGCGGTCACGACAAAATGGGTTCCCTTCGGCGTTGCCATGGTCCGCCATTATGGCCGCCTCGGTGGGATAGCAAAAAGGCATAATATCTATGGCGGGGATGCGGCCTGGTTATGGTACGGTTCCGCCGTGGCCATGAACCTCAACCATCTGCGGATCTTCCGGGCCGTTCTCGACCAGGGATCGATCACCGGGGCCGCCGCGTCGCTGCGGATCAGCCAGCCGGCCGTCTCCCGCCAGCTCGCCGAGTTCGAAGCCGCGCTCGGAACCCGCCTGGTCGATCGCCTGTCGCGCGGCATCCGCCCGACGGCCGCCGGCGAGATCCTCGGGGAACGCGCGCGGCGGATCTTCGCCGAGGAAAGGGCAGCCGAGCAGGACCTCGGCGAGCTGCTCGGCCTCCACCGCGGGCGCCTCGCGGTCGGCGCGAGCACGACGATCGGCAACTACCTCGTGCCGGAAGTCTTCGGCGACTTCGGCAAGCTTCACCCCGGAGTCACGCTCGATCTCGAGATCGACAACACGCACGCCATCCAGACCCGCGTGCTCGACGGCGGCTTCGACGTCGGCCTCACCGAAGGCTTCGCCGACGCGGAGGCCCTCGACGTCGAAGTCTTCATGCACGACGAGATGGTGCTGATCGCGGGGCCGGACGTGGCAGGCGCTCCGCTCTCGGATGTGAAGAAAGTGCGCTCGTCGGACCTTTCGAAGCTTTCATTCATCGCCCGCGAGGCGGGCTCCGGTACGCGCGACGTCCTCGAGGCCGAGTTTCTCGAGCACGGCATCGACGTGAAGCCTGCAATGCGTCTCGGCAGCACGGAAGCGATCAAGCATGCCGTGGCGCGCGGGCTCGGCGTCGCGATGGTTTCGCGCCTGACGGTCGCGCTCGAGTGCGAGTTCGGGCGGCTGCGCGAGGTCCCGGTCGTCGATCTCCGGATTCGTCGCGCCCTTCACCGTCTCACCCTGCGCGGCAAGCAGCCGAGCCCGGCAGCGACCGAGTTCCTGCACCTCCTGCGCGAGCGTTACGGCAGCTCGCGGATATCTTCGGCGAAGACGGGAGCATAGAGCGCGAAACATGCAGGCCGCCGCGTGACAGAGGCCGGCAGGATCGACCGCGCGGCACCCTCGACGTCCTCGACCGTTGAGCGGATCGCCGCTGCGTTGCGCGGTGTCCAGTGCGACGCCGTGTCTCGCGCGAAACTGCGCCCTACGCCGCCGTGCCGCCTGCGCGCGCTTGCGCGACGAACGAAGGTGGCGGCGACTCCACGGTGACCATCTCCCCGCTTCGCGGGTGCGGCAGACGAAGCCGGATCGCGTGGAGCGCGATCTCAGCCGAAGGCGCGCGGCCGTCCGTTGCACTCGTCGCCGAGCTGCCGGCGACGACCGGCGACGACTCCCGGTCGGACTCGGTGCCGATCCTCGACGGAACCGAGTCTGCGGCGTTGCCCGCGTACAGCCAGTCGCCGACGATCGGGTGTCCGAGATGGGCCAGATGCACGCGGATCTGGTGCGTGCGCCCCGTCTCGGGCGCCACTTCGACGAGCGTGGAGTCCCCGAAACGCTCGAGCACGCTCCAGCGCGTCACGGCGCGCTGTCCGCCGTCGCTCTCCCGAACGATGGCGCGCCGGTATCCGCGTCCCGGTTCGCGTCCGACGGGTGCGTCCACGACGCCGCGGTCGTCGCCGATGTTTCCCCGAACCAGCGCAACGTAGGTTCGCTCGATCCCGCGCCGTTTCTGCGCGCGCACGAGCGAGGCCTTCGCCTCGGCGCTCTTTGCCACCGCGATGACGCCCGAGACGACGAAGTCGAGACGCTGCACGGCGTGCGGGCGCCAGAGCGCCCACGGTCCTTCGCTGCCGCCGCCCGCATGATGGACGAGGGCGTTCACGAGCGTGTGCTCGCGCCGGTCGCCGAGCGGATGCACGTGCATCTGCGCCGGTTTGTTCAAGACGACGAGGTCCTCGTCCTCGTGCAGGATCGCGAGCGGCACGGGCCAGGGCGGCGTCCAGCGCGAGGAGTCGCGGAGGTCGTCGAGGGCGGACGCTGCGATGGCGATACCGTCGCCGTCGGCCACGAGGTCGACGGTTCGGCCTCGAATCCAGTCGCCGCGCGCGGCGTCGCTGCCGCGTCCGGCGCGGATCCACGTGTGGCCCGTGGTGATGAGGTCGCCCACGTCCGTCACCGGAACGAGCGTGAGGCGGCTCTTCATGTAGTCCACGAGCCGTGCCCCGGCCGGAACGTGCGAGGCCGTGTGCAGCACGCAGGGCAGGGGAGGCGTCTGGATCAGGGGCTCGCTCAAGGTTCTTCACGGACGGGCCGATCGAGGACGGCGACGCCCGGGCGTCACTATCGCCGAACGCTGCCGAGTGCATTCGCTCGAGGCCGCGGCTAGCATCCGCGGGTGCTGCTGGTCATCGACAACTACGATTCGTTTACCTACAACCTCGTGCAGTATCTCGGCGAGCTCGGCGCCCAGGTCGAAGTCAGGCGCAACGACGCGATCGACTGCGACGGCATCGCGAAGCTCGCTCCCGCTGGCATCGTCATCTCTCCGGGCCCGTGCACGCCGAACGAGGCCGGCATCTCGATGGACACCGTGAAGACCTTCGCGGGCCGCATCCCCATCCTCGGCGTCTGCCTCGGCCACCAGAGCATCGGCCAGGTCTTCGGCGGCAAGGTCATCCGCGCGCCACGGCTCATGCACGGCAAGACCTCGCCGATCGAGCACGACGGTCGCGGCATCTTCCGGGGCATCGCGAGCCCCTTCACCGCTACTCGCTATCACTCTCTGATCGTCGAGCGCGAGAGCCTTCCGGACGTGCTCGAGATCAGCGCGTGGACGGCCGAAGGCGAGATCATGGGGCTTCGCCACAAGACGCTGGCCGTCGACGGCGTGCAGTTCCATCCCGAATCGATCCTCACGATCGAGGGCAAAAGGCTCCTGCAGAAC
>CAYYVZ010000061.1:0-3254 GCA_964475235.1 uncultured Myxococcales bacterium | reverse complement strand
TCCTCGACACGCTGCCGAAGAGTGCGAAAGCGGCCTGAGCGCGGCGGCGTCCGCCGCAACCGCCGTCGCACGTGCGTCCGGGGTTATTCGAGCCCCGCGGGCACGCAGCAGTCCGTACCGCACGCGCTCGCATCTGCTTTCGCATCGGCGGCCGACTCCTGGCCGAGGAAAACGCGCAACGAGCGATCGGCGGCGGTTTCCGCCTCGACGTCCTCGAGCAGCGTGTACATCTCCCAGGCGATGCCGTCGGCGTCCCGCACCCAGAACTTGTCGGCCTTGGCGTAGCAGCAGGTCGTGGTTCCCTGGTTGAACACCTCGAGGTCGGCGGCTTTTGCGCGTGCCAGCTCGGAGGCAACTTCGCCGTTGCTCGAGAAACGGATGCCGAGGTGGCTCAGCTTGCCGGGCGTGCCCCCGGAGTTGAGCGAGAAGATGACGGGCGGGTCCGCCATCTCGAACTTGGCGTAATCCGGTCGGACTTTGGCCGGCTCCACGCCGAGCATCTTCCGATACTGCTCGACCGCGGCGGGGATGTCTTCGACGTAGACGGCGACGTGAAACGTATTGGGCATGGCGGACCTCCAAATATTGATAGGGGTCGATATGGCATCCATATCGATATCTGTCAATATATTTTCCGTGGCCGGGGTCGTGGCGATCGAAGGGGCGGGCACCGGTGCTGCTGGCGGCGGTCGTCGGCTCGGGAATCATGGGTGAGCCGCTCGCAGGCCGGAACGTCGCCGTCACGACGATGCGGGAGTTGGGCCCCGCGCGGTTCGCGAGCTTCGCGACGAAGTTCGTCGTCGCGTGCGGGAGCTGGTCAGCGAGCGCGGCTGGCTGCGGCCCGCTTCACCCGGCTGACCGGAGCAGCGTCCGGTGGAGCGAGCGCTTCACGCAACTCGGCCATGCGCTCGGGCACGATGCGGTAGTACACCCACGTTCCGCGCTTTTCGCGCGCGAGCAGCCCGGCGTCGAACAGCACCTTGAGATGGTGGCTGACGGTCGGCTGCGAAAGTCCGAGCGGCTCGGTCAGGTAGCAGACGCACGTTTCGGCGGACGGCTGCGCGGCGATGAAGCTGAGCAGCCGCAGCCGGGCCGGATCGGCGATCGCCTTGAACGCGTCGGCCAGCTCGTCGGCCTCCTTCTTGAGGAGGCGACCCTGGAGGAGCGGGGAGCAGCACGACACGGCGGACGCGAGTTTTCTCATATCGACATATTGACATTCATCGATGGAGGGTGCAAACCATCGACGCACGTCGATATACGAGGGGCCGGACCGGCCCCGGGAGGCCCGAAATGACCCCACCGCTTTCCCCGATCGCTTCTGCTGCCGCCTGGACCGGTACCGGGCTCGCCCGCAGCGACGACTGGATCTACCGCCTGTCGCCCGCCGAGATTGCCGCGGCCCGCGACGTCGCATCACGGGTGCGCGAGCTCGCCAGGCCGCTGTCCGAGGTCACGGCCGACGACGTTCCGCTCGGTGCGCTCGCCCCCGCCGCGCGCGAGTGGCGCGACACGCTTCACCGCGGGCGCGGCTTCACGCTGATCCGCGGCCTCCCCGTCGATGCGATGACACGCGACGACGCAGCCGCCGTGTACTGGGCGATCGGCCTGCATCTTGGCAAGCCGGTCCCGCAGAACTTCGCGGGCGAGCTCCTCACCGACATCCGCGACACGGGCGCCGATCCGAACGATCCGTCGACGCGCCTCTACAAGACGCGCGCGGAGCAGGACTTCCACACCGACGGAGCCGACATCATCGGCCTGCTCTGCCTGAAGACTTCGAAGAGCGGCGGCCAGAGTCGCATCGTGAGCTCGGTCAGCGTCTTCAACGACGTGCTTCGCCAGCGCGCCGATCTTGCGCCGGTCCTGTTCGAGAATTTCTACTGGCACTACTTCGAGCCGCAGATGGAGTCTCCCATTCACTTCACGCGGCCGATCTGCGCGGAGCGCGGCGGCGGCCTGAATACGGCGTTCATCCCGTGGTACATCCGCCGCGCGCAGGAACTGCCCGGCGTTCCGCCGATGTCGAAGGAACAGGACGAAGTGCTCTCGCTGATGGAGCGCACGGCCAACGACCCGTCGCTCTACCTCGACATGGAATTCCTTCCGGGAGACATCCAGCTCCTCAAGAATTCCGTGATCCTGCACAAGCGTACCGCCTACGAGGACTGGGACGAGCCCGAAAAAAAGCGTCATCTGCTGCGGTTGTGGCTCGCAGCTCCCGACTTCGAGGACGGCGACGAGCAGCTTCGAAGCGGCATCACGATGGAGGCGGTGCAATGATCACGACCCTGATGATCCTTGCGACCGTCGGCACGATCGGCGCGATCGACGTGCTCTACTACCATCTCTACCGCTTCCGCCTGTATTCGCAGCCGGGTTGCGTAGCCGAGGAAGTGACCCACCTGCTTCGCAACGCGATCTTCATCGCGGTGCTGATCGTGTGCATGCAGCCGGCGAGCCCCGGATGGGCGCGCGTGATGTTCTTCCTGTTCGCCGCGGACATGACCAACTCCGTCGTGGACGTGCTGCTCGAACGCCGTTCGCGGGAAGCGTTGGGAGGCCTGCCGAGCGGCGAGTACCTCGTGCACATCCTCTCGACGTTCGGCACCGGTCTCGCCGTCGCGTCCTACACGGCGTCGCTGGGCTCGCCGGCGCCGGTGCTCGAAGGCCTGCTCTTCTGGCAGATCTGGGGCATGGTCGGGATGGGCGTCGTTCTGCTGGCGATCGAAGGGGTGCTGTTCGCGCGCGCCGTTGCGGGGCGACAGGCAATCGCTTCGCCGGGTGGCGCCGTTCCCGCGCGCTGAGCTTCGCATCCGGCGAAACGCCGGCTTCCCTGCGGCCGGCGTTTCGCGGCAGCCCTCCTTCGGCTGCCGCCGCGCCCGCCTTTCGAATATGACGTGCGTTGTCTTGATCCCCAGGTCCCGTTCGCACTAACCCGCGGGAGTGGAAGCGGAAGAGACGAGGGCCTGGCTTGCGCTCGCACTGTGCGCGAACGGCCGTCCGGACCGGTGGCTGTCGCTGGCGCGACGCGCGGGCGGTGCGCTTGGCGTCGTCTCCGCGAGCGACGACCAGTTGGCCGGCCTCGGCGCGAAGAACGAAGCGATCGCGCGGCTTCGAGAGGAGTGGGAGCTCCGCAGCGGCCGCGTGCTCGAATGTTGCCACCGCCTCGCGATCCGCGTCGCGGGGTTCGGCGGGCCGCTCTATCCGCCTGCGCTCGGAGCAATTCCAAGCCCGCCGCTGGTGCTGTTCTG
>CAYYVZ010000060.1:0-17317 GCA_964475235.1 uncultured Myxococcales bacterium | reverse complement strand
CGTGTCCCGCCGCGCGAGCCGGCGCCGCGCTTCTTCGAAGGCGCGCCGACGCCGTGCGGTTTCCCGGACGGCCCGGCTACGCCGTGCCTTTTGGCCAGCGCCGCCACGCGCTTGCTGACGAGACTCCCCGACGTTCCGCCGTACGAAGTCCGCCGCGCCACCGCCTGATCCAGCGTGAGCAGCGATGCGACGCTCGCGCCGGCCTTCCTGTCCGCCGCCGCGCCGAGCGCAGGCGAGAACTTCTCGAGCGCGGCCGAGTCGAGGGCCGTGAGCTCGATCCCGCGATCGAGGCAGTGACGCACGACCTTGCCGACGACTTCGTGGGCCTGTCGGAAAGGCACGCCGCGCTCGACCAGAATCTCGGCGAGGTCGGTCGCGAGCAGGAACGAATCGGACGCCGCGCGCCGCATCGCGTCCTCCTGGAACGCGAGCGAACGCAGCATGGCCGCGAGCACGTCGAGGCACGGCACGGCCGCGTCGAAACTGTCGAAGAGCGGCTCCTTGTCTTCCTGGAGGTCGCTGTTGTACGCGAGCGGCAGGCCCTTGACCGCGGTGAGCACCGCGACGAGGTTGCCGAACACGCGTCCCGACTTGCCGCGCGCGAGCTCGGCGATGTCGGGGTTCTTCTTCTGCGGCATCATCGAGCTGCCGGTCGAGTAGGCGTCGTGCAGCTTCACGAAGCCGTACTCGCTCGTCGCCCACAGCACGATCTCGTTCGCGAGCCGCGAGATGTGCGTGAAGAGGATCGCGAGGTCGGCCAGCGGCTCGAGCACGAAGTCGCGCGCGGCCACCGCGTCGATGCTGTTCTCGGCGACCTTGCCGAAGCCGAGCTCTTTCGCGGTGCGTGCGCGGTCGATCGGCAGCGTCGTGCCGGCGATCGCGCCGGCGCCGAGCGGAAGGATGTCCACGCGCGCGTGCGCGTCGCAGAGCCGGTCACGGTCGCGCTGCAGCATCTCGTAGTAGGCGAGCAGGTGGTGGGCGAGCAGCACGGGCTGCGCGCGCTGCATGTGCGTGTAGCCCGGCAACACGGCTTTCGGATGCGCAAGGCAGACGTCGAGCAGGGCGCGCTGCAGGTTGTCGATCGAGGCGGAGACGCGGTCGATCGCGTCCTTCACCCACAGGCGCACGTCGGTCGCGACCTGGTCGTTGCGCGAGCGTGCGGTGTGGAGCTTGGCTCCGGCCGCGCCGGTCTTCTCGATCAGGCGCCGCTCCACGGCCATGTGGATGTCTTCGTCGGCGACGTCGAACGTGAACTTGCCGGCGTCGATCTCGCGTTCGATCTCGCCGAGGCCCTTCACGATCGCGTTACGCTCGCCCGAAGTGAGCAGGCCCTTCGACGCGAGCATGATCGCGTGCGCGATGCTGCCGCGGATGTCGTACTTGTAGAGGCGCTGGTCGAAGCCGATCGAGGCGGTGAACGCCTGCGTGCTGCGGTCGGGCGCGGCATCGAAGCGGCCGCCCCAGCTCCGGCTCGACGCCGAGGAATCGGGGACGGGAGCCGCGAGCTGGCGAGCGGCGAGACCGGCCTCGCTCGTGGAACGCAATCGGGATCCGTCCCCGATTTTCGCCGCCGGTGGGGCCGCGTGCTTGTGTGGCTTGGCGAGCGCAGAGTGTCCGCCGTGCGCGGCCACGCGCTCCTTCTCTTTCCCCGCCTTGCCCTTGCTGCCCTTCGCCAAGTGGATCAGACCTTCTTCGTGCGCACCATGTTGCGCACCTTGAGCCTCAGGCCCGACAACCGGATGAAGCCGGTCGCGTCGGCCTGCGTGTAGACCTCGTCTTCCTCGAACGTCGCGAGCGCCGGCACGTAGAGCGAGTTGTCCGACTTGCGGCCTGCCACCGTCGCCGACCCCTTGTAGAGCTTCATGCGCACGGTGCCGCTCACGCACTTCTGCGACTCGTCCACCGCGGCCTGCAGCATCTCGCGCTCGGGCGCGAACCAGTAGCCGTAGTAGACCATCTCGGCGTAGCGCGGGATGAGGCTGTCGCGCAGGTGCATGACCTCGCGGTCGAGCGTGAGCGACTCGAGCGCGCGGTGCGCGATGGTGAGCACCGTGCCGCCGGGCGTCTCGTAGACGCCGCGGCTCTTCATGCCGACGTAGCGGTTCTCGACGATGTCGGCGCGGCCTACGCCGTGGGCGCCGGCAATCTTGTTGAGCTTCGCGAGCAGCTGGTACGGCCCGAGCCGCTCGCCGTTGACGGCCACCGGGTCGCCGGCGAGGTACTCGATCTCGACGTACTCGGCCTTGTCGGGCGCCTTCTCGGGCGCCACGCTCAGCACGAACATGTCCTCGCGCGGCTGCTGCCACGGGTCTTCGAGCTCGATGCCCTCGAAGCTGATGTGCAGCACGTTGCGGTCCATGCTGTAGCCCTTGTCGCGCGTGACCGGCAGCGGGATGTCGTGCTTCTCGGCGAAGTCGAAGAGCTTGGCGCGCGAATTGAGGTCCCAGAAGCGCCACGGCGCGATCACCTTGAGATCGGGCGCGAGGGCCGCGAACGTGAGCTCGAAGCGAACCTGGTCGTTGCCCTTGCCGGTGGCGCCGTGGCTGACCGCGTCGCCGCCGACACGGCGCGCGACCTCGATGTGGCGCTTGGCGATGACGGGCCGCGCGATCGACGTGCCGAGCAGGTAGGTGCCTTCGTAGACCGCTCCGGCTCGCAGCATCGGGAAGACGAAGTCCTTCACGAATTCCTCGCGAAGGTCCTCGACGTAGGCCTCGACGGCGCCGGTCCTGAACGCCTTCTGTTTGGCAGCCTCAAGGTCCTCGTCCTGGCCGACGTCGGCGATGTAGGCGACGACCTCGCACTGGTACTGCTCGACGAGCCACTTGAGGATGACGGACGTGTCGAGTCCGCCGCTGTAGGCCAGCACGATCTTTTTCGGGGTGTCGCTCTTCGTCACTTCGAGTCCTTCTGCGCTGAAAACGGGAAACGGGGGCAGGCCCCAAAGGGCGACGACTACCGATTCTCCGGGAACGGTCAATCCGTGTCGCGGCCGGAGCGTGCGGCGGCGCGAGTTGTGCACCGGCTCCGGCGAGCGGCGTGCCGGAACCGGCTTGGCAGAGCAGGGGAGCGGCGCCGTCGCACCTGGCGGCAGCTGGCCGGCAGGTGCGACGGTGTACGCGGAGGAGCACCGCAGGTGCGACGGTGAACCGGCAGGAGCACCGCGGGTGCGACGGTGAACCGGCCGGAGCTACGAGGTCGGGCAGTCCAGGGTCACGGGCTGTTCGACGGCCGCTCGCAACACGCGAAGCGCATCCGACGAGACGACGCTCTGGTTCCCGTCCGGGCTGCACACGCGCGGGCTGCACGTGATCTGCCCGACGGCCGCCTTCAGCACGAAGAGCGCATCGCTCGACTTCGGCAGCACGCCCGAGGAGTTGGTCGGCTTGCCGCAGGGGATCAGCACGCAGGCGACGCCGCAGTATTCGCCGACTGTGAACGTCGCATTGCCGTCGTCGCAGGCCTCGCTGCCCTCGACGGTCCCGTTGCCGCACTCGGCGCCGCACTCCGGAATGGCAGTGCCCGCGCAGGTGCCGTCCGTGCACTGGTCGGAGCTCGTGCAGGCGTTGCCGTCGTCGCAGACGGTGTCGTCGGGCTCGTCGCCGTCGGCCGGGCACGTGGCTGCGCTGCCGCTGCAGGATTCCGCTGCGTCGCATTCGCCGGCCGACGCGCGGCACCCGACCGTGGTTGCCGCGAAGGTATCGCCGGGGCAGGCAGCAGCGGTGCCGCTGCACGACTCGGCGACGTCGCAGATTCCGGCGGAAGCGCGGCAGGCCGTCGTCGTGGCCGCGAACGCGTCGGCGGGGCAGGTCGCCTGGAGACCGTTGCAGACTTCGGCGACGTCGCAGTTTCCGGCCGACGTGCGGCACGAGGTCGTCGTTGCGGCGAAGCCGTTGCCCGGACAGTCGGCCGTGGAGCCGGTGCACGATTCCGGGACGTCGCAGACGCCTGCGTTGGCGCGGCACACCGTCGCGCTACTCCGGAACATGCAGTTCTCGTCGCAGCAGGCCCCGCCGTCGCAGTCTTCCTCTCCGTCGACCGTGCCGTTGCCGCATCCGACGCCTGTGTCGGCGCACACCAACTCGCATCCCGGCTCGTCGCCTTCGCAGCGGCAGGCCTTGACGAAGCCGCCGAGCGCCAGGGTTCCCGGCCCCGGGAACCCTGCGACGTTGTTCACGGACGAGCTCGTGGTCCCCGGCAGGCAGTGGAGGCCGACCATGAAGGCGCGCGACGTGCTAGCGACGCAGAAGTCGCCCTCGCCCTGGCAGTCGGCGTTGGAGTTGCACTGCTTCTCTTCGAACGCGCAATTGCTTCCGAGAGGCGTCGCCTCGCCGGCCCGCGTGATGCTGGGGCCGAAGCACGACCTGTCTTCTACGATGCAGTCCCCCGCATTGAAGTTCTGACAGTCGCCGTTGGTCTCGCAGTCGCGGAAGGGCGCCAGAGAACAGGAACCGTCCTGCGTATTCTTGCAGAGCTCCACGTCCTCCATCCCGCAGATGGAGGAATCGCTCGAGCAGTCGTTCGGACGCGTTTGCGGACCGTTGGTCTGCGAGACCGATCCGGTGCCCTTCTGGCACGTTTCGCCCTCCGCGCAGTCGCTCGTCTCGAAGCAGGGCTTGGTGCCGTCGTTGTTGCAGAACCCGCAGTGGCACCAGTAGCCGCAGGTGATGGGCTGGTCGGGGGCCTCGGCGCACGAACCCTTCCCCGCGCAGTCCGCGTTGTTCGCGCAGGGCGTCGTCGGGTCGTCCGAGCAGCGCTTGCAGTCGGCGTTGGAGGTGCAGACCGCGCCTGCCGGAGTGTCGGTGCACTTCGGATTGGAGCCGGGCACCGTGGGATTTCCGGTGAGATTGAGAGCCGTGCACGGCAGCTTCGCCGTCCTCGTCTTCGGCGCGCTGCCGAAATCGTCGAGCCGGATGGCGGCGCCGCTCGCGCCTCCCACGATGCTGAAGGCCGCCGGCGGGCAATCGGACGACGTGCCGCCATAGAAGGGAGTGACTGCTTCGACGGTGCAGGGCTGCGCGTTGTTGGCTCCACCCTTGCACACGAACTGGTCGCCCACCTCAGGATTGTCGGCAGGAGCGCCGCATAGAGGGCAGGGCTCGGCGGTCGCGTTCCCGAGGTAGTAGCGCCGTCTTGTGGTTCCGGAGATCGACAGGTCACCGGTCGTCGTGTCGTAAGTGCCGCTGGCTGCGCCGTCGAAATGAGTGAGGGCACAGACGGGGCTGCTCAGGTACGAAAGCGGCTGCGGCGGTCCGAAATACCGGACGCACGCGCCGCTCGAGGGGCAATCGGCGTTCGTCGTGCAGTCGGCCATGTTGGCAAGGCACTGGCGGCGGAGCGGGCCGCTGATCTGGCACGACGTATCGGAGGCACAGTCGCAGGATGCGACGCATGTTCCGGCGCTGCAGTCCGAGTCCGAAAGGCAGGGGCCCTTGTCGCCCGCGCTGCATTGCGAAATCGACCAGGACGTCGAGCCGCCCACGGCGAGATCCTGATCGTGAGCCTCGCCCGACCAGCCGTCGTCCAGTTGCCCGCCCTCGGCTTCGATGACGATGCCCTGGCACGCAGAAATCTCTCCGGCGAGCGCGTTCGCCGGCAGAACCGCGACGAAGACGAGCGCGGACATCCACAAGCTGCGCGAGCATCTCGCGCGCATGGCGGCGACGTTCATGATGACGGACCTCCCGTTTCCGAGGCGAGGGGCTGGCGCGAAGAGCCTGTCGGCCAGACGGCTTCCGACGCCGCTCGCTGGAGAGCGGGACTTACGGGGCGGGCGCGGTTCAGTCCAGAGGAGGCCTACGGCTGTGCTTCGGGTGCGCCCGACAGCCACGCGAGGATGGCCTTCTGGATGTGCAGCCGGTTCTCGGCCTGCTCGAGCACGACGGCGCGCGGGCCGTCGATGACTTCGGCCGTGATCTCCTCGCCGCGGTGCGCGGGAAGGCAGTGCATGACGAGCGAATCCTTCTTCGAGAGCGCGACGAGCTGCGCGTTGATCTGGAATCGCGCGAACACCTTGCGGCGTCGCTCGGCTTCGTCTTCCTGGCCCATGCTCGTCCACACGTCGGTGTAGAGCACGTCGGCGCCGCTCGCCGCTTCCTTCACGTCGTGCGTGACGCTGATGCGGCCGGGCGCCGCCGCCTGCACCTCGGCAAGGATGTCGGAGTCGGGCTCGTAGCCCTTCGGACAGGCCAGCACGAACTCGAAGCCGACCTTGGCCGCCGCGAGGATCCACGAGTGCACCATGTTGTTGCCGTCGCCGATGAAGGCGATCTTCACGCCCTCGATGCCGCTGCGCAGCTCGGCCAGCGTCATGAGGTCCGCGAGGATCTGGCACGGATGGTAGAGATCGGAGAGTCCGTTGATGACGGGCACGCTCGCGCTGCGCGCGAGCTCGACCACCGAGTCGTGCGAGAACGTTCGCGCGACGATGAGGTCGACCCAGCGCGACAGGTTCGCCGCGATGTCGCCGACCGGCTCGCGCTTGCCCAGCTGGATGTCGCCCGGCGCGAGGTAGATGGCGCCGCCGCCGAGCTGGTACATGCCGGTCTCGAACGTGACGCGAGTCCGCAGGCTCGGCTTCTCGAAGATCATCGCGAGCGTGCGCCCCGGCAGCCACGGATGCGGCTTTCGCGCGCGCACGTCGGCCTTGAGCCGCCTCGCCAGCGCAATCAGGTGCAGGAGCTCGTTCTTCGAGATGTCGCGCAGGGTGACGAGGTCGCGTTTCTTCATGGATTCACCTCGGGCAGCACCTCGAGCAGGATCGCGATCGCCTCGTCCACTTCGGCCTCGCGGAGGATGAGGGGAGGGATGATGCGCAGCACCGTGCCGGCCGTCGAGTTGGCGACGACGCCGCGCGAGAGCAGCGCCTTCACGAGCGGCTTGGTGTCCGACTGGAACTCGACGCCGAGGAGGAGGCCCTTGCCGCGCACCGACACGACGTCGCTGCGGCCGCCGAGTTTTTCCTTCAGCTGCGCCAGGAAGTACGCGCCGACGCGCGCCGCGTTTCCCGTGACTCCGCCGGTCGTCAGCTCGTCGATCACCGCGAGAGCGGCCGCGCAGCAGACAGGGTTGGCGCCGAACGTCGTGCCGTGCGAGCCGGGCACGAACGCCGCGGCCACGTCCTCGCGAGCGAGCACGGCGCCGATCGGAAGGCCCCCGCCGAGCCCCTTGGCCGTCGTAATGATGTCCGGAACGATGCCCTCGTGCTCGTACGCGAAGAGCTTCCCCGTGCGGCCGTTGCCGGTCTGCACTTCGTCGAGAATGAGCCTGGCGCCGCTGCGGTCGCAGATCTCCCGCAGCGCGCGCAGGTATCCATCGGGCGGCACGATCGCGCCGCCTTCGCCGATGATGGGCTCGACGATCACGGCTGCCGTGTCGTGGTCCACTTCGGCGGCGACGGCGTCCGCGCTGCAAGGCTCGACGTGCACGAAGCCTTCGAGCATCGGGCCGAAGCCTTCCTTCAGGCTGTCCTGGCCGGTGGCCGAAAGGGCGCCGTAGGTGCGGCCGTGGAAGGAGCCGTGCACCGAAACGACCTTGTAGCGGCCGCCGGAAGCGCGCCGGGCCATCTTGATCGCGCCCTCGTTCGCCTCCGCGCCGCTGTTACAGAAGAACACGCGGTCGGCGAACGTGAGGTCGACGAGCTTTTCGGCGAGACGCGCGCCCGGCTCGTGGTAGAAAAGATTCGACGTGTGCACGAGCTTGCCGACCTGCTCGGTCACCGCACGCGTGAGGGCAGGGTGGGCGTGGCCGAGCGACGACACCGCGAGTCCGGCGAACAGGTCGAGGTATTCCCGGCCGTCCTCGTCCCAGAGCCGGCAGCCCTTGCCGTGCGTGAACGCGATCGGGTAGCGCGCGTAGTTCTGCGTCGTGCAGCGGTCGGTGGTCTCCCGGATGGAGAACGCGTCCGCGGCATGTGCCCCGGCGGCACCGGCTTTCACGACGGTACCCTGGGAGACAGCGTGACCTCGGTGCCGACGCCGCTGTCGGTGAAGATCTCGAGCAGCACGGCGTGGCGAACGCGGCCGTCGATGATGTGAACCTGGCCGACTCCTCCTTCGAGCGCCGAGATCGCGCACTCGACCTTCGGCACCATGCCGGCCGCGATCGATCCCGCGCGGACCTGCTGCTTCGCGTCCGGCGCAGACAGCACGGCCTGCACCTCGCCGGCGGCGTTCTTGATGCCCGCGACGTCGGTCAGCAGGATCAGCTTCTCCGCCTTGAGGCCGCGCGCGATCTCGGCGGCCGCGACGTCGGCGTTCACGTTGTAGGTGCGCCCGTCGTCGTCGGTCGCGATCGGCGCGATCACCGGGATGAAGTCGGTGCCGTCGATGTGCTCGAGGATCTCGGCGTTGATCTTCGTGATCTGGCCGACGAGGCCCACGTCGACGAGCTCGGGCTCCTTTCCCTCTTCCTCGACGCGCACCTTGAGCTTCTCGGCCATGAGCAGGCGGCCGTCCTTGCCGGTGAGTCCCACGGCCTTGCCGCCGTGCTTGTGGATCATCGCAACGATGGCCTTGTTGATCTGGCCGCCGAGGACCATCTCGACGATTTCCATCGTGTCTTCGTCGGTCACGCGCATGCCGCGCACGAAGCGCGACTCGATGCCGTGCTTCTTCAGGGCTTCCTCGATCTGCGGTCCGCCGCCGTGCACCACGACAGGCTTGAGCCCGATCGACTTGAGCAGCACGACGTCTTCGGCAAACCCCGACTGCAGGGTCGCGTCCAGCATCGCGTGGCCGCCGTACTTGATGACGACGACCCGCCCGGCAAACCGCCGCATGTACGGAAGCGCCTCCAGAAGAACGTCAGCCTTGGCGATGATCTCTTTCAATTTCCTGCCCTCCCGCTCCGGGGAAGCCGCGGGGTATAGCGCGTGGGGGCGCTGGCTGCCAGCGTTTCGAGGTGATGGGCTCGGATTCGGCCGGCAGGTCTCGAAGCGCGGTCCGGTCGCTCCATGAGCGGGCACGTCAGAGTGGTCCAGATGCAAGGCGGAGCCGCGTGAGTGAGCGTCGGCGTACTTCCTGTACGCCAGAGCGAACGAAGCGGCGACAACGCAGCAGATGGGCCGCTATGACGTGTCCGCCCCCGTCTCGAAGCGCAGAGGTCAAGCGCGGGGATGCGACTTGTCGTAGACGGCGGCGAGCTTGGCGAGCTCGAGATGGGTGTAGCGCTGGGTGGTCGCGATCGACGCGTGGCCGAGCATCTCCTGGATGGCGCGCAGGTCCGCGCCACTCTCCAGCAGGTGCGTTGCGAACGAGTGGCGAAGCGAGTGCGGCGTCGCGTGAGCGGCGATGCCCGCGGCCTTGAGGTGTTTCTCGACGATGCGGCCGATGCTGCGCGTCGTCAGGCGCGAGCCGCCGGCGTTGAGGAAGACGGCCTTGACGTCGCGCCGCGGAAGGTCCCAGCCGTTGCGGTAGAGCCGCAGCGCTTCGAGGGCGTCGGCTCCGACCGGAACGACGCGCTCCTTGCTGCCTTTGCCGAGCACACGCGCGACCTGGAGGCCCTCGTGAATGGAAGTCCAGTCGAGGCCGGCGCATTCGGCCGCGCGCAGCCCGCACGAGTACAGCAGCTCGAGCAGGGCTCGGTCACGCAGGCCTGCCGGCTTCTCGAGATCGGGGGCAGCCAGGAGCCGGGAGAGGTCGTCGACGGACAAATGAACGGGCAGGCGGCGCGGGATCTTCGGAGCGGTGACGGCCTCGCATGGATCGTCGGCCGCCCCCTCCCGGGCCAGCCAGCGGAAGAATGCCCTCAGGGCCGCCAGTTTGCGCGCGGCGCTCGAGCGGGCCCCCTCGCGCAGCCGCGAGGCGAGGTAGGAGCGGACCGTCGCGACGTCGAGCCCGGAAACGTCGATTCCCCCGGGCCGCCGCGGCGTTGGCCTCGCCCGGCCGGCTGCATCCGTGGGGCCGGCGAGCTCGCCCCTGTCTTCCAGGAAGACGAGAAACTGGCGGACGTCGGCGAGGTAGGCGCGCCGGGAGTTGGCCGAGAGCCCCGACTCCGACGCAAGGGAGCGATCGAACAGCTCGAGAAGTGGTTCGAAGGCTTCTGACACGGGAACCCGCATGGTATCACGGCCTGTCATGTGCGCGCAGCGGGTCTCTCCATCTGAACGCGCTTCTGCCGAAGTCGCTGCCGCCGAACGCGCTTCGGCGGTCTCGTGCGAGCGCATCGAGTTTCCGTCGCGGCGCGGCAACCTGATCGTCGGCGACCTCCATCGCATCGGCGCGGGCAGCGGCCGCTGGCTCGTGCTGTGCCACGGCATGGAGTCGACGCGCGGCGGGACCAAGCAGTCCGCCATCGCCCAGCGCTTCGCGCCGGCCGGCTACAACATCCTGCGGTTCGATTTCTCCTACGTCGGCGACTCCGAGGGCGAGTACGAAGACCTCACCGTCAGCGGCGAAGTGGACGACGCGCTCGGCGCGCTCGACTTCATGCACGAGTTCGGTGCCAGCGAGTGCACGCTCGTGGGCTCGAGCCTCGGAGGACTCGTCGCGCTGCTCGCGGCCTCGCACGTTCCTTTCCTCGTCAGCCGTGTCGCGGTCATCGCGGCGGTCGCGGACTCGCGCATCTTCACCGACGGGCTCAGCGAGAAGGCGATCGGCGAGTGGCGTACGCGCGGCCGGCGGCGCGTCGGCAACGGCTTCCTCAAGCCGGGCTTCCTCGACGACGTGCTGAAGATCGACGCGCCGGCGACGATGAAGGCAGTGACGATGCCGGTCCTCGTGATGCACGGAGACGCGGACGACGTGGTGCCTTTCTCGCACGCGGAAACGATCTGCCGCAGCGTCTCCGGTCCCTGCGAAGTCGTGAAATTCGAGGGCGTCGGCCACCGCTTCGAGGAGCCCGGCGCGCTCGACCGGCTGCTCGACGTGCTCGAGGAATGGCTCGAGCGAACGCGAAGGGGCTGACCGTGGCGAGTCGGGTCGTCTGCCACGCCTGTTCGGCCGGCCTCGATTTCGAAGACCCGATCGGACGCTCCGCGCGGTGCGCGCGCTGCGGCGGCGAGCTTCGCTGCTGCCTCAACTGCCGCTTCCACGACCTCTCGTCCTATAACGAATGCGCCGAGCCTTCGGCCGAGCGCGTGCTCGAGAAAGACCGCGCGAACTTCTGCGACTACTTCTCGCCGGGCGCCGCCGGCAGCGGACCCGCCCTGACGCCCGAGAGCAAGTCCGACCGCCTCTCCGATCTTGAGAAGCTTTTCCGCAAATGATTCAGCGGCCCTTGAAGTCGGCCGCACGCTTCTCGCGCATCGCACGGATGCCTTCGGCGGCGTCCTCGGTGGTGAACGTGACCGCCTGCACCGACGCCTCGCGCGTGAGCGCGTCGTCGATCGTGCGTGCCTCGCTGCCGCGCAACGTCTGTTTGGTCGCGCGCACGGCGAGCGGCGCGGAGCTCGCGATCTGCCCGGCCATCTCCTCGACGACCGCTTCGAAGTCGTCGCCGGCGATTCGGTTGGCGATGCCGAGCGCGAGCGCTTCGTCGGCGCCGACGAGACGGCCCGTATAGAGGAGGTCGGCCGCCCGAGCCGGTCCGACGAGACGCGGAAGCGTCCACGTTGCCGCCATGCCCGGATGAATGCCGAGCCTCACGAACGTCATGCCGACCTTCGCGTCGCGATGCATCACTCGCAGGTCGGCGCCGAGCGAGAAGCAGAAGCCGGCGCCGATGGCGTGCCCGTTGATCGCCGCGATCGACGGAACCCTCAGGTCGCGGATCGACAGGAACGCGCGATAGAAGTTCTCGCCTCCGCCGAGCCCCTCGGCCTCTTCGCCCGACCCGTCATCGGCGCCGGGCTTGTGCCCGGCTTCGGCCCCGAGCGTGCGAAGGTCGGCGCCCGAGCAGAAGCCCTTGCCCTCGCCCGTGATGACGACCACGCGGACGGCATCGTCGGCGTTGATCTCGGCGACGGCGCGCACGATCTCGCGCCCCATCCGCGGCGTCATCGCGTTGCGTTCGGCCGGACGGGCCAGGGTGATGCGTGCAACAGGCCCCCGTGCGACCCGGATCTGCTCGAATGACATCGTTGTTTCCCTCGTCGTGCGTCAGTAGAATCCGCGTCCACTAACGCGCAGGATGCCGGCAGTCAAAGGGCTCGGCGCGCCCCAATGCATCCACAACGCATCCAGATGAGGCCTTCCCGGTGATGAAACTTCGCAACGTCGTCCTGCGAGCCGCACTCTTCTCGCTCGCTTTCTCCCTAACGTACGCTGCGCACGGCTTCGCCGAACAGGCGGTGGTCTCGTCGGTGGACGACGATCCGGCCTTTGCCGCGATGCTCGGAAGCGGCGCGCCTGCCGATCGCGTCTCGGCTCTCGGCGGCATGCTGCGCGCGCAGCCGGCGGCCGGGAACCTGGTGGGCTCGGGCCCGTCGTTCTTCAGCGCGCTTCGCGACACGGGCTCCCCGGGCAGCCCGAAGTTCGAGGCGAGCGGGGTGGTCTTCGATCTCCGTTTCGGCGGCTACGAAGCGCTGCGCTTCGAGAATGCGCGCGTGGCGCTGATGCCGGCGGCCGACGGACGCACGTGCCGGTTCGAGGTTTCGGGCTCGCCGTTCGGGCCCGCGTCGAAGCTCGAGGCGAGCGGCACCGTCGAGTGGAAGGCCGGCCCGGCCGGCGGCGACAAGCTCGACATCGAGTTCCGCCTCGACGACGCCTCGGTCGAAGCGATCCGCGCGTGGGCACCGACGCGCATGGACCCGAGCTTCGGCGGGCTTCTCGACGTTCGCGGCAAAGGCACGGGCGTCGTCGGAGAGCGCACTACGGAAGAAGCGCCTGCCACGCCGCTCAAGGGCGACTTCGAAGCGACCCTCGACTGGACCGCGTTCGGCCAGACTTCGCCGATGACGATTCGCAGCCAGTTCGCGACGGACGATCGCATGACGCGTCTCATCGGCGGCCGCATGACGTGGCGCGAAGAGGGCCTCGACCTCAAGGGCTGGGTGAAGCCCGGCCGCGAAGACAACTTCGAGCTCGTCGCCGGCTTCGCGAACGTGGACACCGCGGCCGTCGCGGCCAGATGGAACGTCGCGCCTCCGTGGCAGGTCGCGTCGACTCTTTCGGGCGCCATCACGCTCAAAGGCACACCGGGCAAGGGACTGCTGCGCTACGAAGCCAGGGCGCCGCTCATCACGCTGCCGGCTCTCGGCGGCTACGACGTTCGCGCGGAAGACGCGCACCTGGTCGGAAGCCTCGTCGCGATCAACGCCGACATAGCGGTGAGCCTGCGAGCCAAGAGCATCGTCGTCGGCGGGATCGACCTCGGGTCGCTGCCGGTCGGCATACGCTGGTGGGAGAGCAAGGTCGTCGTCACCAACTCGAACTCGAAGCTCTACGAGGGAGAGAACGACGGCACGTTCGTCTACGAGCCGGCCAAGCATCCGGAGGTGCGGCTGCACGGCCGGGTGAAGAACGGGAAGGCGCCGCTGCTCGTCCAGAACCTCGCGCCGTGGTCGGGGCTCGACCTCGACGGCAACGGCTCGGTCGCATTCCTCGTCGGGCAGGACCAGCAACGCTCGCCGTTCTTCTCGTTTCACGGGTCGCTCACGCAGGGCCGCCTCGGCGGCACGGACCTTTTCGGTTCGACGCTGGCTGCGCTCGCCAAGGCGGATCCTGCGCTCCAGCTGCCGGCGGATACCGTCCCGGCCCCGCGCAGCGGCACCGGCACGCGAGTGGACCGCTGGTTCTTCGAGGCCGATCGCAAGAACGACGTTTACGAGATCGGCGGTCTCTTTCTCATGGCCGGCGAATTCCGGCTCGACGGCGACGGGCAGTTCACGCGCGCGGGCGGGCTGAAGCTCGACGGCACCGTGTCGTTCCCGGTTGGAGTCGCCGCGCAGCTCCAGGGCGCGGCTCCGTGGATCGCCGCGCTTCGGAGAGGAGACTCGCTGTTCGTTCCGGTAACCGTGAGCGGACCCCTCGCGTCGTTGAAGCTCGAGCTGGCGGCCGGCTATGCGGACCTCCTTGCGAAGGCGAAGCGCGGCGAGGCCGTCGAGGCGCCGGGCATCCGCGAAGTCCGGCACGTCGGTCCTGAAGGGCTCGCCGTCATCCCCGTCGACCCGGCCAACGAAATGCTGCAGTGACGGGACTGCTTCTGACCGTCGCGCTGCTGGCCGCGCTCGCTGCGGCCGGCTGGCGCGCGCTCCGGCGGCAGCGGCGCCGCCGGCTGCTGGCAGCGCTGCCCGGAGGAACCCGCTCCACGGCGATCGAGGTCGAAGCGTTCTCGGAGATCGAAGACCACCTGCGCGTGCGCGAGTGCCCGTGCGGCGGACTGCTCGCCAGTCTGGGCGAGCGCAGCGAACGCGAAGGCGGCGGCATGTCGCGCATCCTTCGCGTGGTGCGGACCGAATGCCGCCGCTGCGAGGAGCTTTCGGAGGTGTGGTTCGATGCCACGCGCGCATACCAGTAAATCGCGAAAGGCGGCGGCACGCCTCCGTTCGGGCCCGGCGGCGCCGCCCCCCGTGCTCGTCGCCGACGACGCGGAGTACGCCGCGAAGCTCGGCGTCTACACGCTCTTTTTCGACATCCCGCGTTTCGAGGTGGTCTACTTCCGGCTCGTCCTCGAGTCGTGGGAGGACGGCGCCGTTGCGCGCACGATGCGGCGATTCCTGGAAGGCGACGTCACGCGCTCCCTCGTCGTCGCGCTGGTGGTGCCGGACTTCCTGGAGCCCTGCCTGAGGCGCCTCGCGCGGCTGTGCGCGGAAATCGACGGGACGCAGGTGCGCAGCACTCCGGCGCTTCAGGAAGCGCTGCGGGCGGACCTCCTGGATGCGAAGGCCGATGCGGCCGGCCCGGACGGCGACGCAGGCTGAGCGCTAGCGGCCGGCCGGAACCTTCGCCGCCTCGGCTTCCTCTTCCGGTTCCGTGGGGGCCTTGCGTCCGAATGCCCACGCTACGCCGATCGAAACCGCGTAGAGCACCATGAGCGGCACCGCCATCATCAGCTGGGAGGCCGCATCCGGCGTGGGCGTGAGCACCGCCGCGACGATGAAGATGATGAGCACCGCGTAGCGAGAGAAAAGGAGCAGCTGCTTCCACGTGACGAAGCCCGCGCGCGCGAGGAAAAAGATCACCACCGGCATTTCGAAGGTCACGCCGAAGGCGAGCATCATGCGCGACGTGAACGACAGGTACTCGCTGATGCGCAGCACCGGGTCGACGCCGATGTCGGCGTACTCCTGCAGGAAGAACGGGAAGCCGACCGGAAAGACCATCGTGTAGCAGAACGAGGCGCCGGCGAGGAAGAAGAGTGTGCCGAAGAGCACGAACCACTTCGCGTAGCGCGCCTCGTGGCTCTCGAGCCCGGGAACCACGAACCTCCAGAGCTGGTAGAGGATGACGGGCAGCGCGAGGAAGAGCGCGCCGATGAACGACACGCCGAGCCGCGTGAAGAACGCCTCGGCGATGCCGGTGCCGACGATCTGGAAGTGCAGGTTGTTCGCGGCGGCCGAGTCGCGCAGCGGCGCTTCGAGAACCTCGAACAGGAACGCCGAATTCGGGTAGGTGCCGACGAACGCGATCGCAACGGCGAGCAGCGCCCTTGCCAGCCGCTTGCGCAGCTCGGCCAGGTGGCCGGTCAGGGGAAGCTCGACGTCGGCCATGCCGGCGCGTTCAGGCCTGCGCCTTCGGCTCGCCGGGGCGCTCGTCTTCCGATTCGTCGTCCGCGCCGGATGCGTCGGATACGTCGGACGCGGCTTCGGGTTCTGCGGCGGCGGCGGGTACCGGCGGCGGTGTTCCCGCGCTGCTGCGAGACACGCGACCCTTCGGCTGGGCGGCGCGCGTGGCGTCCTTGGCCGGCTCTTCGATGGTGCGCCGGGCCTCGTCGAGCTCGGCGTTGATGTCGGCCGTGGCACGGCGGAACTCGGCGAGTCCCTTGCCGAGGCCGGCTGCGAGCTCGGGCAGGCGCTTGGGCCCGAGCACGAGCAGCGCGATCACGAGGATGACGATTAGCTCGGTGGGGCCGATGCCGAACATCGCTTGGACGCTAAGAGGAGGCCGCTCGGCTGTCAACCCACCTGATGGCGGATCCCGATTCCCCGCGCTAAACACGCGCCATGCGCAACACGGGCATCCTCGCCGATCGCCGCTTTCTCGATCACGACACCGGCCGCCGCCATCCCGAGAGTGCCGAGCGCGCGGCCGTCCTGTGCGACCTCTTCGACCGCGATGCGTTCCGCGGCTTCGAACGGCTCGCTCCTCGCGTTGCGACCGAGGAAGAGCTGCGGCGCGTTCACGCGCACGAACACGTCGCGAGCGTGGCAGCGAGTGCCGGCCGCGCGCACACGCAGTTCGACGCCGACACACCCGCTTCGCAGGGCTCGTTCGAGGCGGCGAGGCTCGCGGCCGGCGGCGCCATCGCGATGGCCGACGCGATTCTCGCGCACGAGATCGAGAACGGATTCGCAGCGCTCCGGCCGCCGGGCCACCACGCCGAAGCGGATCGTCCGATGGGGTTCTGTCTGTTCAACAACGTCGCGGTGGTCGCGCAGCACCTGCTGCAGAAGCGCGGGCTCGGGCGCGTGCTCGTCATGGACTGGGACGTGCACCACGGCAACGGCACGCAGCACAGCTTCTACGGGTCCAGCGAGGTACTCTACGTTTCCACGCACCAGTATCCTTTCTACCCGGGCACCGGCGCACCGGGCGAGATCGGAAGCGGGTCGGGGGCGGGCTACACGCTCAACGTCCCGATGCCGGCCGGCGCCGGCGACAGCGAATACCTCGCAGCGTTCCGCGATCTCGTCGTGCCGGTCGCGCGTGAGTTCGCACCCGAGTTCGTGCTCGTGTCTGCCGGTTTCGACGCTCACGAGAGCGATCCGCTCGCGTCGATCTGCCTCGGCACCGGGACGTTCGGAGCGCTCACCGACGCGATGAGCAATCTTGCCGACGAGTGCGCGTCGGGCCGCCTGCTGCTGCTGCTGGAGGGTGGTTACGATCTTGCCGCGCTCGCCGAGTCGGTGACGACGAGCGTCGCGCACCTGAAAGAGCCGCAGCGTTTTTCGCCGGACGCCGGCGAGCTGACGCCGTGGGCTCGCGCTAGTCGAGAGGCGATGGCGCCGTACTGGGGCCAGGCGTCGGCACGGTAACGCCGGGCGTCGGCTCCGCGGAAGGATAGCGGGCACTGCCCGGCGAATCGCTGTAGATCGACGGCTCCGGCGGAGGCGCCGGCCGGGGAGGGGCACCCGGCCCGATGGACCCGGCGCGGGGACGCGGAGCATCGACGTCGGGAGGCCACAGCCGCGGCGAATCGCGCGGGGCAGGCACCGGAACCGGCGCCGTCGGATCGCGCGGGGCAGCGAACGACGCCGACGGATCGCGCGGGGCAGCGG
>CAYYVZ010000059.1:0-17347 GCA_964475235.1 uncultured Myxococcales bacterium | reverse complement strand
AATACACATTGTTCTGCCTTTGCTGGTGCTCACCACCGGCTGTGCCGCTTCCACGTATCAGCTGAACCCTCAGCTCGCCGCCCAGGTGGGGCTGCCCGAGGACGGCGGAGTCTCCTTCACGGAGAGGGTCGGCCGGGACCCCGACGGGTCGGGGCCGATTACGCAGCTCGGGAGCTGCTCCTGGTACGGCCCCGGCTTCCATGGCCGCCGGACCTCCAACGGCGAAGTCTTCGACACCCACTCCCTCCCCGCTGCCCATCCCAACCTCCCTTTCGGCAGCGAGCTCGAAGTAACCAACGTCAAGAGCGGAAAGTCGGTCCGGGTTCGCGTCAACGACCGCGGCCCGTTCATTCACAACCGTATTCTCGACCTGTCGTACGCTGCGGCGAATTCGATCGACCTCGTTCGCACCGGGACCGCCGACGTGCAGATTCGCCTGGTGGACATCGACGAGGCGAAGTGGGTCGACAATGCGTACGCACTCGAAGTGGCGTCGTTCACGAAGAAGACCGAGGCCGACGAGTTCGTCGAGAAACTCAGCAAGGGACAGCGCGCGGCCGCGCTCTACTACGTGAAGCTGCCGGACAAACAGGTGAAAGAGTACCGCGTACGTTTCGGACCGTTCTCGTGCCAGAAGGCTGCCAACTCCGCGGCGACCAAGCTTCGTCGCAACGGGCTCGAGCCCGAGCTCACGCGCGAGAACCTGACCGGAAACGCGACGACGACCGCCGCCCTCGCGAACTGATTCGGCGGCGACCTTCTGCAACGACTCGCCGCAGCTAGCCGACTGCGGCCAGCAGCCACGCGAGATACTTCTCCTCGACGTGTGCAGGGACGATGCGCACGAGCTCCGGCGTCTCGTACGGGTGAAGCTCGAGCAGTCGCTTCTCCATCGCGTCCACTCGTGACTCCGAAGTCTTGATGACGAGCATCGTTTCTTCTTCCTCGCAGACGCTCTGTTTCGAGACTTCGGCGGGCGCGCCGGCGCCCGATTCCCACCGATAGACGGAACGTACGGCGCTGCGGGACACGCAGGCCGCCAGGTTTTCCTCGACGAGCGCGCGAGCGAGCTTCGCGGCCGACGCATCGTCGGCTGCAGTCGTCAGCACGAGCACGACCTCATTCGTTCTCATGGACGGTCGCCGCCTCCTTTTCGCGCCGTGAACGGTGCGTCCAGTCCGGCACCAGCCGGTCGTAGTCGGGCATGGCGGCCGGACCTTTTTCGGGTGCGATCGGCGCCTTGTCGTTGGCGACGCGCCAGCGAGCGACCGCGCGCTTCCAGATCGAGCCCGCGAACACCGGCGGCATGAGCTGGGCCTCGATGAGCGCGCGGCGCGCGACGGTCAGATGCTCGCGCTTCAGGTGCGGCCAGCGCATCGACACCGCTTCGAAAGAGTTCGCGACGACGTCGCCCGGGACATCGCTCGCCGCGGCCACCTCGACGACGCCGCGCGCATCGAGCTTGCCGAGCGCATGAAGAATCAGCGCACACTCGAGATAGCTGTCGAACCAGTAGAGGCGCGGCCCGAACGGTGCGAAGTCGGCAGGCGCGCGCGGCCGCGCGCGCAGCACGCAGATCGCGCGCACGACGCGCCGCGGTCCGCTGCGCTCCGAGAAATCGCGCACGAGCTGCAGGTAGTTGGCGCCGGTGACACCCGCCCGCTGGAGCAGCCCCTCGAGCCGGTCCCAGGCCAGGCGTCCCTCCAGAACCTCCGCATACAGCGAGTAGATGAGCGGATCCGACTCCCAGTCGTCGCCGAACAGGAGCTCCTCGCCGTCGCGGCGGCCACCGCGTGCGCTCTGCAGAAGCTCGGACAACTTGAACCCGATGTGTTCGCGCAGCGCTTCGAAGTCTCCGCGCACGAGGTGCTGGATCTGGTTCTTGAAGCGGATCTCGTCCACCTCGATGCCGTCGAGCAACAGCTTTTCGCGGATGGCCCGGCCGATCTGCGGGGGCGAGGCCGTCACGAAGTTGACGGACGTCGTCCCGCCGCGCGCGGCCTCGGTGCGGCGCAGCTCCTTGACGAGCGCCGCGACGCCGGGCAGCGCGCGCTTGTCCGACGCACGCTCGAACGGAATGCGCAGCAGGCTACGCAGCGAGTCCGTGTCGGTCTGGAGGTAGGTCTTGTCCAGATCCCATCGCTGTACGGTGTGCCTGATCAGAACCGGACTCCTTGCCTCTTCCACTCGGCCAGCAGGCGCGCCGTCGCCGGGGCGCCTCTCCCACCACCTTCCTCGAGCCGTCGCACGAGCCGCGCGAGAGCGGTCGCATCGTCGACGTCGTCCCACGCCGGCAGAGTCTCGAACGGACACTCCGCACGCCGTAGCGCGCGACAGGTCGCCTCGAAGACCTGCGGTCCGCTCCAGGGCGCCTCGATCTCGAAGAGTGCACGCACCGGCCGGCGTGCCCCGACGAGAACGTACCCTCCGTCTTCGGCCGGCGCCACGACGACGTCCACGCGGGTGAGGGCTCGCGTAGCCGCACGAAGCATTTCCGGAGGAAGGTCCGGCGAGTCCGTCCCGACGAGCATCGTCGGAAGCCCGTCCGCCAGCCCGCGATCGACGAGACGCACCATTCGCTCGCCGAGGTCTCCCCCGCCCTGACCTTCGACCTCGATTCCGAGCCCCTCGGCCACCGAACGAATCCCGCCACCGCCGACGCCGCCGTCATCGAGTGCGAGCTTCACGTCGATGCGCGCCGATTCGCGCAGCTCCGCCAGCCGCACGAGCGTGTCCTCGGCGAACGCTTCCGCCAGCCGACACGCCTGCTCCCCGGACAGCGGCGGGCACAGCCGCGTCTTCACGAACCCCGCCCGCGGCTCCTTCGCCAGAATGTACACCAGCCCCCGCCGCACCGGCCGAGGACTGCCACGCCCCCCGCCGCCCGGCAACCGCCCCCCTGCACGCCGCCGGGCCTCGTCCGCCCCACGATTGACATGAACCAAGTGTCAGCTATGGTCCGCGATTCTTCGAGGGAAAAGTCATGTCTTATGCGGTGATCCGAACCGGCGGCAAGCAGTACCGAGTCAGCCCAGGCACCCGCCTGACCGTGGAAAAGCTTCAGGGCGACCCCGGCCAGGAGGTCAGCTTCGGCGAAGTCCTCCTTCGTGGAGACGGCGAGCGCGTCGACGTCGGCGCTCCCCTCCTCGACGGCGCCGCCGTGCGCGGCGTCATCGTCCAGCAGGACCGCGGCCCCCGCATCCTCGTGTTCAAGAAGAAGCGCCGCAAGAACTACCGGCGCCGCATGGGTCATCGGCAGTACGAGACCACCGTGCAGATCACGTCCGTAGACTGAAAACTGCGAAGGCAAGGACCCGGCAATGGCTCACAAGAAAGGTCAGGGAAGCAGTAAGAACGGGCGCGACAGCCGCGGCCAGCGACGCGGCGTGAAGAAGTTCGGCGGCCAGATCGTGGTTGCCGGCAACATCATCGTTCGCCAGCTCGGCACCAAGATCCATCCTGGCGACAACGTCGGCATGGGCCGCGACTACACGCTGTTCGCGCTCATCAACGGCGTCGTCAAATACGAGACGTTCGGCAAGGGCGGCAAGACTCGCGCCAGCGTCCAGCCGGCCTGACACCCTTCCCATGAATTTCGTCGACGAAGCGCGACTGCGCATCGTCGCCGGCGACGGGGGCGACGGCTGCGCCGCCTTCCTGCGCGAGAAGTACCGTCCCCACGGAGGTCCCTCCGGCGGCGACGGCGGCAACGGCGGTTCTGTCTACGCGACCGCCGACGAGAACATCACCACTCTCCTCGACTTCCGCTCGCGCCACACGATTCGCGCCGTGCGCGGCGAGAACGGCCGCGGCAAGGACCAGCACGGGAAGGCCGGCACCGATTCCCTGCTCCGGGTTCCCGTCGGCACCGTGATCTTCGACGAGGAAAGCGGCGACGTGCTCGCGGATCTCGCCGAGCACGGACAGACGACGCTGATCGCGCGAGGCGGGCTCGGCGGACGCGGCAACAAGCACTTCGCGACGGCCACGCATCAGGCGCCGCGCCGGGCAGATCCCGGCACCGCCGGGGAAGCGTTCGACGTGCGCCTCGAGCTGAGGCTTCTCGCCGATGCCGGCCTGGTCGGCCTTCCGAACGCCGGCAAGTCGAGCCTGCTCGCACGCGTGAGTGCGGCTCGACCCAAGATCGCCGACTATCCGTTCACGACGCTGACGCCCGTGCTCGGCGTGGTGCAGTGGGCGCCGGACAAGAGCCTCGTGCTCGCCGACATCCCGGGCCTCATCGAGGGCGCGCACGAAGGCCACGGCCTCGGCGACCGGTTCCTTCGCCACGTGGAGAGAACGGCCGTGCTCGTGCACCTCGTCGACGCGTCGGAACGCACCGCCGATGAAGCGATCGCCAATTTCGATGCGATCAATCGCGAGCTAGCCGCTTATTCGAAGGAGCTCGCCGACCGCGACCAGATCGTCGCGCTCACGAAGATCGACCTGCCGAGTGCCGCGGAGAACGTGGACGAGATCGGCCGCCGGCTGAGGAAGCGCGGCCTCGAAGTGTTCGCGATCTCGTCGGCAACCGGCCAGGGCTGCAAGGAGCTGCTCTCGCGCATCGGCCGCGCCGTCGAAGAGCACCGCCGGCGCGTCGCCAGCGAAACGGAAGCGGCCAAGGCCGCGCCGGACCTGTCATGAACCATCGCGAGGCGAAAAGCCGCATCCTCGAGCGCACGAAGCGCATCGTCGTGAAGCTCGGCAGCTCGGTGCTGGCGACGCCGTCCGGCGTGAGCACGGAGCAGATCGGCCGCATCAGCGCCGAGCTGTGTGCGCTCGCGGCCGAGGGATTCCAGGTCGTCGTCGTGACGTCGGGTGCGCGCGCCGCCGGCCTCGCGCGTCTCGGCCTCACGCGCATCCCGAAGAAAATCCCCGAACAGCAGGCCGCGGCCGCGATCGGGCAGATCCGCCTGATGGCACTCTACGAGCGCTATTTCTCCGACTTCGGCCGCCATGTCGGCCAGGTGCTGCTTACGGCCGACGACCTTCGCGACCGCACGCGCTATCTCAACGCGCAGCGCACCTTCGACCACCTGCTGCGCCACGAGGTCGTGCCGATCGTGAACGAGAACGATTCGGTCGCGATCGACGAGCTGAAGTTCGGCGACAACGACCGTCTCTCCGCGCTCGTCGCGGGACTCGTCAGCGCCGACCTGCTCATCATTCTCACCGACGTCGAAGGCCTCTACGCGGGCGATCCGCGCACGGGCGACGTTCCGCTCATCGAGATCGTCGACGACGTCGACGCGCACATCGAATCGGGCGTCGCGGGCGATGCGGTGTCCGCCGTCGGCACCGGCGGCATGGCGAGCAAGCTGGTGGCGGCGCGCAGCGCGGCACACCGCGGGATTCCGACCGTCGTCGCCAGCGGCATGACTCCGGGGATCCTTGCACGCATCGTCGATCCCGCCGATGCGACGGGCACGCTCTTCCTCCCGCGGCAGATGCCGATGAGGAGCCGCAAGCACTGGATCGCGCACGGCCTGCCGGTACGCGGCACGCTGGTGCTCGACGCCGGCGCGCTCGGCGCGCTCACACGCAAAGGATCCAGCCTGCTGCCGGCCGGAATCGCCGAAGTGCGCGGCGACTTCGCGCGCGGCGACTGCGTCGCCTGCGTGGACGAGTCGGGCCGCGAGTTCGCGCGCGGCCTTGCGGCGTACGACTCCGACGAGTGCCGTCAGATCCGCGGCGAGGCGAGCTCGCGCATCGACGCGCTCCTCGGCTATCACGACGGCGACGAAGTGATTCACCGCGACGACCTCGCGATCCTCGCCGAGCTGGCGAAGGCCGACGAAGCCGCGTCGGGTGACGTCGCCGGGCAGAAGGAAGCCTGACGATGAGCACAGCCTCCTCCCGCAGCGACGAGACCCAGGTGATCGAGGACGAGGTGGCGGCCATCTGCCGCCGCGCCAAACGTGCATCGCGGCAGCTTGCGCGCAGCAGCGACGAGGCCCGCGCCGCGGCGCTGTGCACCATTGCCGCGCGCATGCGCGCCGAGTCGGCGCACATCCAGGCAGAGAACGCGGCCGACCTCGAAGCCGGCCGCGCCGCCGGCCTCGGCCCCGCCATGCTCGACCGCCTCGCCCTGACTCCCGACCGAATCGAGGCCATGGCGAAGGGTGTCGAGGCGGTTGCCGCCCTCCCCGACCCGCTCGCCCGGCCGATCGATGCGTGGAAGACCGCCCGCGGCCTCGAGATCGAGCAGGTTCGCATCCCCATCGGCGTCGTCGGGGTGATCTACGAGTCGCGCCCCAACGTGACGGCCGACGTCGCGGCCCTCTGCCTCAAGTCCGCCAACGCCGTCGTCCTCAAGGGCGGCAAGGAGGCGATTCGCTCGAACGCCGCCATCGCCGACGTCGTCGCGGCCGGTGTCGCCGCCGCGGGTCTTCCGGCCGACTGCGTCCAGCTCATCCGCTCGACGGACCGCCGCGCGACCGAGGCGATGCTGAAGAGCGACGACACGATCGACGTCATCGTGCCGCGCGGAGGCCCCGGTCTCGTGCGCGCGATCGCCGAGCACTCGCGCGTGCCGGTCATCCGTCACTACGAGGGCATCTGCCACACGTACGTGGACAAGAGCGCCGATCTCGACATGGCCTGCGACATCGCCTTCAACGCGAAAGTGCAGAGACCCGGCGTCTGCAACGCGATGGAGACGCTGCTCGTGCACGGCTCGGTCGCGCGCGAGTACCTGCCGCGAATCGCATCGCGACTTCGCGAGGCCGGCGTCGAGCTGCGCGGCTGCGAGCTCACGCGCGAGATTCTCGACGGGGTCGTGCCGGCGACCGAAGCGGACTGGCGCACCGAGTACCTCGACCTCATCCTCGCGGTGAAGGTCGTCGCATCGCTCGACGAGGCCATCGACTTCATCAACGAGCACGGCTCCGGTCACTCCGACTGCATCGTCACGCGCACGAAGGAGTCGGCACACCGCTTCCTCGCGGAGGTCGACTCGGCGACGGTGTACGAGAACGCATCGACGCGCTTCACCGACGGCTTCGAATTCGGCTTCGGGGCCGAAGTAGGCATCTCCACCAACCGCCTGCACGCGCGCGGGCCGATGGGGCTTCGCGAGCTCACGACGTACAAGTATCTCGTGCGCGGCGAAGGCCATGTGCGCTGAACGACGAATCGGGATCCTCGGCGGAACCTTCGATCCCGTTCATCTCGGCCACCTTGCGAGCGCGCGCGAAGTCGCCGCGGCCTGCTCGCTCGACAAGGTCCTGCTCGTGCTCTCCGCGCGACCTCCGCACAAGTCGGAAGGCGACGACGCGGCCGCCGGCGACATGCGCTGGCAGATGCTGCGCCTCGCAGTCGACGAAGACCTCCGCCGGCATCGAGGTGGCGCCGTGCTCGAGGCCAGCGACATCGAGCTTCGCCGCGGCGGGACGTCGTACACGGTCGACACGTTGCGCGAGCTTCGCGCGCTCCACCCTGCCGAGCAGCTCTTCCTCATCCTCGGGATCGACGCATACGAGGAAATCGACACGTGGAGCCGACCGGGGGAGATCCTCGAGCTCGCCAGCGTCATCGTCACGTCACGACCGGGATGTGATTTTGCGCAGGGGGCTGTGATTCCTCCCGTTGCCGCCCGCGACTCGGCCCGTTATGATCCTTCCATCGGCGTTTACGTCCACACGAGTGGCCACACACTGAGAGGCCACAGAATCGGCGGCATCGAGGTCTCGGCGACCGACATTCGCCGTCGCGTGCGGGCCGGACTTCCGGTGGCTCACCTGACGGGCGACGCCGTCGCCCGCTTCATCACCGACCACCGCCTCTACGGCTCCGGCGCCCCGGGCTCCGGCCCGGCGGACTCGCACCCGCGGAAGGGAGCATGACGAGGGCTGCCAGCACAATCGGGGACGGATCCCGATTGCTTTCCACGCAATCGGGATCCGTCCCCGGTTTCCCCGAATTGGAGACACGCACTCCGGCATGACGAAGAAGGATCCGTCCCGTGAACTGGCCGTCGCGGCCGCCGACCTGGCCGCCGACGGAAAAGCCCTCGACATCTCGATCCTCGAGCTGCGCGAGATCTCTTCGGTCGCCGACTACTTCGTGCTCGCCAGCGGCCGGTCCCACATCCAGGTGGAAGCCATCTGCGACCGCATCGTCGAGGGCGTCCAGGACCGCCTCGCCCGCAAGCCGATTTCGGTCGAAGGCCTCGAAAACTCGCAGTGGGCCGTGCTCGACTACGGTTCCGTCGTGATCCACGTCTTCCAGGAAGGCGTGCGCAAGCTCTACGACCTCGAGCGGCTATGGAGCCTGGCTCCGAGCTGGAAGCACGGCGAGGAACCGGCGCGCAAGCCGGCCAAGCCGGCCTCGAAGGAAGCCGCCAAGGCCTCCGCGAAACCGGAAAAGGAACCCGCAAGGAAGAAGGCCGCCGGTACGCGCTCGCGCGCGACCGCCGGATCGGGTAGCTCCGAACCGACGGGCGCTTCGAGCCCGTCCGGCACGGCGGGCTCCCGGAGCCCGCGTGCCAAAAGGATCGCCCGGGCCTGACCATGTTCCGCCGCAGCTTCCTGTTCGTCGTGGCGATCGCGCTCATCGGCGCCGTCGCCACGATGGTCTATTTCAATTCGCAGCCGACGACGCTGCGCTACGGTCCTGCGCAGGAAATCACCCTGCCGCTCGCGTGGCTCATCGTGGCCGCGAGCGTGGCCGGAGTGCTGCTCGGCCTTCTCGCCCTCGTCGCACGCGAAGGCCGCTGGGCCATGCGTCACTGGCGCGTGCAGAGGGCGTTGCGCGCTTCCGTGCGCGCGACCGCCCGGCGCTCCGAAGCGCGCTCGTGCACTCTTGCCGGCCGTCACGCGCACGCCCGCGCGCTGCTCGCGCGCACGGCGACCGGCCCCGGCGCTGTGCTCGACGACGCCATCGACTACGGAGAGTCCTTCCTCGCAGAAGGCAAGGCCGCCGAAGCCCGGTCCCACCTCGAGGACGCGCGCCGCGAGGTAGGAGACGACCCGCGCATCCTCTACGCGCTCGCGCGCAGCTGCCGTGCGCTGGGCGACCACGTCGCCGCCGTCGCCGTCCTCGACCGTGCCATCGAGGCGCTGCCGTCGAGTCTCGCCCTTCACTCCCTGCTGCGCGACAGTCTCGTCGAGCTACAGTGGTGGCCTCGCGCCGAATCCGCCCAGCAGCGCATCGTCGACCTGCTTCCCGGCGACGGCGACGAGAAGACGCGCCTCATCGAGATTCGCATGAACGCCGCCGAGGGGGCCGACCAAGCCGATCGCGAGGCTGCGCTTCGCGCCGTTCTCGCGCTCGACCCGTCGTGGCCGGCGGCGGCGACCGCGCGCGCGGCCCAGCTCCTCGAGCAGGGGAAGTCGCGTTCTGCCGTGCGCGTGCTCTACAAGGCTGCAAAGCGGCGGCCGGCGGAAGAGACTCTTTCTGCGCTCGATGCGTCGCTGGAGTCCAACAATCCGAAGAAGCTGGCTCGCCTCTATGGGCGGCTTCGCCGTTCGCATCCGGCTTCGCACGAGCTCGCGGTGCACCACGCGGGGCTGCTCGAGAAGCTTGGGCGGAAGGCCGAGGCGGATGCGATCTTGCAGGAGCTCGGGCCGGCGGCGGAGGAAGCGCCGGGAAGCCCGCGGTGAGAACGCGCGGATAGCGCCGGACTTTCGGAACGCCCCGCCTCAGCCGACGAGCGCTGCCCCGATCGCCGCGAGCCCGGCGAGATCGTGCACGTCGCGTTTCTGCTCGGGCACCGCCTGCACGGGAACATCCTCGGGAAGCCCCGCCTCGAAGACTTCGCGCCGCACGGCCTGGGTCGCCGCCTGCAGCAGGCGTGCACGCAGCGTCTCCTCCATCCACTCCGCCACCTCGGCATCCACGCCGGCTTCGAGCAGCTCGTGGCGTAGCCGTGCGATCGATTCCTCGGCCGCGGCCGCACCGTCGCCGTGGGCGGCGCCGTCACCCGCCGACAACGACTCGCCGGCGTCCTGCAGCCGGTTCATCACGACACCGCGCAAGGAAACGCCCAGTTCCTTCATGCGCGCAACGAGCCCTTCCGCGTCCTCGAGCACCTGCTCGTCAGGCCCGGTCACCAGTACGAACGACGTCGTTCGCGCCTGCAGCAGCGCGCGAACCGTGCGGCTGCGCTCGCTCACGCCGTCGATGAGGCTCTCGATCGCGGCGAAGAAAGCCGAGATCTCCGACAACGCCTGCAGACCCGTGGCCTCCTCGAGCTTCTCGAAGACGAAACGCGCGCTGCGGCTCGCCGTCTTCCACGCCGACCAGCCAGCCGATGCCGGCTTGGCCAGCCAGCCGAGCACGCTGCGGTCGAAGAACTCCTCGAGGCGTCGCGGCGCTTCGAGGAAATCGAGGGCGTGCCGCGACGGCGGCGTGTCGAGGACGATGAGGTCGAACTTCCCCGTCTCTTCGAGGCGCGCGAGCTCCTCGATCGCCATGTACTCGGTCGAGCCCGCGAACGAGCGCGAAAGGTTGAGGTAAAACGGATTGGCCAGGATCGTGTCGCGGACCTCGGCGCTCGGCGAATGCCTGGCGATGAACTCATCCCACGCACTCGTCTGGTCGAGCATGCCCGCCCACAGCTCGGCTCGCACGTGCAGCCCCGCGGCCTCGAGGCGCTTCGCGTCGATCCGCTCGCCGCCGGCACGCAGCCCGGCCAGACCGAGGGCTTCCGCGAGGCGCCGGGCAGGGTCGATCGTGAGCACCATCGTGCGGCGCCCAGCGAGCGCGCCCTCCAGGGCAAGCGACGCTGCGACCGTCGTCTTGCCGACGCCGCCGCTGCCGACGCACACGACGATGCGGCTGGAAGCGAGCAGGTCGCCGAGGCTCACGATGCGCCTCCGTCCGGTGCAGGCTTGCCGTTCGTTTCCGGCGATCGCGAGCGCCGGATCAGCTGCGCGAGCTCGCCGGTCTCGCGAAGGCCGAACTCCTCACGCACCAGCAACGGCATGCGCTCGGCGCGAAGCCCCGTCTCGAGCTCGAGCCGCGCGATGGCGGCCTCCTGCACGTCTTCCCATTCGAGCGCGGCAAGCGCGGAGTCGCGCATGATTCGTCGCAGCTCGTCGTCGGCGCCGTCTACCGCGAGCCCCTCGAGTACGGAGATCGCTTCCCGCGCGCCCGCGGGAGTCGCGGCGCGGCAACGGTTCAGGAAGAGCGTGCCGACCGGAAGGTGGAGGCCGTCGCGCAGCCTTGCGACGATGGACGCCGCTTCGGTCACCGGCATCTCTTCGGGAATCGCGACGACGTGTACGCAGCAGCGCGCCGGGTCGGCGATGAGGGTCTGCACGCGCACGGCCTCACGGTGAACGAGGCCGCTTCGGAAGGCCGCCGCAGCCGCCGACGGCATCTGCAGGTACTGGAGGCTGTGCCCCGACGCGCCCGCATCGACGAAGATGCGCTGCCAGACCTGCTCACCTACGCCGGTGCGCCGGTCGGCCTCGTACCAGACCTTGCCGACCGTCATCAGCTCCTTGAGGCCGGGCGCGCCGGCCACGAAGACGCGATACAGCCGGCTCGAGAAGATCGCGCCGAGCACGCGCTTGATCGGCACGACCATCGCAAGGTATTCGGCGAGGGCCTCGTCGCCTTCGAGCGCGAGCATCGTCACGCGCGGCGCCACCACGTGCGGCACGCCTGACTTGACCCCTTGCACGTCGAAGAGTCGCGCGAGCCCGCCGCTGCCGCCGAACTCGATGGCGAGCGTACGGAGCCCCCGTGCGCCGGACTCGAGCGCGAGCGCCGCCGTGAGCGTCGACTTTCCGACGCCGCCCTTGCCGACCACGAACTGAAGCGGCACGTCGATCAAGGTCGCGAGCGTGCCCGCCGCCTGCCGCGTTGGCAATCGAGCGCGGCTCGTCCACACTCGACGCAGATGCCCCGCCTTTCGACGACGCATCCTCTTCTCCACCGGCTTTTTCGCGTGCTGCCCGCCCTCGCCCTCGTGTTGGCTGCCGCTTGCGAGCCGGCGCCGCGCCCGGATGGCTCCGGCGCGGCGCCCGAAGCCGTGCCGGCGACGGCGAGCGAATGGAAGCCGCCGCGCGTCGTCGTGCTCGGCCTCGACGCCGGCACCTGGGAGCTGCTCGGTCCCTGGATGGATCAGGGCCTGCTTCCGAACCTCGCACGCATTCGCGCCGAAGGAGCGTACGGCAAGCTGCGGTCGACCGAGCCGAGCAGCTCGCCCGTGATCTGGACGTCGATCGCCACCGGCAAGACACCGGACAAGACCGGCATCGACTGGTTCGTGCGCTTTCCCGAAGGACCCGACAAGCCGGTTCCCGTCGACCGCCGTCAGCGAAAGACGAAAGCGCTCTGGAACATCCTCAGCCAGCGGCGCATCGACGTCGCCGTCATCGGCTGGTACGTCACGTGGCCCGCGGAGGAGGTCAACGGGCGCCTGCTCAGCGACTTCGCGCACTACGGCAACGCGCCGAACGACGCCTGGCCGAAGCAGTTCCTCTGGGACCTCAAGCCGGTTCCCGAATCCGACGCGATCGCCGCGATGCCGCGCTTCATGGACTATGCGTACGACCCCGCCAAGGCCGTTCGCGGAAAGCCCGACGGCGCCGGCGTAGTGCCGCCGCCGTCGCTCGACTACCTCGTCTACGACCGCTTCGTTCGCGCGTGGTCGCGTGACCGCTTCTACCTCGACGCGGCCGCGCGCACGCTGAAGGACGGTCCGCTACCCGAAGCGTTCTTCCTATACCTGCGCGGCACCGACGACGTGCAACACGGCTTCTGGAAATTCATGGAGCCGGAGGCGTTCAGGCCGCGCACCGGCGCCGACGGCAAGCCCGTCGGGGGCGCGATCGACGTGCCGCCCGAGCAGGTGACCGCGTTCGGCAAGGTGATCCAGCGCTACTGGCAGTGGACGGACGAGGAAGTCGGCAAACTGCTCGCGCTGTACAAGACGCCGCCCCTCGTTCTCGTGTGCTCGGACCACGGGGCGGGTCCGGCGGTCGGCGACGACAAGGTCCAGATCGCGGACTACATGCACCTGTCGGGCTCCCACCGGATCGACGGCGTGATCCTCGCCGCGGGTCCCGGCATCGCGAAGGGCAAGGAAATCGCCGGCGCGACCATCTACGACGTCGCACCGACCCTCCTGCACGCCCTCGGTCTTCCGGTGCCGAAGGACATGGACGGCCGCGTCCTCACGCAGCTGTTCGACGAAACCGCCGCGAAAAGGCCCGACGAAACGATCGAGACCTACGACGACGGCACCACCCGCCAGTCGGACAGCGACGCCCTGCCCTCCGACGTGGATCAGAAGGTCCTCGAGCACCTCAAATCCCTCGGCTACATCGGGAACTGACGGTGGACGGCATGCACGCCCGCGGCCGGCGTGCGCGCAGGCGGCAGGTTTACGCGGGAGCGGGGGGCGGCTAGTTTCAGCCGATGCTGAGATCCCGTGCTCTCTCGATCCTTCGTCCGGCCTCTGGAACGGCCGCAGGCCGGACGGCCGTCCTGGCGGCCCTGGCGCTCCTTGCTGGCTGCGGCGCACCGGCCATGCTCCCCGAGGAAGTCCTGTTCCGCGAAGCCTCGCTTGCGCTCGAGGACGAGAGCTACTCGACCGCGATCGACAACTACAAGAAACTGCTCGAGGAGTATCCTTTCTCCGACAAGGCCGAGATCGCGAGCCTCAACATCGCGTACGCGCACTACCTCAAGGAAGAGTACGGCGAGGCCATCGCTTCGTTCAACGACTTCGAGCGCCTCTATCCGGTGAGCCCTCTCCTGCCCTTCGTCAGCTACACCATCGGCATGTGCTGGCTCGACCAGGCCAAGGCCGGCGACCGCGACGCAACCGCCTCCGACGAAGCCCTGCGCCAGTTCCGCAAGGTCGCGAACGAGTTCCCGAAGACGATCTACGCCGATCTTTCCATCTTCCGTCAGGGACAGGCGCGCGAGAACCTCGCTGCGCACGAGATCGTCGTCGGCGACTACTACCGCGAGCGCAAGCAGTACGCGGCCGCCGCGAACCGATACCGCTACATCATCAAGCAGTACCCGACGACGGAGAACGCCGCGCGCGCGACCGCCAAGCTGAAGGCCATCGAGGACGAGGCTGCCGCGCAGGGCATCCGGGAAAAAGAGAAGGAAGCGGCCGAGATCGAGAAAGCGAAGGAAGAAACGGCCAAGGCCAAAACGGAAGAACTGCCGGTGAGCGAGGAAGAGCAGGCCCGCCAGCGCGCCGTGCAGCTGGAAGCCGAAGCCGCCAAGGCGGGAAATCCGTAACCCGGCACACGCAAAAAATCGGGGACGCTTCCCTGGCGCACGTGGATGAAAGGCCCCGTCCACGGGCGTCAGGGAAGCGTCCCCGATTTCTTAGCGCAGCAGCTTCGCCCGTAGCGCTTCGACGGTTTTCGTTCCCACCCCGGCCCACTCCAGGTAACCCCTCGTCGAGCCCCAGCGCGCGTCGAGATCGGCGAGCATCTTCACCATCCGCTCGGCAGGGCTTCCGCAAAGATACAATACGATCTGCGGATCGAAGCCTTCGCGCTCCATGAGCTCGCGCGAAGCCTCCACGAAGGACGCGAGATACTTCTCCGAAACCGCGTAGTCGGCGACGATGGTTTCGTCGTCGACGCCGAGCGCGCGCAGCAGCACGGCGGCGACGACCCCCGTACGATCCTTGCCGCCGGTGCAGTGGAACAGCGTCGCAGCTTCGTCCGGGGCTGCGATGTGCTCGAAGATCTCGCGGATGACGTCGCGCCCTTCCACCATCATTTCGAGGTAGCGGGTTCCGAGATCCACCTTCGACCAGTCGATACGCGGATCGGTGAGGCTGAGCGAGATGGACACGAGCGGAACGTGACGATGCCGCTGACGTTCCGTCGAGAACTGTCCCGCACCGTGGTCGGCAAGCTCGAGGTCGCTGCGCAGGTCGAACACGCGACCGATGCCGAGATCCTCCAGCAGCGCACGGTCGTCGTCCGTGAGGCCCGTCAGGCGATCGCTGCGATAGACACGGCGCGTGCGGACCTGTCGCCCGTCGGTCGCCCGCAGGCCGCCGAGGTCGCGGAAGTTGTAGGCCCCTTCGAGGGGAATGTGCCGGCTCGTCGTCGCGTCAGACATCGGCGCGGAGTGTTCCACGGCCGATTTGGGCCGCAAAATGGGCAACTTGCGGATCGAGTGACCCGCCCGAAGCCACTTGACCGCGGTCCGGGGCACGGCTATACGGGCCTCACCTTATTCAGAGTGGCGGAGGGAAAGGGCCCTGCGATGCCACAGCAACCGGCCCATCGAAAGATGGGTGCTGGTGCTAAGTCCCGCACTCCCGGCGACATGATGTCGCCAGCAGGGGTGGAAGATAAGGTCGAGACTGCCTCCCTCGTGGCACCTCTTCCTTGTCGTCCGACGGAAGAGGTTTTTTTGTACCCGGATTTCGAAAGCCAGAGCCGTTCCACCACCGTCGCGAGAATCCTCGTCGTCGGAGCGGGTGCGCTCGGCTGCGCGGCCGCGCGCACGCTGGCTCAGGAGCCACGAGTTGCGCTCACCGTCGTCGACGACGACCGCGTCGAGCTCTCGAACCTCCAGCGCCAGGTTCTCTACGTGGACGCCGACATCGGCCGCCTCAAGATCGATGCCGCGGCCGAACGGCTCGCGTCCGAGTTCGGAGCCGCCATCTCGACGCGCGCCATCCGTTTCGACGCGGCGACAGGCCCCGGCCTCGTTGCTGCCGCCGACCTCGTGATCGACGCCACCGACGACCCGGACACCAAGTTTCTCATCGGCCGCCTCTGCGTCGAAGCCCGCAAGCCCTACGTCTACGGAGGTGTGGCTCGCACAGGCGGCCAATGGCTGCTCGCCGTACCGGGCGAGTCCGCCTGCCTCGAGTGCGTGTACCCGGCGAACGCCGGCGAGACCGCCGCAGGCTGCGCGGCCCTCGGCATTCTCGCGCCGGTCGCCGGCGTGGTCGGCTCGATGCAGGCGCTCACCGCGCTCGCGTACCTTCGCCGCCCGGAGCGCGCGAAGCCGGGGCGGCTTCACATCTACGAGCTTACCGGCGCGCGTTCGCGCCACATCGATTTCCAGCCGGATCCGGCCTGCTTCTGCAGCGCCGCATTCAAGGACCCCGCGCACGATACCGCGCGGACCGCGCGCGCCAGCGCGCCTTCCGAAGAACAAAAGAGGACAGCATCATGAGCTTTACGACAGGTCTCGAGTGCCGCGAGTGTGGCGAGAAGTATCCCTGGAGCCCGGTCCACGTCTGCGAAATGTGTTTCGGGCCTCTCGAGGTTCAGTACGACTACGAGGCCATCTCGAAGGTGCTCACCCGCGAGGTCATCGCGTCGCGCCCGAAGAACCTGTGGAGATACAAGGAGCTGCTGCCGGTCGCCGGCGAGCCGCGCATCGGCCTCTACTCGGGCTACACGCCGCTCGTCAAAGCGGATCATCTCGCGAGGGTGCTCGGGGTGAAGGAGCTCTGGGTCAAGGACGACTCCTGCAACCATCCGACGTTCTCGTACAAGGACCGCGTGGTGTCGGTCGCGATCTCGGCGGCCGTCGAGTTCGGCTTCGACACGGTCTCGTGCGCGTCGACGGGAAACCTGGCGAACTCGGTCGCGGCCCACGCTGCGCGAGCCGGGCTGCGCTGCTTCATCTTCATCCCGAACAACCTCGAGAAGGGCAAGGTCATCGGCTCGACGATCTACGGGCCGACGGCGGTCGCCATCTCGGGCAACTACGACGACGTGAACCGCCTGTGCACGGAGATCGCCGACAAGTACGGCTGGGCTTTCGTGAACATCAACCTGCGTCCGTTCTACACCGAGGGTGCAAAGACCTACGGCTTCGAGATTGCCGAGCAGCTCGGCTGGAAGCTGCCGCGCCACATCGTCGTTCCGACGGCGGGCGGCACCATCCTTCCGAAAATCGCCAAGGCTTTCGAGGAGCTCGTCACCGTCGGCCTGGTCGAGGATGAGAAGTTCAGCATTTACTCGGCCCAGGCCGCCGGCTGTGCGCCGGTGGTGAACGCGATCCGCCGCGGCGCGGACCTCATCGAGCCGGTCAAGCCCGACACCATCGCCAAGTCGCTCGCGATCGGCAACCCGGCCGACGGCTACTACGTGCTGGGGGCCGTGCGCGAGAGCGGCGGCTGGGGCGAGGCCGTCACCGACGAAGAGATCGTCGAAGGCATCCGCCTGCTCGCGCGCACCGAGGGCATCTTCACCGAGCCCGCCGGCGGCACGACGGTGGCCGTCACGAAAAAGCTGATCGAGCTCGGCCGCATCCCGCGCGACGAGCCGATCGTGATCTGCGTGACGGGCAACGGCTACAAGACGATCGAGGCCGTGCAGGACGCGCTGCCGGTGCCGCACGAGATCAGCGCGAAGATCCAGGACTTCGACGGGCTCTACGAGGAGCTGCG
>CAYYVZ010000058.1:0-17366 GCA_964475235.1 uncultured Myxococcales bacterium | reverse complement strand
GAAGCGGATCTCGTCGTCGGCCTCGGCCTCGACGCCTCCGACGATCTCGCCGAACTCGGCGAAGTCGGGAAGCTCGTAGCGGTCCTTGGCGCCCTCGACGCTGAAGCTTCCGTCGTCGGGCCACACGATGAGGGCCGCGGGCTTGCGTTTGTTGACCGCCTGGGCGGACGCCTGCCGGGCGGCCGAGATGAACGCTCGAACCGAACGGCGCACGGCCGCCTGGCGTGAGCCTGCCTGCATCGCCGGCATCGCCAAGGCCGTGATGACCCCGATGATCACCATGACCACGACGACCTCGAGGAGCGTGAAGCCGCGCGAGCCGCCGGAGAGCCGGCGAAGAACGCCGCGCTCAGTCGAGACTGCTGATGTCAGCTCCGCCACCTTCGCCGCCCGGGCTGCCGTCGGAGCCGTAGGACATGATCTCGTACTCCGCGTCGCCCGAACCTCCGCGGTAGACGTAGTCGTGGTTCCACGGGTCCTTCGGAATCTTCTTGATGTAGGGGCCGTCCCACATGTCCATGCCGGACGGCGGGTCGAGCAGAGCGCCGAGACCTTCCTGGGCGTTGGGATAGCGGCCCGTGTCGAGCGCCAGCGCCTGCAGTGCGGTGCCGAGACTCGAAATCTGCAGGCGCGCGGCCTTCACGCGTGCCTTCTCGGCCTGCCCGAAGAAGTTCGGTGCGACGAGAGCCGCGAGCAGGCCCAGGATCACCATCACCACGAGGATCTCGATCATCGTGAATCCGCGCTCGGATCGTCTGCGTTCTTCTTTGTTTCGGTCCTTCACGTTGGTCTCCTGTACTCGGCCGAATCGGCCCGGATGCGGCCCCATCAGCCGATGATCTCGTTGACGCTGAACACGGCGGACATCATCGCCCAGACGATGAACAGCGTGACTCCACCCATGACGATGAGCACGATGGGGTTGATGAGCTGGGTCGAACGCTCGATGGCGCGACTGACTTCTCCGTCGTAGTGCCCGCTGACGACGAGCAGCATGTCATCGAGACGGCCGGTCTCCTCGCCCACACCGACCATCTGAAGCGCGAGGGCGGGGAAGACCTTCGCCTTCTCGAGCGGTGCGACCAGCCCCTTGCCCTCGCTCACTTCCTTCTGCACGACGACGAGGGCGCGCGCGATCACGACGTTGGCCACCACCGCGCGCACGATCTCGAGGGCCTGGATCAGCGGAACGCCGCTCTTGAGCATCGTACCGAGCGTGCGCGAGAAGCGCGCGACCTGGAGCTTGCGCACGAGGTCGCCGAGAACGGGCGCGCCGAGCAGGAAACGGTCGTAGCGTTCGCGACCCTTCGGCGAAGCGAGCCAACGCTTCACGGCCATGCGCGCGGCGATCACCAGCAGGATGAGGGCCCACCAGTAGCCGATCAGGATGTCGCTCACGCCCATCATGAAGCGCGTCGATGCGGGCATGGCCGAGCCGAGATCCTCGAAGATGGTCGCGAACTGCGGCAGCACGAAGGTCAGCATGATGATGATCGCGATGCTCGCGACCGACGCGAGGATCATCGGATAGACCATCGCGGAGCGGATTTCTTCGCGCGTTTTCTCGCTGTTCTCGAGATACTCGGCGAGGCGCTCGAGCACGGTCTCGACGACGCCGCCGGCTTCGCCTGCGCGGATCATGTTGACGTAGAGCGGCGGGAACGTCTCGGGATGCTCGCCGAGGGCCTGCGAGAGCGAACGGCCTTCCTGCACGCGTGCGAGGACTTCGCCGACGATGCGCTTGAGCGTCACGTTCTCCGTGAGGGCCGAGAGGCTCGCGAGGCTGCGGTCGAGAGGCAGACCCGCGCGCAGCAGCGTCGACAACTCGCCGGTGAAGATCATCAGGTCGCGACTCTTCACCTTCGGCGCCCGCCGCCACGGCAGTTCGAAGTTGAACGTGAGCGCGCGGCGCGCCACCGAGCCCGATCCCTCTTTCACGGAGAGCGGCAGGTAGCCCTGGGAGCGCAGCGACGAGACCACGGCGGCTTCCCCGGAAGCCTCCATGTTGCCTTCGATGACCTTCCCGTCGCGGGTCGAAGCCCGGTATGCGTATGCCGTCATGCCTTCCATCCGGGCGGCCGGGACCGCCCGTCGCGCTGGGCGCGACCGCTCGGCGGCCGCCCGGACGCGGGATCATATACGGCGCATCCGGCGCTGGCCACGAGCGTGGTTTCGTTCGGCATCACTCTCCATCCCATTCTCGACGTTCTCGTCCCGTCCTCGTCGCGGCCTCGTACATTGGCCGGCCCCTCTCGTCGCGCCTTCGCGCTCGCGAAATCGCCGAGCCGCTGCCGCGCGCACCGAGGAGCGGCCCTGTCACTCGGTGGGGCGGGCAGTGGGACGAGCCGCGCCTGCGTTTGCTTCAACCACCGGGTCGCCGGTGCCTCCGGCGACAGCCTCGAGGACCCTGCTCCATTGTCTCGCCCTGGCGACCGACTCCCCGACGCCCGGCGCCTGCTGGCGCCGGGGCAGTGCCAGACGGCGCTCCAACGCATGGCAGAGCGCGTCCTCGTCGGCAGCGGCCACAACCTCGTGCCCGTCGCCGCCGGCGACCTGCTCGGCGAGACCGCCGGCGTCGCTGACGATGCAGGCCAGCCCGAGGGCTCGCGCAATCGGCACGATGCCGCTCTGCGATGCGTGCAGATGGGCTGCCGAGAGGACCTCCGCGGAACGCAGGAATTGCACGAGCTCTGCATCTTCAACATAGCGATCTACGAAGAGAATCGACTCGTCAGATCCGCCGGCTTCCGTCACGGTGCGGCGCTCTCTCGTGCTCTTGAGGTAGGACTCCCCGACCACGACGAGCCGCGCCTCCTCCGGCCTCTTCGCTCGCCGCCACGCCCTGAGCAGAAGTGCGGTGCCCTTGTAGGGCCGCACGTGCCCGGCAGCGACGACGATTCGCGCTCCGGCCGGAAGCCCGGACAGCTCGGGCAGGGCCGGCCGGGCAGCAAGATCGGCCTCCGAGACCAGGCACGGCAGAGGGACCGCCAGGATGGTGCCGGCCGCTCGGCCGAGCAGCGCCTTCACCCGCTCCGCCTCCACCGCGCTGTGGCACACGACGCGCGCGCAGCGCGAGAGCACGAAGCGCGCCGCGGCAGGACCGCCAGGAAACGCCTCGTGCGGTGTCGCATTGTGGCAGACCGCCACGAGGCGTTCGCGCGGCACGCCGCGCAGCGCCGCCGCGTAGGCCGGTGCGGTCACCGGATGCCACCATTGCAGCACGACAGAGGCCCGGGAGGTGCCGAGCACGCCCGCAACCTCGCGCCAGGAGGCCGGCGACAGAACGTCGAGCATCTCGCGGCTCCACGTCGGCGCTTCCGCCCGGGTGCGCTGGCTTCGGCCAGGAAACAGACCGGCCGGATAGAGCCGCCGGAACGACACCGAGGCCACGCGCAGGCCCGACGCGACCGCTGCCTCGCCAAGCCTCAGCGTGTGCTGCGCAATGCCGCCGCGAAGCGGAGGCGCCGGCCCGACGAGAACGAGATCGGCGTCCGCAATCGATCTCGCGTACGCATCCGTGGTGTCACCGGTGTCGCCGCCGAGCGTCACGGCGCCCCCGCGGCAGCTTCCGTCCCCGCGGCCGACTCGCGTGCGCCGTCTTCCAGCCCCGCGAGCTTGTCGCGCACCGCATCGTCGAAGGGATGATCGCGCAGCCAGTCCCGCAGCGCTTCGCGCGCCGCATCGCGGTCGCCGCGCGTGACGGCGAGATCCGCCCTCGCGAGCGCAGGCCAGTGGCTCGAGGGATCCGCCTTCCCCGCAACGTCGAGTGACCGCTCGGCGAGCGGGAACAGCCTCAGGCTGCCGAACGCATACGCCATGACGGTCCAGGAGTCGGCGTAGAGCGGATCGAGGCTCGCGGCCGACAAGGCATTCCTCAATGCGCCGAGGCTGCGCCCCTCCCGATACTCCGACCACGCGAGGCCGCCGTGCGCCCACGCGCTGTGCGAATCCGCGCGCACTGCGCCGCGGAACGCATCCGTCGCCGCTGCGCGCGCTGCCGCGGCGGCCTCCGGCGTCTCCGCCGCAGCGGCCAGTTCGTCCTCGGCAAATCCCAGCTCGATCCAGGCTTCGACGAGGGACGGATCGCGGCGCGTCGCTTCGCGCAGCAACTCGGCCGCCGCCTGCTTGCTGCGCTTCCTGCCGGCGTGTCGCGCGAGCGACACGAATGCGCGGGCTCCCGTTGCGACAGGCACCGCCTCGAGCAATTCGCTCTCGCTCGCCTCGAGCTCCGGAGCCGAGGGGCGCCGGGACGCGGGCCAGCCGTCCTCGCAGCTCTTCGATTCGCCGAGCAGCCGGACGTCGGCGAGCGAGACCGGATTGCCGAGCAGCGACGTCGCCTCGAGCGTGACGCCGCGGCGAGCGGCCCCGCCGTCCAGGGGCACCGCGATCGGCTCGTTATGACGTGCCGCCGTGCGCACGATGCGGCCGTCCACGCGAAGCTCGAGCACGTCGCGGCGCTCGCGCGGGAGATGCGGCACGACCTCGACGGCCAGGACGCGGCAGGCCGCCGGCATCTCGAGAGTGACACGAGCGTCCATCGGTGCGTCTTCCCAGCCGGCAGGACCATCGGCCCACACCGGCAGCACGGCCGGTACGATGTAGCGCGGAGCAGGTACCAGCTGGACGTCGGCGCCCGGCGCCTCGATCGACGAGGCGAGCACTTCCACGGCAGCGGGTACCGGCACAGGCGGCGTGAGGTCGAATGCGGTAAGCCAGCGCGGCGTGCCCGGCTCGCCTCGTTCTTCCTCGCGAGCGATCGGTGCCGCGCGCGCGGTCTGGTGCTCGACGACGAAGTAGTCGCGGGTCTCGAGCACGACTTGCCACTCGCCCGACAAATGGCGCGCGACGCTCGCGCGTGTCGTGCTCCACCACGTCGGACAGGTCGCGCCCGTTTCCTCGCAGGAGGTCGCGCCTGCTGCGTCGTTGCGCTTCGCGGCGAGGAGAGCCTCGGGGCCGAATCGCCACAGCCAGGCCGCCTCGCTGCCGCTCGCAACCTGCCGGCGCGGCAACACCGCCCAGCGAACGCCGTAGCGGAGCGCGATCTCGTCGCGACGCCGAGGCGGTGTGGACGCCGCGAAGAACGTCGCGCGATCGCGCAGGCGGCGATAGGCGGGCACCTCGTCTCCGGAGAACACCAGCGTGCCGCGTTCCGGAAACGCGACCACGGGCTTGCCGGTGATCGCGGGCACGAGCTCGGAAAAATTGGCGAGGGCAAGCACGGGCGCACGACCGGCCTGATTCGCGAGGAAGTCGTAGACGACGGCCGCTCCTCCCCACGGCGCTCCGTCCGGCTGCCCCGGATGCTCGTTCATGTCGCGCGCGAGCCGGTCGGCGGCCGTCGCCATCGACAGCACGGCGGCGAGTGACGCGAGCACGACGGCGGCGACCGGCGCCCTTCCCTTCTCGCGCGCCGTGTCGCGCAGCGCGACGACGGCGTACGCCACCAGCGGTGCGACCGGCACGAGCCAGCCGAGCCGGTAGAGCATCCACGGCACCCACAGTTTGCCGGCCAGCGCCGCGACGCCCGGCACGAACATCAGCACGCACGGCACGGCCGAGGTCACGAGCAGGATGCGAGCCGCGGCGTCTTCGCGGCGGCGCCTCCACGCGACCGCGAACGCGACGGCGGCCGCTAGCGCGACCGCGCCGAACACCGCCCCCGGATGTACGATCCAGGCCGGTCCGACCTCGCCGACGAGGCGATTGAGGGAAAGATGCGCGCGCACCACCGGGTTGTCGCGCATCGCGAGCGAGACGCCCTGGTCGCCGAACGTTCCCGCGAGCCAGAGCGCCTGGCCGAGCGGATACGACGCCGGGACGGCCAGGGCCGCGAGCGTGCCGGCATGCTCGCGCAGTCGCGCGAAGCTCGCGCGGCCCAGCCGTGCAAAGCGCGCGGGCGAATCGAGCGCGACGAACGCGAGCCCGCACGAGAACGCCGCCATCGTGAAGACGAGGCTGTGAACCGAGACGGTCGCCACGGCGGCGGCCGCAACGGCGAGGCTCGCCGCGCGCGAAGGCGTGCGGACCGCGTCGAGAAAAAGCGCGAGCATCACCGGCGCCATCACGAAGGCTGCGACGAGCTTGTCCTGGTAGCCGCGCACGAACAGCGGCAGCGCCTCGGTGCCCCAGATCCACGCCGCCGCGAACAGCGTCGTCGCCGCGGCGAGCGACGCGGCGCGCGCGCTGCCGCGGAACAGCGCTCGCGCCAGCGCCGCCTGCGCCGAGACGACGAGCCCCGCGACGACGGCGGCAAGCGCACCGCCCTGGATCTTCCACGCGGCCTCGCCCGTCACGCCGGAGACGGTCGCCTGCAGCATCAGCCACACGTTCCAGAGGAAGCGCGGATGCGCGATCGACGTCTGCGTCGAGGGATCGGCGGTGAGCGCCATCTGCGAGAACCCGAAGCGGCCGTCGGCGAGCCATCCGCTCACGAACGAGAGATCCCACCAGTCGTCGATGTTGGCGCCCGCGTGCGCGAGCGTCGCTGGGAGCAGCAGCGCGACCGCCGCCGCGAACGCGAGCCACTCGCCGCGCGTCGCCGCGTCGGACGCCTCACCGGTGCCCGGCGACTGCCGGAGCGCCGCCGCGACACCGAGCAGCACGAGCGTCGACGCAACCGCGACGGGCGCCGTCCACACGGGCGCGCGTGCCGCGTACAGAGGAAGCAGCGCTGCCGTGAGCACGGCCAGCGACAGGCAGGCGTCGATCGCGAAGCGCCCCGCTCCCCACGGCCCCGGCGCGAGGCCCGTAGCGCGGCGCACGAGCACCCCGGGCAGCGAGAGCAGGGCGACGAGAACGACGAAGGACGCCACCCTGCCGCCGCCTTCAGTTGAGGTAGCCGAGGTCGCGGAGGCGCTGCAGCACCTCGGCTTCCTCTTCGGGCGAATAGTCGCGCGAGGGGCTTCGCGCGTTGCCGTCTCCGGATGCTTCGCCGCGGCGCACGGGCCGCTCGGCGAGAAGACCGGGGGCCAGCACTTCGTCGAGGACGCGGCCGTCCATGTCGGCCGGAATCTCGCGGTCGAGCAGGTAAAGAATGGTCGGGGCGAGGTCGACGATCGAGGCGTCCGGCGCGGGCGCACCGCCGCGCACCAGCGGCCCCGCGGCGACGAACATGCCGTTGTCGCGGTGCATGCCCGAATAGCGGTACGTCTCGTCCCAGATGCGCGACGACCCGAAGTCCGAAAGGCCGTAGAAGATGTCGGCGTCGTCCTCGGGAAGGAGGATGAGATCCGGCGCCTCGTCGAATCGGGCGCCGTGGTAGACCTCCTCGCGGCGAATCGCGCGCGAGACGAGGGGCCGCCCGAGCTCGGGGTCGCGCCAGGCCAGCAGCATCTGCGCGATCTCGTCGCGCGTGCGCTCGTAGTCGGCGGGCTCGACCGATCCTTCGGGCTCGCGTCCCTTCACGTTGAGAAAGAGGGAGCCGTAGTGGCGGCCGAACGAATACGCGCTGCTCCTTGCCCAGTCGACGTTGTGAAAGGAGAGGAAGAATCGCTTGAGCAGCGAATCGAAGGAGTAGACGTTCTTGTACTCGGCATGCTTCGCCACGCCGAGGCGGTCGACGAGCCGGTGGACGTTGCGCAGGCTGAAGCCGTGGCGCAGCGCGAAAGCCTTCATGCGCGTCGCCGGATCGTCGTCGAGACGCAGCAGGCCAAGCTCGAGCAGCAGGTTGTTGAGCACCACGAAGCGCGACGCTCGGCCCATACCGTGGTCGCTCATGAGGAGGACGGTGGTCCCCTCGCCCGCCTTCTCGATCACGCGCGCGAGATCGGCGTCGAGACGCTCGAAATAGCGGATCACCGCCGCTTCGTGCACCCCGGCGCCGCGTCCGTCCTTCCGGCCTCTCCAGGGGTGCTCGGGGTCGATCGCGTGCCAGAGCTGATGGAGGATGCGGTCCACGTCGAAGTAGACCGTCATGAAGAAGTCCCAGTCGTCGCGATCCATGAGGTGGAGCGTCGTGCGCGTGAGCAGCTCGAGCAGCTCGTCGCTCGCGTCGAAGAACGACTTCGCGCGGCCCTCCGAGAATGTCTCCGACGGATAGATGCGGTAGTCGCCGACGGCCGACTCGATCTCGCCTGCCAGCGACGGCGGCCACGTGTAGTCCTTCGCAAAGTACGGCGTCATCCAGCCGCTGATGAAGGTGCCGTTCACTTCCTCGACCGGATAGGAGATCGGCACGTTGACGACGCCGATCTTCGCACCCGAGTCGCTGAGCAGGCGCCAAAGCGTGCGGCCGCTTCGCATCGACGCATTGACGGGCGGGAACAGGTAGCTGCCTTCGCGGCGGTAGAGAAAGTCGTAGACGCCCGTGCGGCCCGGGTTCATGCCCGTCGAGAACGACGTCCAGGCGGGCCCCGACGTCGGCGGCATCGTCGAGCGCAGCTCGCCGCCGACTCCGCGCGAGAGCAGGCCCGCGAGCGTCGGCATGTGGCCGCGCCCTGCCCATTCCCTGAGGAGAGGAAACGGCGCGCCGTCGAGGCCGATCACCAGCACGCGGTTACGCGAAGTCATGTCGGGTGTCCGTTCGCGCGGTCGCCTCCGCACCGGCGCACGGCGGGCAGCCGGTCGCCGGGACGGAATTCAGCCTGTCGCCGGCCTGTCGCCATGCTGGCGCCGCGGCCGACTGCGCGAACCCGCGACTCTACCAGCGCCAGCCGCCCGCGCGAAACCTCGAACGCAGCGAAGTGACCGACTGTTTCATCGACTCCACGCGCTCGGGATCGGACGCGGCGATGTCGGTCGTCTCGCCGGGGTCGTGCGCGACGTCGTAAAGCTCCACGCGTTCCGGATCGTCCGTGACCTGGTCCTTTTCGGCGCGCGGATCGCGCGGCGTGCCCGCCGGCGTCACGATGAGCTTGTGCGCGGCCGTGCGCAGCGCGATCAGGTGATTCGGACGCGGCCCGATCGAGAAGCAGCCGGCGTCGCGCAGCGCCGTGGCTTCCGCGCCGGCCGCGGACACCGAGCCGCTCGCCGCGCCCTCGGGAGCGAACGAGCGGCCGTCGAAATCGGCGCCGTCGGCTTCGACGGCGGCAAGGTCGAGCAGGGTCGGCACGAGGTCCACCGCGCAGACGAGCTGCGTGACACGCGACTTCGCCGTCATGCGCCGGGGCCACGCGACGACGAGGGGAATGCGCACCGTCGGGTCGTAGACAAACCAGCCGTGCTGCAGCAGCTCGCCGTGCTCCGTGAGGCTCTCGCCGTGATCCGCCGTGACGACCACGATCGTGTCTTCCGCCTGCCCGGTGGCCGCGAGCATTCCGGCGAGCGCGCCCACCTGGCTGTCGGTGAAGCGCACCTCGCCGTCGTAGCGCCGCACGTAGTCGGACAGCCGCACTGCGCCTTCGATCTTCTGGTAGGCGGGGATCACGCCGAGTCCGAAGTTGCTCTCGGATATCGGGAACTCGCCGTCGCCCGCGAGCGGCGCCTTCGAGTAGTCGAAGTCTTTGCTCCACCAGCGAATCGCCGAGTTGTAGGGTCCGTGCGGGTCCATCATGTGCACCCAGACGAACCACGGCGAGCCCGTCTGCGTGCGCAGGAAGTCGCCGGTGCGGGCGACCACCCGGTCGTCGATCGTCGGCCCCGCCGGCACGATCTCGTAGCGGTCGAAGCCCTGCGCGAAGCCGCGCGCGGGATCGGCCAGCAGGTTGCCGACGAAGGCCGCCGTCGAGTACCCCTGTTCCTTCAGGCGCTCGGCGAGCGTGCGCGCCTCCTCGACGAGCTTGCCGCGATTGAAGAAGACGCCGTGGCGGTCCTGGTAGACGCCGGTGAGCAGCGACGCGAGCGCCGGCGCCGTCTCGGGCGCGCTCGTGAGGGCGGTCTCGACCAGCATCGAACGCGACGCGAGGTCGTCGATCCACGGCGACGGCGACGGAGCGGCCGCGTAGCCGTAGGCCCCGAGATGGTCGTGACGGAGCGTGTCGATCGAGATCAGCAGGATGTTCGGTCGAGCGCCGCCGGCCGCGCCCGCCCCGCCGGCGGGGAGGGATCCGCGCGTACAGCCGACGCCGGACATGGAGGAGAGCAACGCCAGCAACAGCACGGACGGCAGTGCCGACCGCGAACGGCGCGGAGCCGGGAGTTGCTCCTGCGACGGAGCGGCCGCGCGCGAGCGGACGAGCCGTGCCAGCGCGGCCATGCAACGGCGAAACAGCCAGCGCATCCCGCGACGCAGGATCGCGCCGACAGGCAGCTCGGCGACATAGGCCTCGAGCATCTCGGCGCTCGTCGAGGGATGCGAGACGAGCCCGATCTGGAGCAGCCGTGCGCCGTCGCGATCGCGCGCGAAGCACGGAGCTGCGCACCACGCGAGAAGCGGCGCGGCCGCAGCGGCGAAGCTGCGCTCGCGCGCCACCCACGCCGGGCCGCGAAGACGGGCTTCGTGCGGGCCCTCGCGAGAGGCGGCGAGGATCGCGCCGGCGAGCGCGTGCGCATCGCCCGCGGCTGTGCCGAGCGCGAGTCCGTCCCGGACGAGTTGCGCGCCGCTCTCGCTGGCCGCCGTCGTCACGCACGCGAGTCCGTGGGCGAGCCACTCGATCACGCGGTTCTCGGCGCCCAGCCGCCTTTCGTAGAGCGCACGCTCGACGTGAAGCCCGAGATCGGCCGCCGCATAGATCTCCGGAAGCCTCGCGGATCCTACCCAGCCGAGGTCGTGCACCCGCGAAGCCGGAAGCGCGCGCAGCCGGCCCCCGAGCTCGGCGTGACTCGTCTCGTCGTGTCCCGGAATCGCCCCGCCCGTCACGAGCAGGCGAAGGCGCGGCTCTTCCGCCATCGCCAGCCCGAGCGCCGAGCCGAGGGTTTCCACGTCGCACCAAGTATTCACCCCGCCCGAGACGAGCAGCACGAAATCGTCCTCGGCGAACCCGAGAGCGCGGCGCGCCGCGCGACGATCGGGTCGTTCGGCCGGGACCTCCGCCGCACACGGCACCACGCTCACGAGCTCTTCTCCCGACGTGCGCGACGACAGGCGGCCGGCGAGGCCGAGCTGACCGACCAGCGCGTGCGACTGCGCGACCGACACCGCCGAGAAGCGGTCGCCGCGCTCGAGCACCGTGCGCATCAGCGTCCAGAAGTGCACGAGGCTCCAGTCGCTCGCGGTACGCGCCGCCTTGGCCTGGGCCTCGGCCATGAGGTCGCCGAAGACATCGGCCCACAGCGGCACGTCGAGACGAAGCCTTGCCGCGAGCGCCGACGCGTAGGCGGTCGCGCCGACGACGGCGTCGGGGGCGAAGCGCGCAAGGCGCGTGCGCACGGCGGGCGACGACAGCTCGCGCTCGCTCACGAGCTCCATGCGCAGGCCGCCGTCCGCCACTCGAACGGGATGCGGCGGCACGGGCTCGTGTTCGGCGAGCACCGCCACGAGCAGCACCTCGTGTCCGGCCGCTGCGATCGCGCTCGCGAAGTGCGTCGAGCGCAGCCCGGGGCCGCCGTGACGCCCGGCCTCGACCAGAGACGGTACACCGACACCGATGACCAGGATGCGACTCACGTTCTCGACCTCCTCGCTTCGACGACGAGCGCCGGCACGCGCGCGTAGGCCGCCATCAGCGCGCCGAGCTGCGATCGGTCCTGCATCCGCAGCAGCCATCCGAGCTCGCTCCGCAGCCACGCCGCCGCACCGCGCTCGCGAACGAGGTGCCTCACCACGAAACGCAGGCGGCTCGAGTGGTAGCGGCGGTAGAACGTGCGCGCAGACCCGGACGTGGACGCCTCCACGTGAATCGCTTCCGCACCCGGCACGTACACGACGCGCAGGCCGGCCCGGCGAACACGGACGCAGAAGTCCACTTCCTCGAAGTAGGCAGGCGCGTATCCCTCGTCGAGGGGCCCGAACCGCTCCCAGACCGGCGCGCGAAACGCGAGCAGCGCACCGCAGACGTAGTCGACGTCGCAGGCGTCGCGATACGCGCGGACGTCGCGACTCCCGCGGCCGAGGTGAGTCGTGAGCCCGTTCGGCTCGATGCGTGCGCCCGCGTGCTGAAGGGTCTCGCCGTCACTGTCGAGCAACCTCGCGCCCGCCACCGCGACAGCCGGATCGTCGAGGGCCGCCAGCAGCGGCGCGAGCCAGCCGGGTTTGACGAAGCAGTCCTGGTTGACGAGGACGAGCGCATCCGGAGCGGGATCGAACGAGAGCGCGGCGCAGACTCCGCGATTGACGGCGCTCGCGAAGCCGCGATTGACACCGAGCGCGAGCACGTGGACGCGGCCGCCGGAAGAGGCGGCGCATCGGCGTGCGACGTCGAGGCTGCAGTCGCTGCTGCCGTCATCGACAACGACGACCGGCAGCGCGAGGTCGGACTCGAGAAGCGCAGCGAGGCAGCGCGCGAGCACGGCCTCGCCGTTGAAAACGGGAACGACGGCGATCGCACGAAGCGCAGCACTCGCGCCGCCGGCTGCGCGGAGCCGATCGCTCGCGACGGCAACTGCGGGAATCGAGTCGCTCACGGGTGCAGCTCCGCGGCGCGCGGCGGCCACGCTCCGTGCGCCGGCTCCGACCCTCCGCCGCTCGCCGACACGAATCCTGCCGTCCACGCGACCAGCCCCGCGACGAGAAGCGGCGACAGCGCGAGCGCGTCGAGGGCCGGCCCCGTTCCTTCGGCGAGCTGCCAGCGTGCAACTCGGAAAAAGCGTCCGGGCAGCAGCAGCAGAGCCAGCGCGCGGCTGCGCGCGAAGGCCGTCCCGTGCATCGAGGCCATGCGGCGTGCAAGCGCGGCCGTACGCCCGAGCCGGTGCTGGTGGCGCAGCATCTCGAAGACGCCGCGCGGATGAAGATGAACGGAGCGGACGCGCGAGCTTCGCACGACGGTCGCACCGAGGTCGCGCAGCCGCTTCGCGAACACGAGGTCCTCGCCGGGCCACAGGTCGGGAAACCCGCCGGCGCGATCGAAGGCGCCGGCCGTGCACAGCAGCGTGGTGGACGGCGGCAGCCATTCGGCCGGCGGCTCGCGGCGCGAGGCCGCTTCCTTGAACTCGAGGATGTGACGTACGCGCGCGACGAGACCACCCTCGCAGGCAATTCGCGCGCCGATCGCGTCCGCCGAGCGCTCCTCGAGCTCGCTGGCGAGCCTGGCCGCGCCGCCCGGCTCGAGCGCGCAGTCGGCGTCCACGAAGAGCAGCAATGCGTCTTCCGCGAGGCGTGCGGCATCCGGGAAACGGTGCCGGGGATCGAGCCTCGAGACGCCGGGCGGCGACATCCCCGCCTGCGCGCGGCCGAGGTTGCGTGCGGCGCCGGCCGTCATCGGCGCCGCGGCGGCCACCAGCTCGACGCGCGGGTCGCGGGCCGACCATGCGCGCACGACCTCGGCGGTCGGGTCGTCCCCGGACGTCACGACGAGGACGCGCGTGACGAAGCGGTCGTCGCCGAGGCGCAGCGAGGAAAGAGTGCGGCCGATCGTGCGTTCGGCGCGGCGGGCGGGAATGACGGCGATGCAGGTATTCACGGAAGCTGCCGGCCGTCGGTCGGGAGCGGATCGATGGACGCCTTCAGTACTGGTCCTGGGTGACGCGCAGGACCTCGCCGACCGTCGAGACGCCGTCGGCCACCTTCCAGAAGCCGTCCATGCGCAGCGTGCGCATGCCGCGCGAAACGGCGTCCTGCTTGATGCGATCGGCCGGCGCGCGAGAGACGATGAGGTTGCGGATCTGGTCGTCGCAGACGAGCAGCTCGTAGATGCCGGCGCGGCCGTGGTAGCCGGTACCCGCACACTCGGAGCAGCCCGTCGATTCGTAGACGGTAACCGGACGCGTCCCGCGCGGGCCGAGCTCCTTCAGGAACTCGGGCGAAGGATCGATGCGTCGGCGGCACGTCGCACAGACGCGGCGCACGAGCCGCTGCGCGAGAACTCCGACGAGCGACGACGCGAGCAGGTAGTCCTCGACGCCCATGTCGAGAAGTCGCGAGACGGCGCCGGCCGCGTCGTTGGTGTGCAGGGTCGAGAACACGAGGTGGCCCGTGAGGGCCGCCTGGATCGCGATCTCGGCGGTTTCTGCGTCGCGGATCTCGCCGACCATGATGACGTCGGGGTCCTGGCGCAGGATGGAGCGCAGCCCGCTCGAGAACGTGAGGCCGATCTGCGCCTTCACGTGGATCTGGTTGACGCCGCGCCGCTGGTACTCGACGGGGTCTTCGATGGTGATGATCTTGAGCTCGGGCGAATTGATCTTGTCCAGGGCGCCGTAAAGCGTCGTCGTCTTTCCGGAGCCGGTCGGGCCCGTCACGAGCATCAGGCCGTGGGGCTGCGAGATCATGTGCGAGAAGTTGCCGAGGATGTCTTCCGGCATGCCGAGCCGCGACAGGTCCACGACCACGCTCGAGCGATCGAGAATACGCAGCACGACACTTTCGCCGTAGAGCGTCGGCAGGCTCGAGACGCGAAGGTCGATCTCGCGCCCGACCAGGCGGAGCTTGATGCGGCCGTCCTGCGGAAGCCGCCGCTCGGCGATGTTGAGCTTCGCCATGAGCTTGATGCGCGAGATGATCGCGGACGTGAGGTTCCTCGGCGGCGGGTCCTGGTCGTGCAGCACGCCGTCGATGCGGAAGCGCACGCGCAGCTCGTTCTCGAACGGCTCGACGTGGATGTCGGAGGCGCGCTGCTCGACCGCTCGCGACAGCGTCTGGTTCACGAGGCGGATGACGGGCGCCTCGCTCGCCATGTCGCGCAGGTGCTCGACGTCTTCCTCGTCCTGCGTGAGGATCTCGATGCTGCCGTCGCTGTCGCCCTCGGGCGCGGCCTCGCCTTCGCCGAAGATCGTCTCGAAACGCTCGAGGAGATCGCGCGGGCGAATGAGCACGGGCTCGACCGACATGGCGGTCACCTGCTCGAGAACTTCGATCGTCGCGGTGTCGCCCGGGTCGGCCATCGCGAGTCGCAGCACGCCGTCGGCGACGGACATCGGCAGGATGCGCTGCGAGCGCATGTACTCGACGGAGACATGCTCGAGGACCGGAGGCTCTTCGGGAATCTCGCTGGCGCGCGCCATCGCGACGCCGTGGTAGCGCGCGAGCAGCGGCAGCAGGTCGTCCTCGGACAGGAAGCCGAGCTCGACGAGCATGCGCTCGACACGCTCGCCCTTCTCGGCGGAGAACTTGCGGACCTTGCGGAGGTCGTCGGTGGAGACTTTGCCCGACGAAAGCAGGACTTCGTCGAGCCCGCTGGTCGCGGAGGGGCCGCCAGTGTCCGTCGGCCGAACGAGATCCACCGTCTGCTGGGTCGCCATCGCGGCCAGACTGCCCGTTCGGGCGGGTACTCTCAACCTCTCTTACACCGGGGCCTGCTCCAGACGTGCGACGATACGGTCGCGCAGCTTCGCGATTCCCGGGCCGATGAAGACACCCTGGGAGGGCGCCGTGCGGCCGGGCGCCTGGCCCTCGAGCGCGGTGAGCTCGACACGTCCGCAGACGACCTGGAAGAGCCATGCGCCGCGACCGTCCTCGCGCGCCACGAGCCCCTTGGCTCGCAGAACGTCACGCGGAAGGTCGCTCAGCGCCTTTTCCAGCGTCGCGCGCTCGAAGCGCAGCGCCGACGTCCACGAGAACGTCTCGATGCCGTCGCTCGCGAGATGGTCGTGGGCGGCCGCGGCACGGGGATCGGGTAGCGGCAGCGCCGCGCGGGCGGCAGCCGAGGTGGCCAGCAGCAGCTCCGAGCCCGGGAATTCGCCGCCGGCCGCCCCTTCGAGGACGAGCGCACGCCCGTTGATCGACGACAGCCGGGCTCGCAACCGCGCGAGCGCGCGCTCGCCGACGAGATCGCGCTTCGAGACGACGAGGAAGTCCGCCGCTTCGACCTGGCGCCGCGCCACCGCGCTCACCCGCCAGGCCGTCCGCCACGCGCGCGCGTCAACGACGGTCACGACGGCGTCGACGCCGAGCCCGCAGCGCCGCAGTCGCTCGAGGGTCGGTGCGGGATCGGCAACCCCGCTCGTCTCGATCACGACGAGGGAAGGGTCGAGCCTGCGCACGAGCTCGTCGACGGCGAGGTCGAACCGGTACTCGTCGATGCTGCAGCACACACATCCCGAGGCGAGCTCCACGACGTTCTCGGCGAACTCGAAGCCGGCGAGCACGCGGCCGTCCATTCCGATCTCGCCGAGCTCGTTGACGACGACGGCGATCCGCTCCCGCGACGGCGCTCGTTCGAGAAGACCGCGCAGCAGCGTCGTCTTCCCGCTTCCGAGGAAGCCGGTGACGACGCAGGCAGCGACGCGGCGCGAAGACATGGTGCCCCGAGAAAGCAGAAGGGGGAGGATGTTTCCATCCTCCCCCTCGGCCTGCGCCGAAATCGGGGACGGTTCCGTGGCGCCCGGTGACGGGGCCTTTCACCGGCCATCCCCGTGCGCCGGGTAACCGTCCCCGATTTCTACTCCGGTCCGCCTCGAGCCTCCTGACTCAGAGAAGGCTCGTCGGGCAGTTCGGCGTGCCTTCGAGGCCGACCGCGGCGCGCAGCACCGCGAGCGCATCGAGGGCCGTGATCTTCTCGTCGCCGCTCCAGTCGCAGACCGGGAGCGCGCACTGCGTGATCCCGACGGCCGCGCGCAGCACGGCGAGCGCGTCGCTGGAGGTGATTTCGCAGTCGCCGTTGACGTCGCCGCAGACCGGGCACTCCTCGGTGGTGGTCGTCGTCGTTCCGTCGAATAGCGTCGTCGTGGTGGTCTCGACGGTCACCGTCGTGCTCGTCGTCGACGTCGTCGTCGTGCACTGCGGGTCTTCCTGGTCGCCGGGAACGCACTCGCCGGCCACGCACTGGTCGCCGATCGTGCACGGGTCCGAGTCGCTGCACTCCGACTCGTCGGGATCCTGGGCCGTGCAGCCGTCGGTCTCTTCGTCGCACACTTCGCTGCAGTCGCCGTCGTCGTCGCCGGGACCGTCGCAGGGGTCTCCGTCGTGGGACACGCACTCGCCTCCAGCGCACGAATCCTCGCCGTTGCAGAAGAGGCCGTCGTCACACGGAGCCGAGTTGTTCAGGGCGTCGCAGGTGTCGGTGCCCTCGTTGCACGCATCGTCGGTGCACTCGTCGTCGTCGTCGCACTCGCGCGCCGTGCCGGTGCACTGGCCGCCCGAACACGCGTCCTCGACGGTACAGAACAGCTCGTCGTCGCAGGTCGCGGTATTGGGATCGTTCGAGCACTCGTCGCCGGCTTCGTCGCACGAATCGTCGGTGCACTCGTTGTCGTCGTCGCAGTCACGCGCCGTACCCGCGCAGGTGCCCGACTGGCACTCGTCGCCGACCGTGCAGAAGAGGCCGTCGTCGCACGTCGTCTCGTCGGGCGCCGTAACGTCGGCCGGACATCCGCCTGCATCGCCGGTGCAGGCCTCGGCCTGGTCGCACTGGCCCTGCGAAGCGCGGCAGGTCGTGCCGGACGGCAAGAACGAGTCG
>CAYYVZ010000057.1:0-17540 GCA_964475235.1 uncultured Myxococcales bacterium | reverse complement strand
TTTTCGGCGAACGCGCGCGGTCCTTCGACGAAGTCTTCCGACTTGAAGAGCTTGTCGACGGCCTCGTAGCGGGCGCGCGAGGCTTCCTCGAGCGGCTTGCCGAGGCTCTGCATGGCGACCTGCTTGGTCGCGCGCACCGACAGCGGCGCGCATGCCGCGATCTCGGCCGCCCACGCCATCGCTCGCTCCAGCAGCTGCGCGGGCTCGACGACTTCCTGCGCGATGCCGAGACGGAACGCTTCGGCGGCGTCCACGTGGCGCCCGGTCAGCATCATGCCCATCGCGTTCTTGAGGCCGATCTGGCGCGGCAGCCGGTGCATGCCGCCGGCGAGCGCCGCCAGGCCGACCTTCGGCTCGGGAAGCCCGAAGCGCGCATTCGACGACGCCACGATGATGTCGCACGCGAGCGCGATCTCGAAGCCGCCGCCGAGCGCGACGCCGTTCACGGCCGCGATCACCGGCTTGTCCAGGTCGAAGCGGTTCGTCAGGCCGCCGAATCCGCGCGGCGGGATTTCGAGCTTGCCCTGGTTCTCGGCCGTCCACTTGAGGTCGTTGCCGGCGGAGAAGGCTTTCTCGCCCGCGCCGGTGACGATCGCGACCCACTGGTCGTCGTTCACGGCGTAGTCGTCGAACGCGTCGCCCATCTCGCGGTTGGCGGCCGGATGCAGCGAGTTGAACGACTCGGGCCGGTTGATCGTGACGACCAGCACCTTGTCCTTCTGCTCGACCTTGATGAACTCGTATTTCTTTTCAGACACGGGAGGCTTCCTTTTGTTTTGCGCGAAGCGCGCGTCCGTTCTGCGCCGGTCGCGCAGTCGATGCGGCGTCCTAGCGACCGGACGGCCCGGGGGCAAATCGTGAGTTCGAGGCGCGGTCGGGCGGAGGTTCTAGACGAACCACCAGTCGATCAGCTCGGGGCCCGCGAACATGTAGAGCAGCGATGCGGCGGCCAGGAAGGGGCCGAACGGAATCTCCAGGTCCATTCCGCGGCGGCGCGCGAGCATCGACGCCAGCCCCACGACGGAGCCGATGATCGAGCCGGCAAAAAGGCTGAACAGCGTCGCCGGCCATCCGAGCAGCCCGCCGATCATCGCGAGCAGCTTCACGTCGCCGAGGCCCATTCCTTCGCGATGACGAAGCTTCTCGTAGGTCCACGCGAACGCGAACAGGCCGCCTCCACCGACCGCGATGCCGACGAGGCTGTCCGTCAGGCTGATGTGTCCGACGAGCGCGGCGAGCAGCGGGCTGACGGCGATCGCCGGGTAGGTGATCACGTTGAGGATCAGCAGGTGGTCGATGTCGATGAACGTGATGACGACCATCGCCGCGCAGATGGCCATCTGCAGCAGTGTCTGGTCGAGCGGCAGGCCGCGCATCGCCACGAGCCCGAACAGCACGCCGGTCAGTACCTCCACGAGCGCGTAGCGCGGCGAGAACGGAGCCCCGCAGTTTCGACAGCGACCGCCCAGCAGCACGAAGCTCGCGACCGGAATGTTGTCGCGCCAGGCGACCGGCGCCTTGCAGGCGCGGCAGTGGGAGCCCGGCAGGACGATCGACTCTTCCTCGGGCAGCCGCACGATGCAGACGTTGAGAAAGCTCCCCACGACGAGGCCGAACAGGACGGCGAAGAGCAGCGTCATCGGGTTCCCGTCGGCATCGGCGATCTCGTCATCGCGCCCGGCTGCCGTCCCGGAACACCGCGGTGTGTCCGGTGCGACGAGCAGGCGCGCGTGCGACGTCGCATGGTAGCGCGGATCATCGCGCGACGCTCGCCCGGCGACCCGGCCGGGGACTCGCAGTGAGACCCCGGCCGGGCTCGAGGCCTCGCTAGCGAGCCACCGAAGAGAGCGGCGGATCGGCGCTGCTGTCCCATCGGAAGTCGCGCGCGCCCGCCGGATGCGTGGCCGTTGCGACGAAACCGGTCTCGTCGGCGCTCTCGAGCGTGATCTCGACACCCTCCGACGCAGCGAAGCCGCTGAGCAGCGCCGCATCGTCGGCATAGGCGGGCGACGTTGCCCGGTAGAGCTCTTCGGCTGCGGCGAGGTTACGAAGGTCCTGCTGGGATCTGGAATCGTAGGCCGCGGAACGGAACTCGGCGAAGCGCGGCAACGCGGCAGCCACCAGGATGCCGAGAATCGCGACCACGACGAGAAGCTCGAGCAGGCTGAACCCGTCGTCTCGGCGGTACTGCTCGAGGCGCGTGACGAGTCGCAGATGGCGCGGCCTGCGCCGCGAAGCGCCCGGCATCGTCGTCGGCGCCGCAGGTCGCGATGCCGGCAAGTCGTCGGTCGCCGTCGCGGCCGGCGCCGCTTCGGAAATCGGCGCGTGGAGGGGCTGCGCGGGCTGCAGCAGCGGGGCGGCGCTGCGCGGCAGCGCCGCCGGAGCGGACCGGCGAATGAAGAATCGGAAACGATCGTGCTCGTTCATGGCGTTCCTCCGAGAAGCAGCGATGCCGAACCCAGCATCGGTTGATAGAGAGCGAGAACACCGCCGCCGACGGCGACGGCCATCACGACGACGGACAGCGGCTCGGCGAGGCGACAGGCCTGCGAGAGCGCGTGCTCGGCGGCGTTTCCTTCGAGGACGGCGAGGCGCGAGAAGGCCTGCGCATAACCGCCGGTCGCCTCGGCGATCTCGAGCAGGGGCGCCGCGTCGCCGCTTCGGTCGAGACCCGCGGACCGCCACGCGCGGCTGAGCGGCACGCCATGGCGAAGCGCGCGCAGCGAGTCGCCCAGCCGTTCGGCCGCGATGCGGTTGGGCGTGGCGCGCACGGCGAGTGCCATCGCTTCCTCGGCCTCGCAGCCAGCCTCGAGCAGCAGCGCGAGCAGCGCGCATGTCTCGTGCAGCACGCGCGGCGCGACGAGCGCACGGAGCGGCGGCGCGTCGAGCGCCACGCGGTCGCAGAACCGGTCGAACCCGGCACTCTCCCTGCGAGCGACCGCGAACGCCGCCGCGGCAAGCGTGGCCGCAGCGAGAATGGTCAGTCCCCAAAGCTGCAGGCCGTTTCCGAACGAGAGCAGCATGGCGGTCATCCACGGCAGCTCGGCTTTCTGGCTCGTGTAGAGAGTCGTGAACGACGGCAGCACGACGATCGACAGAAAACAGAGCGCCGCAAGGCCGCCGCCGGCGAGCAGCGCCGGATACGCGAGCGCCGACGCGATTCGCCGCCGCCCGCCCGCCTCGCGCTCCATGCGAGCCGCGAGAAGCTCGAGCACGCGCGGCGTCGAGCCGCCGCGCTCGCCGGCACGCACCATCGCGATCTCGGCTTCCGTGAACGGCAGCAGCCGGTGGCCCATGGCTGTCGAGAGCGCGGTGCCGCGCCGGACCGCTGTGTGAAGCAGTGTCAGCAATCGCTCGCCGCCGCGTGCCGACGAGGCGATGGCGTCGCCGGTTGCGACTCCGGCTGCCGTGAGTGCGGCGAGGCGTGAGACGGCTGCCGCCGCCTCGCGACGCGTGAGGCGGCGCTCGCTGCGTCGCGACAGCGGAAGGCGCGGCCCCGCGCCCGGCGAGCGCAGCACCGGAAGCTTCATCACCGGTCCCCGCGGCCGGCCGGATGCGGACAGTGCACGAGCACTTCCTCGACCGTGGTCGTTGCGTCGAGCACGCGGGCGAGGCCGGCTGCGCCGAGACTTCCGGCTGCGAAGGGTGCCGGCGCGTCGTCGGTGGAAGCGGCCAGCTCGAAGAGCGCGATGCGCCCGCGATAGCCGCGGCCCTGGCAGCGATCGCACCCTCGGGCCGAGGGGAGCACGCGAGGCACCGCGAGCCCGGCGCGCTCGAACCACGCGGCGGCGTCGGCCGTTGCCGCCGACGTTCCGGCGCAGGCGTCGCAGAGCTTTCTCACGAGACGCTGGGCGACGACGAGCGCGACCGTCGCGCGCACGAGGTAGTCGGCTACCCCGATCTCGGGAAGCCGGAGCAGTGCCTCGCGCGCGTGCGATGCGTGAAGAGTCGAGAGGACGAGATGTCCGGTCAGCGCCGCACGGCACGCGATGCGCGCGCTTTCGTCGTCGCGGATCTCGCCGACCATGAGCACGTCCGGGTCCTGGCGCAGCAGCGCGCGCAGCACGACGGCGAACGTTCGGCCAACCTCTTCGTCGACGGCCACCTGCGTGACGCCCGCGATGTCGAACTCGACGGGATCCTCGACGCTCGCGAGCGAGCGCGCCGCTCCGCGAAGGTGAACGAGCGCCGCGTGGAGCGTCGTCGACTTGCCGCTGCCGGTCGGCCCGACGACGAGCACGAGTCCGTTCGGACGGGCGAGCGCGTCCTCGAATCGCTCGAGGCTGTCTGCTCCCATGCCGAGCGCGGCCAGGCTCGGGGCGGCGCCGTCTCCGGCATGTCTGCGCAGCAGGCGAAGCGCGATCTTCTCGCCGCGCGCCGCCGGGAGAAACGCGGCACGGATGTCGATCCCCTCACTTGCGCCTGTCGTCCAGGTGAAGCGGCCATCCTGCGGAAGGCGGCGTTCGGCCAGATCCACGCGCGCGAGCAGCCTGATCCGCGTGAGCAGCGCCGCCACCAGCGAAACCGGCGGCGGCTCGAGGTCGCGAAGCTGGCCGTCCACGCGGATCCGGATCCTCAGCCCGTCGCGATCCGGCTCGAAGTGAACGTCCGACGCGCCCGCTTCGACGGCTTCCGCCAGCAGCGCGCTGAGTCGGCGCACCGCCGGCGAGCCGCCTTCGGATGCGGAGTTACGGGAGCTTGCTGGCCAGGCGCCGCCGGACATGGGGCGACGCTACGAAAGGCGTGAGCGTCCGCGCAACGACGCAAGTGTCATGAAACGGCAAGCCGCGCAGCAATTTACGGGAGGTCGATAGCGTTGGTGTAAACTGCGAACGGCGAGCAGACTTGGCGCCGGATGGCGGGGACGAAATCAGCACCACAGCGCCGCGGCGGTACGAAGGACAGGCCGGCCGGACGGACGGGCCCCGGCGAGTCCGACCGCATCCGCGCCGAGCTGCAGCGCACGCGCGAGCAGTACGAGCATCTCGTCGCAACCATCGACGGCATCGTCTGGGAGGCCGACGCCGAAACGTTCCGGTTCACGTTCGTCAGCGACAAGGCCGAGCGTCTGCTCGGGTACCCACCGTCGATGTGGATCGAGGATCCGTCGTTCTGGCGCGAACACATCCATCCGGACGACCGCGAGTGGTGCGTGAGCTTCTGCCGGCGCGCGACGGCCGAGCGGCAGGACCACGACTTCGAGTACCGCATGGTCGCAAGCGACGGCCGCGTCGTGTGGCTGCGCGATCTCGTGACCGTCGTCGAGCCGGACTCCGGGCCGGCGCTGCTGCGCGGCATCATGGTGGATATCACCGAGCGGCACCGCCGCGACGAAGACCTGCTGATCACGCAGGAACGCTTCCGCAATTTCGTCGAGAACCTGAACGACGTCGTGTACGCCCTCGATCACGAGGGGAAATTCGTCTACGTGAGCCCGGCGATCGAGCAGGTCTCGCTGTACACGCCCGACGAAATCCTCGGACACTCGTTCGCCGAGTTCATCCATCCGGACGACCTTCCGGGCCTGGCCACCGTCTTCCAGCGCAACCTCGCCGGCGAGTCCACGCAGTCCGAGTACCGCGTGTTCGACAAGGACGGCGCGGTCCGCTGGGTCCATGCGTCGATCGGGCCGAGCCTCGACGGCGGAAAAGTGACGGGCGTGACGGGAGTGTTCAGCGAGATCACCGCGCGCAAGCGCACGCTCGAGGCGCTCTACGAGAGCGAAGCGCGTTATCGCGAGCTCGTCGAGATGTCGCCCGACTCGATCGTCGTGCATCGCGACGGACGCATCGTGTTCGCCAACAGCGCGGCCATCAAGCTCGCGGGTGGCAGCGAGCCCGCCGACCTGCTCGGCCGTTCTCCCCTCGAGCTCGTGCACGAGTCGAGCCGGCCGATCGCGATCGAGCGCATCCGCAGCATGATGCAGGAAGGCAAGGCCGCCGGGCGCGTCGAGGAGGTCTTCCTGCGCCTCGACGGCAGCACGATCGACGTCGAGGTGCTCGCGAGCCCGATCGTGTTTCACGGCCAGCCGTCGATCCAGGTCATCATCCACGACATCACCGAGCGGAAGCGGACGCGCGAGGAGATCCAGCGTCTCAACAAGGAGCTCGAGCAGCGCGTGCGCGACCGCACGGCCGAGCTCGTCTCGGCCAACCGCGAGCTCGAGGCCTTCAGTTACTCGGTGTCGCACGACCTGCGCGCGCCGCTGCGCGTGATCGAGGGTTTTGCGCGCATGTTCCTCGAGGAGTACGGCGATTCGCTCGACGAGCAGGGGCGTCTCTACCTCGACCGCATCCACGCGACGAGCGCGCGCATGGACCGCCTCATCCACGACCTGCTCGCGTTCTCGCGCATGTCGCGCGCGTCGATGACCGTGGCCAAGGTTGACCTGAGCGCGCTCGCGCGCACCGTGAAGGACGGGCTCCTGCAGGAGCTCGCTTCGGAGAAGGGCGACCGCGAGGTCGAGTTCACCATCGAGGACGGGCTCGTCGTGGACGGCGACGAGTCGCTTCTGCGGATGGTGCTCGAGAACCTGCTCGGCAACGCGTTCAAGTACTCGAGCCGCCAGGAGTCGTCGTCGATCGAGTTCGGCTCGGAGATGGTGGACGGCGAAAGGGTTTACTTCGTGCGCGACGACGGCGTCGGATTCGACATGCGCTTCGTCGACAAGCTCTTCCGCCCGTTCCAGCGCCTGCACGCCGTTGGCGAATTCGAGGGCACGGGCATCGGCCTCGCGACGGTGCAGCGCATCGTCGAGCGCCATCGTGGACGGGTTTGGGCGGAGGGGGAGGTCGGTGAAGGAACGACGTTCCGGTTCACGCTCTGGCCGAAGCAGCGGCGGGCGAAGAAGTCGGCGTGAAAGACGAGGATGATGGGAAAACGGGGAGGGCTACCTGACGACCGTGGACGGGGCCTTTCACCTGCCATCCACGTTCGCCAGGTAGCCCTCCCCGTTTTCGCGTGACGCTTATCTTCGACCGTGGACGGGGGCTTTCACCGTGAGCCCCGAGCTGGCGAGGGGCGAACATCCAGACGCTGCGATCGAGCGATTGCGCTTCGAGAGCGCTATTTCACCGTCGCGCTTCGCGCTCCTTACAAAAAGGAACTGGACTCGCCCCTCGCCGGCTCGGGGCTCCTACCACGTTTCCAGGTGGCAGGTGGCGGCGAAGTCGAGGCGGAAGTCGAGGATGTTGTTGATGTCGATGGTGCCGGCGCCGGGGACTTCGCGGCCCTTCACGCCCAGGATCCAGTAGGACGTCGGCGAGGTCTCCTTGTAGGAGAGCTTCACGCGCCTCAGGCCGCCGAGGGAGCCGTCGCCCTTCCAGAGATAGCGGCGGCGCACGGTGTCGGCGCGGATCCAGCCCGCATCGGAGGCGGGAACCGTGACGCTCGTCGAGCCCATGGTAAGCGGGTCTTCGATCGTGAGTATGAGCTCGGCGTCGCGCGGGTCGAGAGCGCCGTAGGTGCTGGAGTTGTCGTAGAGCCAGCCCTTGTAGCCGAAGCGGCTGTCGTCGGAGGAGAACCTGAGGCCGTAGAGGTCGCCACTGCTGCACGTTTCCGGACACGTGCAGTCGCCCTGGCACTGGCCCGCGCACGCGCCGTCGTCGGTGCCGTCGCACTCCTCGCCGGACTGCAGCACGTTGTTGCCGCACACCGGCGCAGGGCACTGGCACCCGGCGCAGAGACCGTTGCACGCGTCGTCCTGGGTGCCGTCGCATTCCTCGCCGTACTCGATGACGTTGTTGCCGCAGACGGGCGGATCGCCGCCGAACACGGTCGTCGTCACCTGGTACTCGCCGCCGCCGGCCTGGCGCTGCACGAGCACCGACCACGTGCCGGCTGCCGGGTTCGTGAACTCGCAGGCGCCGAACACGCTGCCGCCGTCCGCCTTGCAGTCGAAGCTCGCCGGGCTCGCGCCGGTCCCTTCCTTCACGAAGAAATTCGGGTTGAAGCTGCCGTTGTCGGTGCCGTTCAGCGTGAAGCGCGCAAGCGACGGCGTACCGGTGATCGTCACGGTGAAGCCGTCTTCGGTGTTGAGCGCGCTCAGGCTCCCGCTGTTTTCGAAGGTCTGCACGTCCACGTGGCCGACCGGCGGCACGCTGCCGCACGTCGTCGTCGAGTCGGCGCCGAGCTGGCCGCCGATCCACGCTGCGTTGTAGTACACGCTCGCGTCCCAGCTGTGGTCACCGGGGCCGCAGTTGGTCTCGACGCCGGCGGACGTGACGCCGACGATCTGCTCGCTTCCGGCGAAGTCCATGAACAGCGGGCCGCCCGAGTCGCCGTTGCACGTGTTCGAGTCCTCGCCGGGTGCGCCGACCGACGCATCGTAGTCCCAGCAGACGAGCTTGTCGTTGCCTTCGCCGTCGGTGGCGCCGGTGTCGCAGTCGGCCGTGACGATCTCGCCGAAGCGCTTGATGCCGTAGTCGCTGCCGCCGCCGGTGCGTCCGAAGCCGGCGACGACGCCGTTGAGGCCGGTACCGAGCGCATCCAGATCGTGCGTGGTGTTGAGCGTGGTCGGATCGATCCCGGTGACGGGGTCGGAAAGCTTGACGATCGCGACGTCGCGACCGGAGAACCCGGTGTAACTCGGGTGGAAGGTTACGGATGCGACGTCGAAGATGCCGCCGTTCTGCAGGTAGACCTGGTAGTGGTTCGCCGCGGTGTCGTCTGCCACGCAGTGCGCCGCGGTGAGGAACGTCTCGCAGCCGATGAGAGTGCCGGTGCACTGGATGCCCGCGTTGTTGGCGGAGATGACGCCGCCGCCGCTGTGAAGCAGCGCACCGGTCGTCGGAAAATCCTGGGTGTTCAGGCCGTTGACGATTCGCGAGCCGGCGGTGGCAGCCGTGCCCGCGAGCGCGACGAGCGTCGCGGTCATCGCAGCCGCGCACGTGATCTTCGATGTGGTCCTCACAGGTCCTCCCCGGGCTCCCCGTTGCTCACGCGGATTCCTGCGCCGCGAGCCTCGGAAGAGAAGCCTCGAAGCTAGCCTTCTCCACCCCTCGATCGCAAGACGTTTTCCGGGTGCGACGAGGCGAACGAGCTGCCGAAACAGGGCTGCGCGGCACGGCCACGTCCCCGTCGCCATGCCGCGCAGCAGCCTAACGTGCGTTCAGGCGCGGTCGGGCCCGAGCCTCACGAGCATTTTGCCGGTGTTGTCGCCGCGGAACAGGCCGAGGAAGGCTTTCGGCGCGTTCGCGATGCCTTCCTGCACGGTCTCCTGCCACTTGATCTTGCCGCCGGCGATCCACGGGCCCATGTCGCCGTAGAACTGCGGCACCATGTCGATGTAGTCGGACACGATGAAGCCCTGCATTTTCAGGCTGCGCCCGATCACGTTGACGAGGTTGCGCGGTCCCGGCGGCGCTTCGACCGCGTTGTACATGCTGATCATGCCGCACATGACGAGGCGGCCCTTCTGGTTCATGAGCTCGAGCGCGGTCTCCAGGTGCTCGCCGCCGACGTTCTCGTAGTAGATGTCGATGCCGTTCGGGCACGCCTTCGAGACGTCGCCGAAGAGGTTGCCCTTGCGGTAGTTCACCGCGGCGTCGATGCCTGCTTCCTCGACCAGCCACTTGCACTTGTCGTCGGAGCCCGCCGAGCCGACCACGCGGCAGCCCTTGATCTTCGAGATCTGCGCCACGACCGAGCCGACGGCGCCGGCCGCTGCCGATACGAAAACGGTTTCGCCTGCTTTCGGTTCGCCGATGCGCAGCAGGCTCGTGTACGCGGTGAGGCCCGGCATCCCGAGTACGCCGAGGAAGCACTGCAGAGGCGCGACCGAAGGATCGACCTTCTGGAACATCGTGCCGTCGGTGACGTTGTACTCACGCCAGCCGCCAGCGGCGAAGCCGCACACGTAGTCGCCGGCCGCGAAGCCGGGGTTGTTCGACTTCACCACCTGGCCGACCGAGCCGCCGTCGAGCACCTCGCCTGGCTGGAACGGCGGCACGTAGCTCTTGCGGTCCATCATGCGTCCGCGCATGTACGGATCGACCGTCATCCAGATGTTGCGAACGAGGAACTGGTTCGGGCCGGGCTCGGGGATCGGCCGCTCGACCAGCTCGAAATCGTTTTCCGTGGGCATGCCGACGGGGCGCTGTTTCAGATGGATTTCGCGATTGGTGGCCATGGGTCGTCCTCCGGGCCGCACTCGTACGCGAGACCCGGCCCGGCCTCCAGCGACCGCACGCGACTGCTTCGCCTTCGCGGAGCAGGCGCCCGGAGGATCCTGGACGTTCCCTGGAAACGCGGGCGGGGACGGTCTCGCGAGTGTCTGCGCTCAGAGCTCCGGCCGGTCGTAGCGGCAGGTCGCGTTGCCCATGTTGTCGGCCTGGCACGGCGCGGTGAAGTCGAAACGCCGGGTGCCCATGAACAGCTTCACGTCCACCTGGTCCACCGCGGTCATCGCCGGAAAGACCGTGTGGGTAGCCTGGCTTTTCAGCGTCAGGCGACGAATGGGCGTGGTGAATCGCGCCGAGACGAGCGCGGCCGGGTTCTCGCCGCGTTCGGCGGACCACGAGATCGAGTTGCGTCGCACCTGCCAGGTCTCCGCACCGGCCGGAGCCGTCGCGGTCCAGAGCAGCTCGCCGTTGTGATGCACTTCCATCGTGAAGTCGTGGATCGCCGGGTCGAACTCCGGTCCCGATCCCTCGCGGTCGCGAACGTTCAGCGTGACGAAGGAGTTGTCGGTGCCGGCACCGGAGATCTTGAGCTCGCCTTCTCCGACTTCGTCGGGGCAATCGGCGTAGTCGAACATGCAGTCGTCGGGATTGCAGGCCAGCTCGCCGACGCCGAGCTCGAGGGAAGTGCAGCTGGCGCCGCCGAGGTCGGTGCCGTCGCAGTCTTCGCCGGGCTCGACCTCGCCGTTGCCGCAGGTCGGCGCCGTGCACTCGCCCGTGCGATCCCAATCGATCAGCGAGCGACCGGTCAGCTCGGGATAGTTCGTCGAGGGATCGATGCCGAGAGCGTCGAGAATCGTCGGCACGACGTCGAGCACGGTCGCGCGCGGGTAGCATTCGAGCTTCGGAAGGCTGGACGCGATCCAGGTGCGCGTGACGCTCTGGCGCCGCCGGCCGAGATGCACGTTCCCCTCGAACCCGTGGTCCGTCGCAATCAGCACCAGCGTGGTGTCGTCGATGTTCAGCTCGACCAGCTTGTCGAGAACCTCCTGGAGGCGGGTGTCGGTCTGCATCAACGCTTCGCGGTACTGGATGGAGCTGTCGCCGATGTTGTGTCCGCACCAGTCGACGCCCTTCTGGTGCTCGAAGGCGAAGAAACGCTCGCCGGCGAACTGCTCGAGGTAGGGCAGGAAATTCTCGTTCGTCGCCACGCCCGTGAACTTGTCGGGTCCGCCGCGGCCCGCGATGTTGTCCTCGTCGAGGATGCCGAGCTCACGCGCCCACGAGAGGATTCCCGAGATCGTGTACTTGTACATTCCGACGTGGGCCATGCGGAAGCTGCTGCCGAGCTTGTCGTAGAGCCGCTCGTAGATGCTGATCCCCTGCGTCATCCGCCCGCCGCCGTTGTTGGTGTAGATGCCCGTGACCTCGGGAGGCTCCCCGGAAAGCATGGCCGCATGCTGCACGCGGGTCATCGGCTTGCCGGGCACGACGCGGCTGTCGACGATCTGGAAGCGGCAGATCGTGGGCAGGCAGGTCCAGTAGTCGCCGCAGAGCGTCGGCATGCGCGGCTCGAAGAGTTTGGACGGACAGGCAACCGGCGTTTCGGCGGCGGGCTGCCAGTGCATCATTTCGTAGAGGACGTCGCGCCGGACGCCGTCCCACGAGATGAGGACCACGGACTGGTAAGGCGGGTCTGCCGCGCGCGGTGAACTGCCGCCGCTCGCGACGAGCGCAAGCGCGGCCGCGACGACGCTGAGAGGCAGCAGCCAGCGCCATCGAACTCTCCGCGTCAGTCTCCCCATCTGTGAAGCCCCCTGGGAGACACCCGGACGGTGCCCCCAACTTCCTCTCGTAGTCGAGAGGCGGCATGGAGTCCAGAGCCGAAAACCCCGCCTGTCGGCGGCCGGGTGTCGCGATCGGCCGCTAGTACAACTTGTCCCGGTAGCTCTCCGCGAGGCCCGCGTCGATGCTCTCGGCCACGTCGTCGCCCGCCTGCAGCTTCTTCGCGAGCTGGCGGCCGAGGTTCACGCGGTAGTCGGTTGGCCACGAGTCCGGCTTCCAGAGCTCGGAGCGGAGGAAGGCCTTCCCGCAGTGGAAGAAGCACTCGTCCACGGTGATGCGTGTCGCGAGCAGCGCGGGCTTGCCGCGCGCCGCGAGAAGGTCGAGCAGCGCGGGATCGCGCGTGAGCTCGGCGGTGCCGCCGACGCGCAGGGTTTCGGTCGTGTTCGGCACCACGAAGATCAGAGCGACGCGCGGATTCCGGAGAATGTTGCGGAAGCCGAAGGCGAGACGATTGCCGGGACGCTCGGGCAGCAGCAGCGTTCGCGGGCCGTCGACGGTGACGAAGCCGGGCGCGTCGCCCTTCGGCGAAACTTCCAGCCGTCCTTCCGCATCGCTCGTCGCGAGCATCGCGAGCGGCGAGCGTGCGATGAAGGCAGCAGCGTACTCGTCGACGTGGTCGAAGATCTTGACCCTCGTCGCCTCGTTCGGCTTGCCGATGAGCTCTTCGATCTCTTCCTCGCTGCGGACGAGCCACTGGTCGGACATGGCGGGGTTCCTCCGGATATCGGTGAACCACCGCCGGCAAGCGAAGGCCAACCGGTGTCGGCGGTCCGGGTGGCTCCGCGTTTTCCGACTACCTGGCCAAGCTCAACGGTGTCGACGACGGCACCTGCTTCGAAGGCCACTGCGACTGGCGGCTTCCGACGAAGGCCGAGCTGGAGACGCTCGTCGACTCTGCCTGCAATTTCGAGCCGCCCTGCGTGATCGACCCGGCTCTGCTTCCGACGCGGAACAGTCCGTCGTGGACCATGGAGACCGTGACGGGCCAGACGACGGTGGCCTGGTACGTTCGCTTCGACAGCGGCACCACGAGCGGGAATTCCAAGGTGCAGGCGCACGCCGTGCGCGCAGTACGAAAACCCTAGAGCCTCTTGCGAAACCGCGGAGCGCCACGAGGCCGCTGAACCCGGTCGCGAGCCCGCGGAGCGGGCCGCGAGGCCGCGCGATCAGCGACGCGTCACTCCGACGGCGTCCAGCATGACGGCGACCGGCGCCTTCTTTCCCGTGAACAGCCGAAATGCCGCGGCGCCCTGGTGCACGAGCATGTGCCGGCCGTCGATCGTCGGGCGTCCGGCTTTCGCAGCGAGCGTCAGGAACGGCGTGAGGACGCGGCCGTAGGCGAGGTCGAAGTGCGCGCAGCTCTTCGGCGTCGCTTTCGCGGCGAAGCCGAGGAAGTCGCCGCCCTTGAGGCCCACCGGCGTGCAGTTGACGACGAGCGTGCGCGTTCCGAGAAGCGTGGTGTCTTCGAGCGCTTCGAGTCCGGTCGCGATCGCGCCGAACTCACGCGCCAGCCTGGCGGCTTTCGCCCTGGTGCGATTGGCGAGCACCGTGTGAGCCGCGCCGCCTTCGCGCAGCGCGTGAAGAACGGCACGGGCGCTGCCGCCGGCGCCGATCACCAGCACCCGCGCCCCCCGCGTCTTCACGCCGTGCGTCTTCAGCGCCTCGACGAACCCGGGTGCGTCGGTGTTCTCGCCTACGACGTCGTCGCCGTCGCGATAGATCGTGTTGACGGCACCGATCGCCTTCGCCGCCGGCGTCAGCCGATCGACGAGCCGGAGCACGTCCTGCTTGTACGGAACGGTGACGTTGAAGCCGACCACACCGAGCGCGCGCATCGCGCGCACCGCGGACCGGATCGTATCCGGTGTCGCGCGGAACGGAACGTAGACGTAGTCGAGCCCGAGCGCCGCGTACGCCGCGTTGTGCATGCGCGGAGACAGCGAGTGGTCGACGGGATTGCCGAGAATTCCGACGACGCGCGTCGTGCCTTCGACGGCAGCCCGGTTGTGCTTGCGTGCGCTCATGCAGAAATCGGGGACGGATCCCGATTGTTGCTGAGAAGTGCGGCCGGCGAAAGACGGCGAGGGGTGGTTGCCCGGAATCGGCGGGCTCCGGATCGAGCGATACCTGGACGAGGAGGCGGGACGTCTACTGGTACGACAACGTGTCCCAGGCAAACGTCCCCATTCCGCGAAATCGGGATCCGTCCCCGATAGAGCCCTCCGGATCGAGCGATGCCTGGAGAGGAGGGGGGACGTCTACCGGTACAACAAAGTGTCCCAGGCAAACGTCCCCCGTTCCGCGAAATCGGGATCCGTCCCCGATTACTTCCGGGGCTCCCTACTTCGTCAGCGCGGCGTGAGCGGCGGCGAGGCGGGCCACCGGCACGCGGTAGGGCGAGCAGGAGACGTAGTCGAGGCCGATGCGGTCGCAGAAGATGACCGATCGCGGGTCGCCGCCGTGCTCGCCGCAGATGCCGAGCTTGAGGTCCTTCTTGACGCTGCGGCCCTTCTCGCCGGCGATCTGCATCAGCACGCCGATGCCGCCCTGGTCGATCGTCACGAAGGGATCGTCGGCGAGCACGCCCGAATCGACGTAGGCCGGCAGGAAGCGCCCCGAGTCGTCGCGCGAAAGGCCGAAGCCCATCTGCGTGAGGTCGTTGGTGCCGAACGAGAAAAAGTCCGCGTGCTTCGCGATCGCATCGGCGACGAGCGCCGCGCGCGGCACCTCGATCATCGTGCCGACCGTGTAGGCGAGTTTCTTCTTCTTCTTCGCGAGGACGTCTTCGGCCGTGTCGATGACGAGCTGGCGGAGCCGCTTCAGCTCCGACTCGGTCGCGACGAGCGGGATCATGATCTCGGGAAGCACCTTGATCCCCTTGCCGGCGACTTCGACGGCGGCCTCGACGATCGCGCGCGTCTGCATCGCGTAGATCTCGGGGTACGTGATCGCGAGGCGGCAGCCGCGGTGGCCGAGCATCGGGTTGAACTCGTGCAGCAGCTCGCCGGTCTGCTCGAGCTGCTTCTTGTCGATGCCGGTCTTCTTCGCGAGCTCGGCGTACTCGGCATCCGAGTGGGGCAGGAACTCGTGCAGAGGCGGATCGAGCAGGCGCACCGTCACCGGCAGCCCGTGCATCGCCTTGAAGATGCCGATGAAGTCCTTGCGCTGGTAGGGCAGGAGCTTGGCGAGGGCTTTCTCGCGCGCTTCGAGCGTCGTCGCGAGGATCATCTCGCGAACCGCATCGATGCGGTTGCCCTCGAAGAACATGTGCTCGGTGCGGCAGAGGCCGATGCCTTCGGCGCCGAAGCCGCGCGCGACTTCGGCGTCGTTCGGCGTGTCGGCGTTGGTGCGCACCTTGAGGCGGCGCGCCTTGTCGGCCCAGCCCATCAGCTTGCTGAAGTCGCCCGACACCTTGGCCTGGCTGGTCGGGACCTGGCCGATGTAGACGGAGCCCGTCGCGCCGTCGAGCGTGATCCAGTCGCCTTCCTTCACCTTCTTGTCGCCGGACGTCATGACGCCCGACTTGTAATCGATGCGCAGCGCTTCGCAGCCGACCACGCAGCACTTGCCCATGCCGCGTGCGACCACGGCGGCGTGCGACGTGCGTCCGCCCTTGGCCGTGAGGATTCCCTCGGCCGCGTCCATGCCGGCGATGTCTTCGGGCGACGTCTCGGTGCGCACGAGGATGGTCTTGACGCCCTTGGCCTTCGCGGCGACGGCTTCTTCGGCGGAGAACACGACCTGGCCGGCGGCGGCGCCCGGCGAGGCGCCGAGGCCCTTCGCGAGCAGCGTCTTCGGGGCCTTCGCGTCGATGGTCGGATGCAGGAGCTGGTCGATCTGCTCCGGCGCCACGCGAAGGATGGCCGTGTTCCTGTCGATCAGGCCTTCCTTCTCCATCTCGACGGCGATGCGCACGGCCGAACCCGCCGTGCGCTTTCCGCTGCGGGTCTGCAGCATCCACAGGCGCCCGTCCTCGATCGTGAACTCGAGGTCCTGCATGTCGCGGTAGTGCTTCTCGAGGCGTGCCGCGGCGGCGAGGAGCTGCTGGTAGCAGCCGCCCATCACTTCCTCGAGGGAAGGGAAGCGCGACGCACGTTCCTTCTCGGCGATCTTGTTCTCCTTCGCCCACTCCTGCGACGAGTACTTGGTGATCTGCTGCGGCGTGCGCGTGCCCGCCACCACGTCTTCGCCCTGCGCGTTCACGAGGAACTCGCCGAAGAAGCGGCGCTCGCCCGTGCCGGGGTCGCGCGTGAACGCCACGCCCGTGGCGCTCGAGTCGCCCATGTTGCCGAACACCATCGACTGCACGTTGACGGCCGTGCCCCACGACTCGGGGATGTTGTTGAGCTTGCGGTAGACGGTCGCGCGCTCGTTCGTCCACGACTTGAACACGGCGCCGATCGCGCCCCAGAGCTGTTCTTTCGGGTCGGTCGGAAACGGACGCCCGGCCTTCTTCTTCACCGCGGCCTTGAACTCGGCAACGAGCTCTTTCAGGTGCTGCGTCGTCAGCTCGGTGTCGAGGTGGATGCCGAGCTTTTCCTTCTTCGTCTCGATGATGTGCTCGAAGGGATCGGCTTCCTTGGCCGACTCCGGCTTGAGCCCCATCACGACGTCGCCGTACATCTGCACGAAGCGGCGGTAGCTGTCCCACGCGAAGCGCTCGTTGCCGGACTTCTTCGCGAGGCCCTCGACCGTCTTGTCATTGAGGCCAAGGTTGAGCACCGTGTCCATCATGCCGGGCATCGAAGCGCGTGCGCCCGAGCGCACCGAGACGAGGAGCGGATTCGACGAGTCGCCGAACTTCTTGCCCATCGTCTTCTCGAGGCGCGCGACGGCGGCGTCCACCTGGCCGGCGAGCTCCTTCGGGTACCTGTTGGTCTTCGGGTCGAAAGCGGTGCAGACCTCGGTCGTGATCGTGAAGCCCGGAGGAACGGGCAGGCCGATGCCGCACATCTCGGCGAGGTTGGCGCCCTTGCCGCCGAGCAGGTTCTTCATCGACGCATCGCCGTCGGAGCCCTTGTCGCCGAAGAAGTAGACGAGCTTGCCGGGAACGATCTTCTTCGAAGACTTGTTCTCTGCCTTCTTGCCGCTCTTCTTCGTCGTGTTCTTCGCCTTCGCGTTCTTCTTGCTCATGGGGATAGGATCCTTGCTCGTATTCGAGTCGTTCGAAATTTCGTGAAGGCGGCTCGCCGGGCGTCGGAGCCGCCTTGCGGCTCGTTCCGGGAGGCGAGTCGCCGGAGCAGTCTTCGTCAGACCGCGGGTACCAGCGGGCCGCGGTATACGGGCGGCGCTACTTTCTTGCGTACGATGTCGAAGAGGTCGTCGATGCGGACTCGCTCCTGCTCCATCGTGTCGCGGTCACGCAACGTGACGGTCGCGTCTTTCATCGTGTCGTGGTCCACGGTCACGCAGAGAGGCGTGCCGACCTCGTCCTGGCGGCGGTAACGGCGACCGATCGAGCCCGACTGGTCGTACGAAACGGCCAGATACGGACGCAGCGATTCGACGATCTCCGTCGCCTTCGCGTCCATGCCGTCGCGCTTCACCGGAATGCAATCCACAATGCGCATGAAGAAG
>CAYYVZ010000056.1:0-17579 GCA_964475235.1 uncultured Myxococcales bacterium | reverse complement strand
AGCCGTCGGCAAACGTCTCGTAGCTCTGCGACTCTTCGCCGAGATCGGTGACCGGGTAGATGAGGAGCTGGAAATCGGGCACGCGGCCGCCCTTCGCGAGCGTCTGCTGCGAGACGGCCGCCGAGAGGTTACCGCCCGCGCTGTCGCCGCCGACGGCGAGACGCGACGGATCGCCGCCGATCTCGCTCGCGTGCGCCGCCACCCATTCGAACGCGGCGACGGCATCGTCGATCGAGGCGGGGAATGGGTCTTCGGGACCCATGCGATAGTCGACGGAGACGACGACGCACTCGGCGCGGTCCGCGAACGCGCGCGCGACGCTGTCGTGGGTGTCGATGTCACCGATCGTCCAGCCGCCGCCGTGGTAGTAGACGAGCACGGGATGCGGCGACGAACCTGTCTTCGGAACATACACGCGAACCGGGATGTCGCCGTGCGGCCCGGGAACCGGGCGGTCGAAGATGCGCGCCATCGCAGCCGGTGCGAGCTGGAGCAAAGTCGCCGATTCGGCGAAAAGCTTTCGCGCATCCGGCGCCGAGAGCGACTCGATGCGTGGGAGACCTGCCGCGGCCATGAGCCGGAGAAGAAGCTGAAGCTGGGGATCGAGGGTCTGTCCGTCGAGCACCTGCGGCCGACCTGCGAGCAGGGTCACGACGGGATCGGGAAGGCCGACCAGCCTGACGACGACCGCGTTCTGAATGGTTTCGACGAGCGACGGGGCCATGCGGGCGCGGAGTATAGGGAGGCGGCGGGAGTGAGCAAAGGCCGCGACGCGGCTCCGGCTCCTAGAAGAACCAGCCGCGCTTCTTCGGCTTGAGCTGCTCCTCGCACTTCGCGAGCTGCGAGCTGTAGCGGGCCGCGCGGTGCGCGACCTTCTCCGCGGTGCCGAGCAGCCAGGCCTTCTTGCGATACGTGCCTTTGCGATAGCCCGTCGGTCCCTCGTGGTAGGCAAGGTAGAGGCGGTAGGCGTCGTGCTTGGAGATCCCGCACATCTCCGCGCTGCGCGTGTTGTACCAGCCGATGAAATCGACGGCATCGCCGAATTCGTCACGGTCGGCGCCGCGCGAGCCCGTCGCCTTGCGGTAGTCGTCCCACGTCGAATTGAGCGCCTGCGCGTAGCCTTCTGCATTCGATGGGCGGCGACCCGGAATGAACCCGAGGTACCAGCGGCGCGGCGGACGCGCGTCGCCGTCGAACGAAGACTCCTGGCGGATGAAGGCGAGCTGGATGGCGATCGGCACGCCCCAGCGTTCGCGCGCTTCGGACGCTTCCTCGTACCAGTCGTCCTTCTCGCGGAAGATCGCGCAGGCGTCGTCGATCTTGCGCGGCGGCTTGGTCGCCGAGCAGCCGGCGACGACGCTCGCGAGAACCGTGAACGCGAGGACGCGGCCCGCACGGGCCCGCCTCCCACTACAACTCCACCACCACATCCACTCCACAGACTACCGAGGAAAGGGGCGGCCCGCCAGCAGGGTCAGGCGTGCAAGAACAGACGCGATTCCGGTGTCTCCGGATTGGCTCGAGAGTCGCCGGTCTGCTATCCGCTGCCGTCCACGGAAGTCTTGTAGCCAAGTCCACACCTCGGGGGAGAGATACTTGATTCACTTCAGACGTTCGTCGACCCGCCTCCTCGTCCTCGCATCCTTCGCCGGCCTGCTGCAGCCGGCGACTCCGGCAACGGCTTCGCTTTGCGGAACCGACGGTTGCCAGATGTTCGTCACCAGCACGACGTACGACGGCGACCTCGGCGGAAGCGCAGGAGCCGACGCGAAGTGCAACGCGCGCGCGGCGGCAGCCGGGCTCGCGGGAACGTACGAGGCCTGGATCAGCGGCCTCTTCTTCAATGCGCCCTCCCGATTCGACGCCTATACACGCGACATCGTCACGACGTGCGGCAGCGTCCCGATCGCGGACGACATCGACGACCTCATCGACGGAGCGATCGCCACGGCCGTCTCCTGCGACGAGTTCGGCGCAACGGTCGCCGCGACGGGTGCGTGGACGGGGACCGCATCGAATGGATCGTCTGGCCTCAGTTGCTCGGAATGGGGGACCAGCTTCGTCATCTTCTCCGGCGTGGACGGCGACGAGCTCGCCGTCGACGGCGACTGGACGGACAGGGGAACGTCGAACTGCAGCCTGCTTCGCAGGCTGTATTGCATCGAGCAGTCGAACCCCGTTCCGTTCTGCGGTGACGCGATCCCGGAAGGCGGTGAAGCCTGCGACGAAGGAGACGATACCGTCGCGTGCGACGACGATTGCACGGTGGTGGCGTGCCAGGATGGGAACCACAACGCTGCGGCCGGAGAGGAGTGCGACGACGGCAACGCGATGAACGGAGACGGGTGCGACTCGTCTTGCCAGCTGGAGGTCCCGGTCGCCTGGTCCTGTGAACCCGCGCTGTTCGACGACGGCAATTGCCACTGCGGTTGCGGCGCACTCGACGCCGACTGTCCCGACGCGCTGGCCGCGTCCTGCGACCAGTCTTTGTGCGGGGTCGGACGCACTCCGGGCGCGAGCGACAACTCCGTGTGCATCATGCCTTGTCCGGCCGAGCCCGTGCCTGCGAGCTCCTGCCGCCAAAGTGCGAAGTCCAAGTTGAGCATCGCGAACAGTGCCGACCCGGCCAAGGACAAGCTTGCGTGGCAGTGGAGCAAGGGCGACGGGATTGCCCAGGCCGACCTCGGCGCACCGGACGTCGATACCGAGTACCGGTTGTGCATCTGGGACTCCGCGTCTTCGACGTATTCGCTCGAAGCGGAGCTCGTCGTGGCCCCTTCCCCGACGGCCTGGACGGACGCCGACCCGAAGGGCTGGAAGTACAACGACAAGCTCGGGGCATCGGACGGCGTCTCGAAGATCACGCTGAAAACCGGAGCCGACGGCGCGGGGAGCGTCAAGTTCCAGGCCAAGGGAACCTCGCTGACGCTGCCGGCCGGGGCATCGCCGACGGAGTACTTCACCAGCGATCCGAAGGTGGTCGTCCAGCTGCTCAGCGGCACGGGCGAATGCTGGACGGGCTCCTTCGACGCCGACGCGACGACGAAGAACGAGGCCGCGAGTTTCAAGTCGTCGATCGGCGTGGCGCCGGACGAGACGCGCTGTCCGACGTCGGTGCGCTGGACGGTGCGGGCCGACACGAACAGCGAGGACACCGACAGCGAGATCAACATCGGAACGACCGGGAACTACCACGACGTCGATCCCGTGGACGGCACGACGCTGCAGTTCCGTCTCGATTGCCCGCGCTCGATCGGCCCGGACTGCGGCGTCTGCACCATCCTCGGTTACGATCCTGCCGCCGGGAACTGCCGCTGCGAGTCGGACCTGCGCCAGACATGCGACGAGCCGGGAGCCGCCGACGAGGACGACTGCGGCGGCAACATGTGCCAGTGCTTCTCGTCGACTCCCGTGCCGATGGTGCGGGGGCTCGCTCCTCTCTTCCCGGGTTTCTGTCCCGTGACCTACGGCAATGGAGACGTCTCCGGGCAGTGGACGCCTCAGACCGGCGCGGGCCAGATCACGTTCCAGGACCGGACCTGGCTCTACATCCCGATCGGCGACCTGAACGTCTGCGACGACGCCGTCTGCGTGGGGGATCCGACGGCGAACGACGGAGTTCGTGGGGGATCCTGCCTGGGCGGGGAGTCGACCGGGCTCGACTGCGATGCGAACGGCCATGACGCCACCTGGCCGCTCGGAGGCGGCGACTACAGCTTCGACTGCCTGCCGACGCTGAGCACCAGGGTCTGGATCCATTCCCACACGAGGACGGAGACGACGGGTACCGCGACGATCGCGAACACGCTGTCGTGCGGCGGCGCGCTCAACTCCTGCGCCGGCACGTGCGTCGATCTCGGCGAGGGCGACGGCGAGTGCGACTCGATGACGATCGGCTACTGCGGTCTGACTCCGGAAGAAGACGCGACTACGCCGCAGTGCCAGACCAACGCGGAATGCGCGACCTACAGCTTCGGCACGTGCGACGGGGCTCTCCGCTCGTGTCTGCCGAACCCGCTGTCCTCGTCCGGAGTCGCGAGCCCGACGAACCCCGTCACGGTCTCGTCGGAGTGCTACCCGAGCGTGGGAACGTATCCGTTCGCCAACTCAGACTTCGGTCTCCCCGGTCCGGTGCGCACGCGCACCGAGTGGGAAGTGGAGTCGGTCCCCTGAGGTAGACCCGGCCGGCAGCGGAACCTGCCCGCGCGCCGCAAGCGACGCGCGGCACTGCGCTACTCGTTGCCGGTCGGCGGAATTCCGAGCGCCGCGAGCATCGCCTCGTCGAGCCCGGCCTCGCGCAGCACCTCGGCCGTGTGCTCGCCGAGCGACGGCACCGCCGCAAGCCGCGCCGCCGGGACGCGCTCGCCGTCCGCGCGGAACGTCACCGGCGATGCGATCGCGCGATACTCGTCGCGTCCCGCGCCGCCCTCCACGCTGCAGATCGCGCCGTTGGCGAGGGCTTGCTCGTCGCGCACGACCTCCGCCGGCGACTGCACCGGCACCCACCACACGCCCTCGCGATCGAACGCTTCGGCCCACGCGTCGCGCGTGCGCTCCAGGAAAATCGCATCGAGCGCAGCGATGAGCTCGCGCCGGTTCACGCGGCGTCCTTTCGGCGTCGAGAAACGCTCGTCCACCGCAAGCTCGGGCCGCTCGATCGCCTTGCAGAGCACGGGGAAGTGGCGATCGCCCTCGAGGCCGATCAGCCAGAACCACGATCCGCCCGCGGCCTGGTAGCAATTGACCATCGGGTTGTCGCTTTCGGTGCGCGGCAGCGTTCCGCGCAGCTTGTCGTAGACGAGCTGGATGCCAAGGTCCCAGCCGAGGCAGTACATGCCGGTGCGCAGAAGCGACGTTTCGACGAGACGGCCGCGACCCGTGCGCCCGCGCTCGAGCAGCGCGCCGAGAATGCCCGCGACGGTCGCGATGCCCGTCACGTGGTCGCCGAAGCCGCCGCGCAGCGCGAGCGGCGGTTCGCCCGGCACGCGGAAGAGGTCGGCCACGCCCGAGCGCGCCCAGAACGCGCCGACGTCGTAGCCCGCACGGTCGCGCTCCGCGCCTTCGAGGCCGTAACCGGTGACGCTCGCGTAGACGATGCGCGGATGGCGCGCGAGCACCTGCTCGTGATCGAGGCCGAGCCGCGCGAGCGCGCCCGGCCGCATGTTGGAGACGAAGACGTCGGCCGTCGCGAGCAGCTTTTCCATCGCGGCCTTACCGGCCTCGGACTGGAGGTCGAGGACGACGCTGCGCTTGCCGCGGTTGTCGAGGTCGAACGGCGGGTTGTGAGGTACGTCGCTCCCTATCGCCGCGCGGAAGAAGCCGCGCATCGGGTCGCCGACGGGAGGCTCGACTTTCACCACGTCGGCGCCCCAGTCCGCCAGGATGCCGCCGGTCGCCGGCCCGGCCACCCAGACTCCCATTTCCACGACACGAGTCCCTTCGAGCATGCTGCGCGGATTAAAGCGGCGCACGCTCCGAGTCGAACGGGCCGCGCGGCGGTGCGCGAAAATCTCGCCCGCGACCTAGGCTCGAGTTGGGGGGTGTGGTAGTGGAGGGCCGTTCGGAGGGGAGGCCCGGGCTCTTTTGCAGAGCCCGTCGCGCATGGCTGGGCGCATATTCGGCTGCACATTCGCGCGCATGGTCGCGCGCACAGGCGGGCGCGCCGTCGGGCCCGAAGTCGGGAAGGAGAGTCCCTTTGAACGTTGATCGCCAACCGATCGTGATCCTCGTCGCCGACGACGACGAGGAAGACCAGATGCTCACGCGCGAGACCTTCGAGGATCGCCGTCTCGCCAACGAGCTGCGCTTCGTCAAGAACGGCGAAGAGGTCATGCAGTACCTTCGCCGCCAGGGGAAGTTCGCCGAGCCGTGGACGTCGCCGCGGCCGGGCCTCATCCTGCTCGACCTCAACATGCCGAAGAAGGACGGGCGCGAGTGCCTGGCCGAGATCAAGGCCGACCCCGACTTCCGCAGCATCCCCGTCTTCGTGCTCACCACCTCGCGCGCCGAAGAAGACGTACACCAGACCTACGAGCTCGGCGGCAGCTCCTTCATCAGCAAGCCGGTGAGCTTCGACTCCTTCATCGAGCTCGTGACGACGGTGACGGGCTACCGCGTCGAGATCATCACGGCCGGCTAGGCCGAGCCGTCCGACCGATCCCGAGCGCCATGGCGCGCGTCCTCATTCCCCTGCCCCGCCGCGACTTCGATCCCACCGAAGCCGCGGTGAGCTGGAAGGTCCTTCGCGGCTACGGCCACGAAGTCCTGTTCGCGACCCCCGACGGCCGCGCCGCCGTCGCCGACGACGTGATGGTGACCGGCGAGGGACTCGATCCCTGGGGATTCCTTCCCGTCCTCAGGAAAGTGAAGGTGATCGGCGCGCTGCTTCGCGCCGACGCCGAAGGCCGCAAGGCCTACGCGCAGATGATTCGCGATCCGAACTACGAGACGCCGATGCACTGGCTCGCGCTCGATGCGGCCCGCTTCGACGGCCTCGTGCTTCCCGGCGGGCACCGCGCGCGCGGAATGCGCGAGTATCTCGAAAGCGAAGCGCTCCAGGCCGTGGTGGTGGATTTCTTTGCGGCCGGCAAACCCGTGGGCGCGATCTGCCACGGCGTCGTGCTGGCCGCGCGCAGCATCGATCCGGCGACGGGCCGGTCGGTGCTCTTCGGCCGCACGACGACGGCGCTGACGTGGGCGCTCGAGAACGCGGGCTGGAAGCTCGGGCGCATCGGGCGCTTCTGGGACCCGGGTTACTACCGCACGTATTCGGAAGAACGCGGCGAGGAAGCGGGCTATCGAAGCGTCCAGGCCGAGGTCACGCGCGCGCTCGCTTCGCCGGAGGATTTCCTCGACGTCTACCCCGGCCATCCCGATGCGCGCATCAAGTCGAGCGGCACTCGCCGCGACTCCTTCGACGACGACCGCCCCGCGTTCGTCGTGAGCGACCGCAACTACGTCTCCGCGCGCTGGCCCGGCGACGCGCACACCTTCGCAAAGACCTTCGCCGCGCTGCTGCCCGGCTGACCGCCGCCTGAGCAGATTCATTCCATTCGTGGCATCGCCCGCGCCGTGACGCTCGTGCGACGCTCCGCGGATGAAGCGGCGTGCGCACCCCCGGCCTCGAGCCCCCTTGCCATCTATACGCCGTTGGCGTACACCTCGCCTGTTCGCGTTCGTGGAATCGGCCGCCTTCGAGCGCATCCGCCCCGTCTATCTCGATGACGACGAGTACGCGGAGCTGCAGGACTCGCTGCGTCAGGACCCTGGCGCCGGGCGAGTGGTCCCGGGATCGGGCGGAGTGCGCAAGCTCCGCTGGAAGCGTGACAACGCGGGGAAGCGCGGCGGATTGCGGATCGTGTATTTCGTCAACGCGCACACGAGCGAGATCTGGATGCTGACCCTCTATTCGAAATCGGCGAACGACAACGTTCCCGCACATGTTCTCAAGCGATTGCTGAAGGTGTTTCGCGATGCGTAAGAAACTTTCGGGCAAGGCCCTCGCGGAATTCGAAGCCAAGCGCGACGTCTGGCAGGAGGTGCTCGACGGCGTGCGCGAGATCCAAGCCGGTGGTGGCAAACGCCGGGCGCCGGCGCAGCGGATCGACGTGGCGCGGGTGCGAGCGAAGAGCGGCCTGTCCCAGAGCGATTTCGCGGCCGCGCTCGGCGTTTCCAAGCGGACGCTGGAGCAGTGGGAGCAGGGCCGGCGCGAGCCGTCCGGGGCCGCGAGGACGTTGCTGCGGATTGCGGACCGCCACCCGAAGGTTCTGCTGGAAGCCGCCGCCTGAGAGCGACGAGTCCGGCCTAGGGGTTCGTGGTCGACGTCGTCGTCGTGTCGCCGTCCCCGGTGGTCGTCGTGGTCGACGAAGTCGTGGTGGTCGTCGTCGTGGTCGTCGTGCTGAGGCTGACGATCGCGTCCGACACCGGCGTGCAGACGGCTCCGTTCGTGCGACTGCACGAGAGCGTCGAGATCCCGAGCTCGGCCGTGGCGAGATCGCCCTGGAACTTGCAGAACGCGAGCGCCGCACCCGGCGCGATGCCGAGCCCGTTGGTGATGCGAATCGTCAGCTCGCCCTCGTCGTCGTCGATCGCACTGAACGCGAACTCGGCCTGGCAGTTGCCGTCGCAGCCGTCGCCGGAGGTCTGGTCGCCGTCGTCGCACTGCTCGCCCTGATCGCGTACGCCGTCACCGCAGGTGTCGTTCCCGGCGAGCGTCGTCGTGGTCGGCGGGAACAGGGTCGTCGTCGGAGCCATCGTGGTCAGCGTGGTTTGCGTGGTGCTGGTGACGCCGCGAACGCCGATATTCGCGGCAGGGGATTCGGCGCCGGCGGCGCGCACCCTCGCGGCGTGCGCGCGCTTCTCGGGCCGCGACATCATGCGGACCTTGTCCTTCTCGAGCAGGAGCGCTTCGGAGATCGCGAAGGACCGCGGCCCGGCCGCCGAGCTGACGACGCACTGGCCGTCGGTCGCCGCGAACTTGCCGTCGGCGTAGCTGACGACGAACTCGATCTGGCTCAGGCGCTCGGAGTCGATGGAAAGGTGGAACGAAACCGTCTGGGCCTGCTCGTTCGGGGCGCAGGACGCTGCGAGCAGCGCGCACACGGCGACGAGCGGAAGGAAAAATCGGCGACGTACGTTCAAGCCAGCACCTCTCTCGCGATCGCGCGCAACGCCGCGCAGCGGCGCGATAGCCTGCCTCATCCGCCGAAGAAAACCACCGACCGTCCGGCGAGCTCGGCCAGCGGCCCGGGCCAGATTCCGATCCCGACCGTCGCGACCACCAGAAGCGTCACGAGCACTACGGCCTCGAAGTCGAACGTCACGTTCTCTTCGGCGTCCTGGGGACGGTCGAGCAGGGTCGCGACGATGCGCACGAGCACGAGCAGGCCGATGGCGCTCGCGACAGCCGCGAACGAGGCCAGCACCGAGCCCCCGCTTCGCAGCAGGGCCGTGAGCAGCATCGCGCGCCCGGTGTAGCCCGCGAGCGGCCAGATCGCCGACAGGGCCAGCACGAACACCGCGATCGCCACCGCGGCAGCCCGTGCGCTGCCGCGCCTCCGCGCAAGACCGCGCAGCACCTCGAAGTCGTCCGATCCGGCCTGCTCGATGACCGGGGCGAGCACCGCGAGGAGCCCGAAGGTCATGACGGCGTACACGACGGCGTGGAACAGCATTGCTTCCAGCGCCTCGTCGCTGGCGGCGACGAGCCCGACCGCCAGGAACCCCGCCTGTGTCACCGCAAGCCACGCGACCAGACGTCGCAGGTTCGTCTCGCGGAGGGCCGCGACGTTGCCGAGGATCATCGTGACCATCGCGACGACGGCGACCAGCGAAGCCCAGTCCACGCCGGGGATCGCCGTCCACGCGCCGCCCGTCACCGGCGCCGACAAGGCACATCTCAGAAAGCGCGTGAGCATGGCGAGCGTGGCGATTGCAGGGCCCGTCAGCAGCCATGCAGCCTGCGAAAGCGGCCCTGTGGCGGCGAGCTCCACGCGCGAGCGCTCCCAGGGCACGAGCCCGATGCGCCACGACGCACCGGCCACGGCGAACACGATCGCCGCGAACAGCACGATGCGTCCGCCCGGCGCCGCCAGCGCGACGGCGAGCCGACCGCCGATGTCGTCGTACACGAAGGTTCCCGCGAGGCCGTAGACGAGTGCGAACCCGGTGAGCAGCAGCGCCGATGCGGCGGCGCCTTCGAGAAGAAGAACCAGCGCCGAAGCTGCCGCTGTCCTGTCGTGCGGCCGGCGCAGCGACGCCCACAGGGCCGAAGCGAGCATGGCCACGCCGAAGGCCGTCCACGCCACCAGCGCACTCGCTGCCGAAACCATGAAGTCGAGCGCGGCCACCGACACCAGAAACGACGACCACGCGAGCGCCGAAGTGTCGCCGTCGTCTTCCGCCTCCGGCGCGCGCGTCGCGAGCCACACCGCCGCAAGCGCCGTCATCGAAAGGACGAGCTTGAAGAACGACGCGAACGGATCGACCGACAAAAGGCCGCCTGCGGCGAATCGCCGGATCGCGTCCATCGAGGTGACCGCGGCGACCGCAGAACCGGCAAGGACGAGCGGGACGAGGTCCACCGGCCGGCCCGCCCACGATCGCATGCGGGCAGGAGCGACGAGCAGCGCGCTTCCCGCCAGCAGCACGAGCTCGGCAAGCCACGGACGCAGCAGCTCGGGAACGGCGTCGGTCATCACCACGCCGTCGCCAGAAGGGCGAGAGTCACGCCTGCCACCACGGTGGACAGACTTCCGGCCACGCGCCATGCCACCTCGCTGCTGCGAAGAAGCTCGCTGCAGCCGCGCGCGATGCGCTCCGTCGCCAGCCCCGCCGCCGCCGTGATCGCGACTACGACCGCTGCAAGCTGCGCCGCTTCGCCGTTCGCACCGACGAAGCGCGAGGCCGCCGCGAGCGCGAGCACGGCCGCTCCGGAAGCGGTGGCGAGCCCGAGTGCGACGCCTGCGACGCTGCGACGCGTGATCGCCGCGAACAGGCCGATGGTGAGCAGTGCGAGCGCGACGAGCAGATAGTGCGCGAGAGCGACGGACGACACCCCCGCCGCAGTCGCCGAGACCGCCGCTTTCGCCAGCGGCCACCGCACGATCAGCACCGCCCGTGCGGCGATGACGAAGAACGCCAGCAGCAGCGCTGCCGTGCGAAGCCGGCTCGTCAGCGTGGATGCGGCATCGATCGCAGGTTCGGCCGCGTACGCGGCGCGATGCCGGATCGCATGGCCGGCGAACACACATGCCCCGACGAGCGTCGCGGCCACAGGCGCAGCCGCGAGCCCGAGAAGCACGGCAAGCGCGGCGCCGGTTGCGAGAGAAGCGGTGGCCGCGCCCCTCAGGTCGGCGCGCAGGGCCGATCCGAGCGCCGCACCGACGGAAACGAGGGAGAACGTGTAGAAGAGGAAGTCGTGGCTCGTCACGAGGAGGGTTCCGGCCCTGGCGTCGTCCCGGCGGCCTGGCGGCGCGGCAGCACGTTGAGGTGGCCGGTGAGGTGGTTGCGATCCACGTACACGTCGGTTTCGAACACCGTGCACACGTTCGCGTAGGTGATGACCTCGTCGGGTACGCCCTGCGCGAAGATCCTTCCTTCGTGCACCATCGCCACGCGCTCGAAATAGAGCGCGGCGAGGTTGAGGTCGTGGAGCACGGAGACGACCGTGAGCCCCTTCGAGGCGCAGAGCCCGATCAGCACGTCGTAGAGCTCGACCTGGTGCTTGATGTCGAGGAAGGCGCCGGGCTCGTCGAGCAGCACGAGCTCGGGCTGCTGGGCCAGCGCGCGCGCGACCGCGGCGCGCTGGCGCTCGCCGCTGGAGAGGCTGTCGAAGACGCGGCCCGAAAGGTGAAGCACGTCCATCGCGCGCATCGCCTCGCGGGCGATCGCAACGTCTTCGTCGGATTCGAGCGCGTAACCTTCGAGCCACGGCGCGCGACCCATCAGCACGACTTCCTCGACGGTGTAACCGAAGCCGACTGTCGCGTGCGCCGCGACGACGGCCACGCGCCGCGCGAGGTCGCGGCGCGGCGAACGCGACGGGTCGAGGCCGCAGATCTCGATGCGTCCCGACGCGGGCACCAGCTCGCCGGACGCGAGCCGGAGCAGCGTCGTCTTGCCGGAGCCGTTGGGTCCGACGATCGCGAGGCTCGATCCGGCCTCGACGGCGAAGTCGATGGCTTCGAGGCGAAGCGCCGCCGCTCCCGCTCCGTCGTAGCCGAACGACACGGCCTCGAAGCGAAGTCCCCCGCCGCTCACGACAGGCCTCCGTGCCGCTCGCGTCCGCGCCGCAGCAGGTAGACGAAAAACGGCGCGCCCGTGAGCGCGGTGATCGCGCCGACCGGCAGCTCGGCAGGCGCCGCGACCCAGCGCGCGAGCGCGTCGCAGCCCACGAGGAAGGCCGCGCCGCCGAAGAATGACGCCGGCAGCAGCAGGCGATTGTCGCTGCCGAGCAGGCGGCGCAGCACGTGCGGCACGACGAGCCCCGCGAACGTGATGATCCCGCACAACGACACCACCGCTCCGACCAGCAGCGACGATGCGAGGAAGACGCGCCGGCGCACGGCGTCGGCGTCTGCGCCGAGAGAGCGCGCCTGCTCGTCGCCGAGCGCGAGCAGGTCGAGCGAGCGCGCCTCGCGCAGCAGCGCCAGCGTCGCGACCGCCACCAGCACGAAGGCCAGCGCGACGACCGGATACGGCTCGATCGCGATGCCGCCCATCATCCAGAACACGATCGAGTGCGAGCGCTTGAGATCGACGATCGCGTGCACGAGCAGGATCAGCGCCGCCGCGAACGTGTTGAACGTGACGCCGACGAGCACCTGCGTGTAGGGGTCGAGCCGTCCGCGCACGTGCGCGAGGCGAAACACCAGAAGACTCGACGCCGTCGCACCTAGGAAGGCGGCGACGGGCACGAGCCCGCTCGAGATGCCGCCGGCCGGCAGGAAGGCGAGCGCAAGTACCGCGGCGATCGCGGCGCCGCCGGACACGCCGATGATCTCGGGGCTCGCGAGCGGATTGCGCAGCGTCGGCTGCAGCGCCGCGCCGGCGACGGCGAGCGCCGCGCCGACGACGGCCGCGAGCAGCACGCGCGGCAGGCGCAGGTCGAAGAAGATCGTGCGCGCGCCTTCGTCGCCGGCGACGAGCGCCGGGAAGTCGATCGCCACACTGCCGATCAGCAGGCCGACGGCCATCGCGGCGAGCGCGGCGACGATCGTGGCGGCGAGCCCGGAAGCCAGTCGTGCCCTCGTGAGCCTCGCGGCGGCCGCACCCATCCTGTCAGTCTGCCTGTCCGGCCGGTGCGGGCGCGACTGCCGGCGCTGCGTTCGGTTGCGGCGCGGCTTCCGCGGATGCGGCGCCGGTGCGTGGCGGGGGCGCGGCGCCGGTGCCGGCCGGGAGAACGGCCCCCGGGTGCAGCGCCCGGAAAAGCGCCTCGGCGGCATCGGCCAGGCGCGGGCCGGGCCTCAGCATCATCGCATCGCTGTCGCGCACGACGCGGCCCGACGCCACGGCCGGCAGCGACGGCATCGACGCCCAGGCCGCGGCCGCCTCCTCGTCGTCCGGCGCGTCTCCCATGCCGACCGAAAGGTCCACGAGCACCTCGGGCCGCGACGCCACGAGGAGCTCCATTCCCACGCGCGGCCAGCGTCCGCCGATCGAGTCGGCGATGTTGCGGCCGCCGGCAAGGACGAGCAGCTCGCCGAGGTAGCTGCCGGGGCCGGCGAGCACGAGGGGCTCGCGGCCTACGACGACGGCGGCCGACGGACGCTCGAGCCCGGCGGCAGCGCGCTTCACGGCCTCGAGACGGGCGTCGAGACGCGCCAGCAGGGCCTCGCCGGCCGGTGCGGCGCCGACGGCGCGCGCGACGTCGAGGATGGCCGAACGCGCCTCGGCCAGCCCACCCTCGCTCTGGATCACGGCCACCCGTACGCCGGTCCGCTCCACGGCGCGGACAGCCGTCTCGTTGCCGGGGCTCGGGGAGGTCAGGACGAGGTCCGGCTTCAGGACGACGATGGTTTCGGCCACGGGCTCGGTGAAGCTTCCGACCTTGGGCAGCGCTCCGGTCTCGGCCGGGTAGTCGCAATAGGTCGAAACCCCGACCACGCGGGGGCCCATTCCGAGCGCAAACAGCGTTTCGGTGACGGCCGGGACGAGGGAAACGATGCGGGCCGGAATTGTGGCGCCGGCCTCTGACGCGCCGGCATCGCCGCGAAACATCAGCAAAACCAGCCCCGCGACGACCGTCGTGAGCGCGCGAAAGGCGCGCGCTGCCCCCCACAAATTCCCGGTTCCGCTCGAATGAAGGTGGGGCACTCCCGTCTACGTACACGAAGCCGGAACGAGTGGAAGTTTCCCCTCCTTTACCTTCCGCTCCCGGCACATGGATGGCGTCCCCGCATGCCATCCTGGGAACGGGCGAAAGGCAGGCAGACGGGTCCCTCCCCCTGACCGCCAGCCTCCGGTCCCCACAAGCCGGGCAGCCATTCCCCCCCATGGCTGCCCGGCATTTTTTTGTCCGTAAGCTCCGAGCCCATGCTCTCCGCAATCGCTATCGCGACACGCGGCGGCGGATTTCGTTCTCGACGAGCCAGAGCCGGTCCTGGCCCCAGGTGCAGAATTGGTCGGCGCCGTCCGGGCCGACCAGCCGATAGCTCGGCACGCCCCACAGCCCCAGCGACAGCATGTCCTGGCGGTTCTCTTCGAGCTCGGCGCGCCAGCCTTCGTCGTCGAAGTTGCGCGACGCCTCTTCCCACTGGAGCCCTGCGCCTTCGACGACGTGGCGAAGACCCTGGTCGGTGCCCGTATCGATGCCTTCGGCAAATGCCGCGCGGCAGAACGAGAAGAGATACTCGGCCGCGCGGCCTTTCTCTCTCGCGTAGAGATAGAGCGAAAAACCGCGCTCGACGGGCTTGCCGACCGGATCGCAGATGCGCCCGAACGGAACGCCGACCGACTCGGCTTCGCGCTTGGTGTCGAGGGTGATGTACATGCGCTTGGATGCCGGTACTTCGAGACCGCGCATCACCATCGGCAGCACGGGCCGGAGCTTCAGCGTGACGCCGGTGTTGGCGACCAGCTCGAGCGTGCGCGGGATCGAGATGTAGCTGTACGGGCTTCGCAGCGACAGGAACATCTCGAGCGTGAGGCCCGCTGCAGACGCATCGATCTTCTCGCCGCTGATCTCGAGGCGCGGCGCGAGCAGCGGGGAGTTGGCCCTGCGCTGCGCACCGACGGCCGCGAGACGCGACTCGAGGTAGCCGAGCCTGTCCACGCCCCAGTACGACTCGCCGCCGTAGTGGAAGATCGCGCCGAGGTAGTGGCCGAGCTTCGCGCGCAGCGCATCGCCGCGCGCGACGATCGGCGCCACGTCGAGGCCCGGATCCACGTACTGGTCGATCTCGAGCGCTTCGAGCGCTTCGGCGTCGCCGTCCCACAGCGCTTCGCCGGCACGCGGCGCGAGCGACGCGAACGATCGCGGCGAGGCCGCGGCCGTGGCGAGCACGCGGGTCGCGGCCGCGAGGAGCTCCGGCGCCGGCTGCGCACCCGGATCGCGATACGCGAGGCCGCGTGCTTCGGCGACGCGCTGCGCATCGACGCGCGAGTACGCCACCAGTCGCTCCCGCTCCGGCGCGGCCGAATCGGGAGGCGGCCCCACGACGTGGACGTCGAGATCGACGTCGTAGCGCTCGAGAATCGGCTCGAGGAGCTGCGCGGCAAGGTGACTGTAAGGATCGTCCACCTGGTGGAAGTAGTGCACGACGTGGCGGCGTCCGGTGAGCTTGCGAAGGCCTTCGGAAAGCGTGCGGCGGAATTCGCGGGTGGACGGGCTCGTGATCAGGCCCGTCACGCGGGGCTGGATGCTGGAACGTAGAGACATGGTCCTCGGGCCCGTGGTCGTGCTGGGGGGTGCAGGTCTGTCGGGCGGTGCAGCTTTATGCGACGGGGACGCGAGGGTCCACCGCGGCGGCCCCTCAATCGGCGACGATCGCGTCGGCTTCCACTTCGACGAGGAATTCGGCGCCGACGAGGCGCGCGATCCCGAGTGCGCTCGCCGCCGGATCGATGCCTGCGAAAACTTCGCCGTGGGCGCGCGCGAAATCGTCGAAGCGGTCCATGTCGGTGAGGAACGTGCGCGTGCGCACCACGTGCCGGAGCTCGCCGCCGAGCTCGCGGATGGCCTTCTCGATGCGGCGAAGCGCGAACATGGTCTGCGCGTAGACGTCGCCGGCGCCGACGACCTTGCCGTCTTCACCGACCGCCACGGTTCCCGAGACCGCGATGAAGTCGCCGACGCGCCGCGCACGGCAGTACGCGACCTTCTTCTCCCACGGGCTGCCGGTGTAGGCGCGCTTCGAGATCGTCATGAGCGCGATCCTAGCGGATCGGCGGCTCGCAGTACGAACGGAGACGGCGAGCTTCGAGAGGAATCGACTTCGAAGAGTCGAGATAAGATCTCTCCCTGGCTCGTCGCTCGTCGCTTCGTAGGTTCGCTATCATTTCCAGTTCCTGCTCACACGATCCTGAGACGGGCTCTCTCGATTCCACCGGCAAGGCCGGACCGCGTCCTCGTTCGGACCAGCGCGGGCGGCTTCACGTCGGCGATCGACGTCGCTGCGCGGCGTGCGTCGATCCGGGACACCATCGGCACGTCGCTTCTCTATCTGGGCCACTTCGGCAACCGTCTCGCCCAGTTTGGCACGCGCGAGCAGCGCCGCCGTCGCCAAGTAGAGTGCAGCCCCAGCCAGCAGGTCTACCGCGTAGTGCTGTTTCACCACGAGCGTCGAGCCGATGATCGCGATGGAGGCCGCGGTGTGAAGCCCTCTCCGACTCCGGCGCCAGTTCAACTGCATGAAGAGCAGGCAGTTCGCCGCGTGGAGGCTTGGAAGGCAATTGTTCGGTCCATCGAACCACCGCCAGAACGCGTCTGCCCATCCATAGCTCGCGCTTCCGTAGAAGAGATCCCGCGGCATGGTCACCGGGCAGGCTACCCAGACGGCAGCCGCAACGAGAAGCTGAAAGTGCGTCGCGTAGAAGATGCGAGTTGCGGCAGCGTCGTCCTCCGAACGTGCGACGGTCCACCAAAAGAACGGGATGTACGCGAGGTAAATCGGGAGGAGTTCGGGCGCGAACGGCACGAACTTGTCGACGGCCGTGAACGGCAGTACGGACGGTTCGAACAGGGGGAAGCGGTTCGTGAGCTGATAGACCGCGATGTACGGAAGCCAGATCGGTCCGTAGCCGAGAAACGACGTCTGCCGCCGTATCGCGAAGGGAAGCCGCACTACTCGACCAACGTCGCGGAACCGTTCGATGTGGTAGCGCGGGAGGGGCGAGTTGCGCGCGCCGTGAAACAGGCGACGGCCCCGAGGATCGCCAGCGCGACCCACTGCGAAGTTCCGAGCCCCGAGTAGATGCCGCGTTCCGTGTCCGCTCTCACGAACTCGGCAGCGAACCGGTAGACCGAGTAGTAAGCGACGGTATGGAGAAACAAGCGCCCCGGCGCCAGCTCGTTCTCGCGGCGCATCGCCCAGGACGCCAGCGCCAGGAGGAAGACCGACTCGACGGCCTGCGTAGGGACGACGGGAAGCGACCAGTACTTGTCGCCGATCAGCCCGTCCATGAACTGATTTCGCTGCACCGGTGATCCCGGCGGAAAAGCCAGGCCAAGAACATCGGAGCGTACGCCATAACAGCAGCCCTGTAGAAAGCAGCCGATCCTCACGAGTCCAAGGACGACGAGGAGCGCCGGTGTCCACAGATCGAGCGCACGCGGCAGACCGATCCGCGCGCCCGCGGTTGCAAAGCCGATGGTAAGCGGGGCGAGCACGATGACGCCATACAGCGTCTTCGGCCCCAACAGCGGATCCAGATACCACCGCCAGAGGGAAACCTGGGGCGGAGGTGTGAGCGAGGAGGTCGCATCGAACGCGTACGCGAACACCTGAGCGGACAGCGCGGAGAGGTAGACTACGGCGGCGTAGCGCAAGGCTGCGAAACGAAGATCCGCCGCGGAACGTCGCAGCGACCGGCGAAAAATACCATACCCTGCGATTACCGAGGCGAGCAGAACGGCGTTC
>CAYYVZ010000055.1:0-17600 GCA_964475235.1 uncultured Myxococcales bacterium | reverse complement strand
CCAGAACTCCGAGTTCGGCAACTTCGAGGGTGACGCATTCACGGTCCTGAGCGGAGGTTACGACCTGGCCGCGCTGATCGGCCTGGACAAGGCCCCGCTGCGGCTCGACTACGTCTACCAGAACCCCGACTCCGACAACGACGTCGGGCGCAGCAACGAGCACGTTCTGTCGCTCAGTTTCCAGGGCGAGAAGGGGCCGTGGGGGCTCTCCACCGACATCGACTACTCGAACGGCTTCGGTTCGGGGCCCGAGCTCGTCGGCGGCCAGATCACGCCGAGCTTCAAGTTCTGCGAAACCTGGCAGGCGGTCGTTCGCTACACGGGAATCTCGAGCAGCGACGACAACGGCATCCGCCTGGCGCGCTACGAGAGCCGCATCGAGTCGGGCCGCGGCGACGAGTACCACGAGATCTACCTCGGCCTGAACAAGTACCTCTACGGCCACAAGCTCAAGTGGCAGACCGGCATCCAGTACGCGTCGATGAACGACTCCGCGAACGACGGAGGCCAGTACGACGGCTGGGGCGTCACGACCGGCCTGCGCATGAGCTGGTGAGAGCCAACGACGAGGAAAGCCGTTTGCGGAGGAGCAACACACGAGACGCCGATGGTCGGCGTCCCCGCAACACACCGCCTTCCAGCGCACGAAGCGCGGAGGCGCGAAGGAGACTGTCATGAAACGGATGGAAACTTTGCTCGCGGGAATCGCCGCGCTCGCACTGGCGACACCGGCGCCGGCGCAGGTCACGGTCGATCCCGCCATCCCGTCGTACACGCCGGTCAAGGGCGTCTCGGGAACCATCAAGAGCGTCGGCTCCGACACGATGAACAACGAGATGACGCTGTGGGCGGAGGGCTTCAAGACCTTCTACCCCAACGTGCAGATCGAAGTGGAGGGGAAGGGGTCTTCGACCGCTCCTCCCGCGCTCGTCGCCGGAACCGCGCAGTTCGGGCCGATGAGCCGGCCCATGAAGGACGCCGAGATCGCCGAGTTCAAGGGTGCGTTCGGCTACGAGCCGACCGAGATCGGCACGAGCATCGATATGCTCGCGGTCTTCGTCCACAAGGACAACCCGATCGCGCATCTGTCCATGAAGCAGATCGACGGCATCTTCTCGAAAACCCTCAACTCGGGCAGCGCCGACCTCAAGACCTGGGGCGACCTCGGCCTGACGGGCGAATGGAAGGACCGGCCGATCAGCCTCTACGGGCGCAACTCGGCATCGGGCACCTACGGATACTTCAAGGAGCACGCGCTCGGCAAAGGCGATTTCAAGGACACGGTCAAGGAACAGCCCGGCAGCTCGACGGTCGTACAGGCCGTCGCGAGCGACCGCTACGCGATCGGTTACAGCGGCATCGGCTACAAGACGGCGGACGTGCGCGCGGTCGCGCTCGCGAAGTCGGACTCGAGCAAGCCCGTCGAGGCGACGCCCGAGAACGCCTACACGGGCGAGTACCCGCTCTCGCGCTTCCTGCTCCTCTACGTGAACAGGAAGCCGAACGAGGACCTCGATCCGCTGCGCAAGGAGTTCCTCCGATACGTGCTCAGCAAGCAGGGCCAGGAGACCGTCGTGAAGGACGGTTACTACCCGATCACGGCGGCGCTTCGCACGCAGTTCGCCAAGGCCGCCGGGCTCGAATGACGACGGGGCGGGGAGGCGCGGATTTTCCGGAGACGGAGGTCCGCGACCGCCCAGCCACGCGTCCTCCAACGCGATGACGGACACGCTCCGCACAAGGAGAGCGCGCACGACGCGGCCGTCGGTGAAACTCGCCGACCGCGTCGCGCGCAACGTCATCCGCATCGGCGGGATCGGCACGATCGCCGCGATCTCGACCGTCTTCGTCTTCCTGGCCTGGGTGGTGTGGCCGCTCCTGCGGACGGAACACCTGAGCCCCGCGCGAACGCTAGCGGATGGAAGCCCGGTTGCGAGCGCAGGAACCGCGCGCGCGGCGAAGATCCTCGCCACCGGAACCGACGACACACGCTCGCTGCTGTGGGCCTACGACGAAAGCGGCCGCTTCCGCGTGCTCGCCGCCCGCGACGGCGCGTTTCTCGGCGAGCTTCGACCTTTCGACCAGCGGCCGACCGCGTGGGCCTTCCCCGTGCGCGCCGGACGCGGCATCTTCGGTTTCGCCGACGGAAGCATCCGTTTCGTCCAGATCGGCCATCGCACGGAGTACCGGGATGTCGGCGACGTTCCCGAAGCCGTGCGCGTACTTCCGGCCGGGGAGCGCTTCCTGCTCGACGGGAAGGTCGCCGAGCGCGTCGGCGTGGACCAGTTCGCGCTGCGCGGCGTCGAGTGGACCGTCAGCGATCCGATCGTGCTCGAAGGGGCGTCGTCGATCCTGGCGGTGGACGTTTCGGTTACTTCCAGCGGCCCGGCGTCGGCATCGATCGACACCAACGGCGTGCTGCGCGTGACGCAGGTCAGCACGACGCGAAACTTCCTGACGGGCAAGGAGACGCTCTCGAGCGAGTCCGGCGAGATCCGCCTCGACGCCGTCGCCGAGCGCGGACTGCCGCGCTGGGTGATGCTGCGCGGACTCGGCGACAACGCGATTGCGGTCTGGGAAGACGGCCGCGCCGTGCGCGTGGACGTCCGCGATCTGGCGCATCCGAAGATCGCCGAGGAGCTCGACTTTCTTTCCGACGAAGTCCGCGAGCCCGGCGGCGCTCCGGCGCGCGTGAGCGCCGTCGCCTTCCTGAACGGCAAGAACACGCTGCTCATCGGCGACACCGCTGGCGGGCTCACCGCATGGTTCCGCATTCCCGCGCCGTCGATGGCAACGGGAGACGGGTCCCACTTCGTCCGTGCGCACGCGCTCGAATCGGGAGCGGCGCCGGTCCCGTCGCTGGCGTCGTCCCCGAGAACCCGGGTGCTCGCGGCGGGCTATGGCGACGGCACGCTGCGCCTGTTTCACGTCACTACCGCCCGTACGCTCGCGACAGCGCGCACGTCCGGCGGCGGGCCCGTCGAGGCGCTCTGGGTCGTGCCCGACGACAGCGCCGTCTTCGCGTGGTCGGGCGCGTTCGAGGAGCTCGCGCTCGAAGCTCCGCACCCCGAGGTTTCCTGGCGCGCGCTGCTGCGCCCGGTCCAGTACGAGGGCTACGCGAAGGCCGAGCACGTCTGGCAGTCGTCGAGCGGCACGGACGACTTCGAGCCCAAGCTCGGACTGTGGCCCCTCGTGTTCGGCACGCTCAAGGCGACGCTCTACGCGATGCTGTTCGGCGCGCCGATCGCGCTGATGGCGGCGGTCTACACGAGCGAGTTCCTGCATCCGGACGTCAAGGTCACCATCAAGCCGACCATCGAGATGATGGCGAGCCTGCCGAGCGTCGTGCTCGGCTTCCTCGCCGCGCTGGTGCTGGCGCCGATGGTCGAGAGCTCCGTGCCGGAGGTGCTCGCGGCCGCGGTGCTGATCCCGTTCTCGCTTCTCGCCTGCGCGCACCTGTGGCAGTTCGTGCCCGGCGGGCGCAGGTCCAGGATGCAGGGCAGCCGGCTGATGCTCGCCGCCGCGGCCATCGTCGCCGGCGCGGCAGCGGCGGCCCTGCTCGGTCCTTCGCTGGAACGCCTGCTCTTCGCCGGCGATCTTCGCCTGTGGCTCGACGGAAAGGCGGGCGACGCTGCCGGCGGGTGGTTCGTCGTCGGACTTCCGCCCGCTGCGCTCCTCGCCGGTCTTGCGGTCGCGCGAATCGAGCCTCTCGTCGCGGCCGGTCGCGGCTCGGCGGCGCTGCGATCGCTCGTCGGTTTTGTCGCCGCCTCCGCGGCGACCGTGGCGCTCGCGTTCGCGACGGCTCAGCTGCTGGCGGCGTCGGGCTTCGACCTGCGCGGCGGCGTATTCGGCACCTACGTCCAGCGCAACGCGATGGTCGTGGGCTTCGTCATGGCTTTCGCGATCGTGCCGATCATCTACACGATCGCCGAAGACGCACTCTCGAGCATTCCCGAGAACCTGCGCGCGGGCTCCCTCGCGCTCGGCGCAACGCCGTGGCAGACGGCGATGCGCATCGTGATCCCCACCGCGATGAGCGGACTCTTCTCCGCCATCATGGTCGGCCTCGGGCGGGCCGTCGGCGAAACGATGATCGTGCTGATGGCCGCCGGCAACACGCCTGTCCTCGACTGGAACATCTTCAACGGCTTCCGCACGCTGTCGGCCAATATTGCCGTCGAGCTGCCGGAGGCGGTGCGCGACGGCACGCACTACCGCACGCTCTTTCTGGCCGCTTTCGCGCTGTTCGTGATGACGTTCGTGCTGAACACGGCCGCCGAAGTGATCCGCCAGCGCTTCCGCAGGAGGGCGCAGCAGCTGTGAGTCTGGTGACGCAGGAGGACCGGGCCTCGGTGGAGGGCTCGCGCAGGGCGCGCGCCGCCGGTCGCACGCGGCGCCGGGCGCGCGGCGCTGCCACGGGCCTTCGCGCGTACGGCGAGCCGTTGTTGTGGCTCACGTCGGGCGGCCTCGCGTTCTCGATCATGATGATTCTCGGCCTGCTCACGCTCGTCGTGGCCGAAGGCATCGACACGTTCTGGCCGCTGCCCGTCGTGCGCATCGAGTCGGCCGGAGCGCCTGCCGCCGTCGGCGAAGTCACGCGCATCGAGACCTTCGAGCCGACCGCCGAAGTCGTGAACACGCTTCCGGAGAACGCGCGCGCCGCCGCGCATGCGGCGCTGGGACGAGCCGGCGGCCTCGCCGAGCGGCAGCTCGTTCGCACCGGCAACTTCGAGATCACCGGCGAGCACTTCCGCTGGGTCAGCGACTACGCCGTGACGGCGCAGTCGCTCCCCGCGTGGGCGTTGACGGTGGAGCGCCGCACCTGGGGCCGCTTCTACGGCGAGGCCGTCGCGTATCTCGTCGACGGCAACCCCGTGGCGGACTCGCCCGAGAAGGTCGTCGCGGAGCTCGACGCTCGGCTTCCGGCGATTCGCGAGCGCTGGCAGGAGAGGCGTTACCTCGAGGTTCACGAGATCGGCCGCGTCAACCGCGAGGTCGAGGAAGCACGCCTCGCGGTACGCGGAGCCGATCGCCGCTACGGCCGCCATTCGCAGGAGCACGACGAAGCGACGGCCGCGGCCGGGCAGGTCGAAGCGGCAACCGCCGTCGAGTTCGCCGCCATCCGCGAACGCATCGCAAAGCTCGACGCCGACAACGCGCGCGACGAGATCGTGCTGCGCACCGCGGACGGCAAGGACGTGAAGCTGCAGGTTTCCGGCATCGTGCGCGCCTATGCGGCCAACCAGCTCGGCATCACGGACAAGCTCGGCATCTACCTGTCGCGCTGGTGGGAGTTCCTTTCGGACGACCCGCGCGAAGCCAACAGCGAAGGCGGCGTCTTCCCGGCAATCTTCGGCACGGTTGCGATGACCCTGCTGATGTCGCTGATGGTCACCCCGTTCGGCGTGCTCGCGGCGCTCTACCTGCGCGAGTACGCGCGCGGCGGCCTCGTGATCAGCGCGGTGCGCATTGCCATCAACAACCTGGCGGGCGTGCCGAGCATCGTCTTCGGCGTATTCGGCCTGGGGTTCTTCTGCTACATCGTGGGCGCGAGCCTCGACGAGCTGCTGTTCGCCGACAAGCTGCCGACGCCCACGTTCGGTACCGGCGGGATCCTGTGGGCATCGCTCACGCTCGCTCTCCTCACGCTGCCCGTCGTGATCGTCGCGACCGAGGAAGCCCTCGCGGCCGTCCCCAACTCGATGCGCGAAGGCTCGTATGCGTGCGGCGCGTCCAAGTGGCAGACCATCCAGCGCATCGTGCTGCCGCGTGCGATGCCCGGCATCCTCACGGGCATGATCCTCGCCATCGCGCGCGGTGCGGGCGAAGTCGCGCCGCTCATGCTCGTCGGCGCGGTCAAGCTCGCGCCGGAGCTGCCGATCGACGGAATCGCACCCTTCGTGCACCTGCAGCGCAGCTTCATGCACCTCGGCTTCCACATCTACGACGTCGGCTTCCAGAGCCAGAACAGCGAAGCCGCCAAGCCGATGGTCTACACGACGACGCTGCTGCTCATCATGATCATCGCCTCGCTCAACCTGGCGGCCATCTGGCTGCGTGCGCGCCTGCGCCGCCGGTTCGTGACGAGCCAGTTCTGAGGGGAACACATGGAAGCGGTGGCAGGGCTCGGAAAGGGCATTCGAATGACCGTAGAAGCGGAAAACGTGTTATCGAGGCGAGGCGTGGCAACGAACCAGGAACATGCTCCCGAAACCGGCGGGCGCGCCGCGGGCGCAAGCTCGGCCGAGCTGCCCGCCTCCGGGGCGGCGCCGGCTACCGAGACTCACAGGTCGCTCCAGGACGAGGAAGCGGCCGTCGCGATTGAGCGCTTCAACCTCTGGTACGGCCAGAGCCAGGCGCTCTTCGACGTCTCGATGATCGTGCCGAAAGGCAAGGTGACGGCGCTCATCGGACCGTCGGGCTGCGGCAAGTCCACGCTGCTGCGCTCGGTCAACCGCCTGAACGACCTCGTCGAAGGCGTGCGCGTCTCGGGTGACATGAAGCTCGGCGGCCGCTCGATCCACGATCCGGCGATCGACGTCATCGAGCTGCGTAAACGGATGGGCATGGTCTTCCAGAAGCCCAACCCGTTCCCGATGAGCATCTACGAAAACATCGTCTACCCGCTGCGTATCGACGGTGAGCGCGATCGCCGCGTGCTCGACGAAGTCTGCGAGCGCTCGCTCCGGAGCGCGGCGCTCTGGGACGAAGCGAAAGACCGCCTCATGTCGAGTGCGCTCGGCCTTTCGGGCGGCCAGCAGCAGCGCCTCTGCATCGCGCGCGCGATCGCAGCCGATCCCGAAGTTCTGCTGATGGACGAGCCATGCTCGGCCCTGGATCCGATCGCGACGGGCCGCATCGAGGACCTCATGAGCGAGCTGCGCGGCGAGTACACGATCGTCATCGTCACGCACAACATGCAGCAGGCCTCTCGCACCAGCGATTTCACCGCTTTCATGTACCTGGGACGGCTCGTCGAGTACGGAGGCACGTTCGACATGTTCAGCCGTCCGCACCTGAAGGCGACCGAGGCCTACATCTCCGGCCGCTTCGGCTGAGGGGAGGAGAACCGTGCCGAAGCATCTGGACCACGAGATCGCGCGACTGAAGAAGCAGATCCTGTCGCTCGCCGCCGACGTCGAGGAAGCCGTCGTCAAGAGCGTGGAGGCGATCAACTCGCGCGACGCGCGCATCGGCGCGCAGGTCGTCGATTTCGACACGCACATCGACGCGGTGGAGGTCGAGGTGGAAGAGGAGTGCCTGAAGCTCCTCGCGCTCTACCAGCCGGTGACGCAGGACCTGCGCTTCATCGTCGCGTGCATCCGGCTCAACAGCGACCTCGAACGCATCGGCGACCTCGCCGTGAATATCGCCGAGCGCGCGGTCTACCTCGCGTCGGTGGCCGAGCCGAGCGAGAAGCCCCTCGACGTGGGCGCGATGGGGCGGCTCGTGCGTTCGATGCTGTCGGGCGCGCTCAACGCGCTGGTGAATCTCGACGCGACGCTCGCGCGCAGCGTCTGCGCGATGGACGACGAGGCCGACGCCATGCACCGCGGCACGTTCGCGCGTGTGGAGGATGCCGTGCGCCGCCATCCGGCCGAGTTCGCGACGATGACGCACTACCTGTCGGTGTCGCGCTACCTCGAGCGAATCGCGGACCACGCGACCAACATCGCCGAGGACGTCATCTACATGGTGGAGGGCGCCATCGTGCGTCATCGCGGCGAGATCTGACGCCGGGGACCGGACGGAGCCTGGCTCCCGCTATTTGTGTGTCCGCTTCTCCCCGCTCGACTGGATCACGTCCCCGCTATCGGCGAACTCGGCAATGGCCATGTACGCCAACCAGGGAACCAGTGTCACTGCATCGACGGCAAGGCAGGCCGGCGTGACGAAGACGCGTACGGCGTAGTCGGCGGCGCGCTGGCCGGACGTCTTGTCGACGTAGTACATCCCGCTTTCGTCGTCCTTGCGGTACGTGAGTCCCCGGTCCTGTAACTCCTTCTCGGTCATGCGGTCCTGGCGAAACGCCACCGGATCCGGTCCGGTGAGTTGCCAGAGTTTCGTCGTGGTGCACGAGGTGCTCGTGAAGCAAACGACGGCGATCGCCGCTGCCCGCGCCAGCATGCTCGAGAAGCGCGGGCTCGCTCCGGCGAATCGCCTCGTACCCGCCGGGCGGTTGACGTCGAACCGTGAGGACCGGAGTGCCTCCTCACCGATTCCGACGTCCGAGCGTATGAAAGCGGATTTCCCCATGCCTCGGACTTGCCGGCGGTGCGATTCCCTTCACGAGGGCTCGCTTACGTCAACGGCGCTGCTCCGGGATTCCAGCTGATGGGATCGTGTGCACTCGAAAGGCTTGTCTGACGGCCGCCATGCGTGCAGAACCGCAGCCCAACTTGTCGTCGTCAGTGAGTTGCGGCCGGGATCCGTCCGCAACCGCACCGGGGGAAGCATGAGAACCAATATCGTCGCCGTGGTCGCCTGCCTGATTCTGCTGACGCGCTCCGACGCGCGGGCCGAGTACCTGCCGGACGTTTGCGGCAACGTGAACGGAAGCGACAGCGGCGCGGTGACCACCGCAGACGCGCTTCTGGTACTCAAGCGCTCGGTGGGCCAGGAAACCACTCTCTTCTGCGAAGCGCCCGGGCGGCCGGTTATGACCGGAGAGTTCACCGACCATGGACCCGGCTCCGACGGGGCCACGCGCGAAGGCACCGCTCGAACCTTTCTGGACAACGGCGACGGCACCATCACGGACTACGGCACAGGCCTGATGTGGGAGATGAAGGACCGCGCCGGAGGCATCCACGACGCGGCCAACGTCTACACATGGTCGACCGGGACCAACAACATGAACGGCACCATTGCCTCGGGTTTCCTCGCCTCGCTCAACAGCGGTGAAGGATTCGCCGGATACACCAACTGGCGCATCCCGAACCGCTTCGAGCTCGAGTCGTTGCTGAACCTTGGAACGAGCAACCCGGCGACTCATTTCCGCTTCAACCGGAACTGCGTCCCTGCGTGCTCGACCGCGAGCTGCAGTTGCACCGGCGTCACGTTCTACTGGACGTCCACTTCGTCCACGACGCCGAGCGAGGCGTGGGTCGTGGCCTTCTCCGACGGTTTCGTGACCACCGCGACAAAGACCATCACCGCCGCCGTTCGCGCGGTTCGCTCGGTGCACGAGATTCCGTCGAATGCGTCCTGCGAGTTGCCCGACCCGCCCCAGTGCACCTTCAACGATCCGTGCACCGACGGCTCGTGTTCGATCACGCGCCGGGCCTGCTCGACCCAGTCGGACTGTCCGCTGTCGCCGGGCGAACAGTGCTGCTGTTCGGGGAGCTGTCTGTAGCGGAACGTGTCGGGCCGCCGCCCGCCGTTCAGCCTTGCGACGGTTTCATCGGGATGAACGCGCTCGTGCGCCGGCAGTATTCCTCGTACTCCGGCTTCGAGCTTCGCAGGCGCTTCTCGAGCAGCGTGACACCCGAGACCCGCATGAGCAGGAACGTCATCAGCGCCGGCCCGACGGCCGTCCACCACGCGCCGGTGGCCGCGGCGAAGAGCCACAGTCCCCACCACTGAAGCGCGTCGCCGAAGTAGTTCGGATGGCGTGTGTAGCGCCACAGGCCGCGGTCGAGCAGCCGCCCGCGATTGCGCGGGTCGTCCTTGAAACGCGCGAGTTGCCAGTCGCCGATGGTCTCGAACAGGAACCCCGCCGTCCAGACGAGGACGCCCAGGACGTCGAGCGCGGTCAGACGGGCAGGCGTGTCGGCATCGATCGCGGCCTGCACGGGCAGCGAGACGATCCATGCGATCACGCCCTGCAGCAGGAAGACGGTGAAGAGGCTGACGAAAGGGAACCGCGCTCCCCACGCCCGACGCATGGCGCGGTAGCGGAAGTCCTCGCCCGTGCCGAGGTTGCGAACCGTGATGTAGAACGACAGGCGCAGCCCCCAGATCGCGACGAGCAACATGACGAGGTGCGCCCGCGTCTCGTAGCCGTCGGTCGCCGCCGACGCGGCCGAAGCGAGGACGATGAAGGAGATGCCCCAGAAGCGGTCGACGATGCTCGCGTCCCTCGCGACGAGGCTCGCCACCCACAGGAGGACGTAGAAGGAAAGGACGGCGCCGAGGATCGATAGCAAGGCAGAGTCTCCGACAGGGCTTCCTGAGATAGCACATCTCCTCGCAGGGTGGACCGGAGCGGTCACCCGGCAGAGGCGCCGCATTGAATGCGCAGGCGTGAAAACGGGGACGGCTACCTGACGCCCGTGGACGGGGCCTTTCACCAGCCATCCACGTGCGCCAGGTAGCCGTCCCCGTTTCCGGCGAACGGCGGGCGTCGCTACAAGCAGGCGATGGCCACGGCGACGAGAAGGGCGGACGCGGCAGACGCCGCCAGGGACAAGATCCGGCTCGGCGTGTCGAGCTGCCTGCTCGGCGAGACCGTGCGCTTCGATACCGGGCACAAGCACGACCGCTACGTTACCGACGTGCTCGGCGCGCATTTCGATTTCGTGTCGGTCTGTCCGGAGGTCGAGTCCGGCATGGGGGTGCCGCGTGAGCCCGTGCGGCTCGTCCGCACGAACGACGACATCCGCATGCTCGGCGTGAAGTCGGAGCGCGACCATACGGCCCTGATGCGGCGGTTCGCGAAGCGACGTGTCGCGGCGCTCTCCGGGGCAGGCATTCACGGCTACATCCTCAAGAAGGGCTCGCCGTCGTGCGGCATGGAGCGGGTGAGGACGTACACGGAGGCGGGCATGCCCGCGCCGTCGGACCGCGGGATCTTCGCGGCCGCGCTCATGGAGGCAATGCCGCTCCTTCCCATCGAAGAAGAGGGCCGCCTCGTGGACGCGGTGCTGCGCGAGAGCTTCATCGAGAGGGTCTTCGCCTACGCGCGCGTCACGGCGCTGTTCGAGGGGACGTCAGCGCCCGGCGGAAGAGCCTGGTCGCTCGGCGACCTCGTCGCATTTCATTCGCGAGAGAAGATGCTCATCGCGGCTCACGCGCCCGCGGCGGAGAAGACGCTCGGCCGCCTGGTCGCGGGCGCCAAGGGTAGACCTCGCCCCCAGGTCGCCGCCGACTATCTCGCGGGATTCATGGGCGCTCTTTCCAAACCGGCGCCGCGCCGGCGCCACGTGAACGTGATGCAGCACATGCTCGGCCATTTCCGCGAGTTGCTCGAGCCGGCGCCGCGCCACGCCCTCGCGGCCGTCATCGACGAGTACCGCGACGGTCTGGTGCCGCTCGTCGTGCCCATCACGCTGCTCCGCCACTACGTCGAGCTTCACGGCGTCGAGTACCTGGCGCGCCAGACCTATCTCGAGCCGCATCCGCGCGAGCTCCTGCTGCGCAATCACGTTTAAGCCAGGCGTCTGAAAACTTGTTACTTCCCGGTGGGTTAGGCGTATTGCCCCCCGCGGTCGGGTGGGCTTGATTTGGCCCGCGTGGCAAATATCTAGCAGCGCGTCGGCCAGCGCGGTGATTCCCCCCTTACCGCTCCGGCCCGCCGGGGAGGTCCCGCGAGGGACCTCCCCGTGCACCTTCCCGGCTGCCCGCAGCCAGTGTCCGAACGTTTGTTGGGCGCGCGCGTGACCGAACCGAAGAAGCGGGGTATGGCCGCGGGCACGTCGATCGCCTGCGGCGTGCGGCGCAGCGCCGCAACCGAAGGCGACGACCAGCGGGGATCATGTACAGATTTCTTCCGGCGCCGGTCCTCGGCTCACTTCTGCTCGGCGCAATCACCATCAACACGTTCGTGTTCTTCGTGCCGATCTTCCTGCTGGCGATCGTCAAGTTCGCGATCCCGAATTCCGCGTGGCGTCACTGGTGGACGCAAGCCCTCGTCGTCGTCGCCGAGGGCTGGATCCGCATGAACAACGTGTTCCTCTCGATCTGCCTGCCGACGCGCTGGGAGTTCCGCGGCCTCGACGATCCGCGCCTCAGGCGCGACGGCCGCTACCTCGTCGCGAGCAACCACCAGACGTGGGCCGACGTGCTCGTGCTGCAGCGCACGCTGATCCGCGACATCCCGTTCCTGCGCTTCTTCATCAAGTCGGAGCTCATCTATTTCCCGCTGCTTGGCTTCGCGTGGTGGGCCCTCGACATGCCCTTCATGAAGCGTTACTCGCCCGAGAAGCTGAAGAAGCACCCGCACCTTCGCGGCAAGGACTTCGAGACCACGCGCCGCTCGTGCGACCGTTTCCGCGAGGGGCCGATCTCGATCATGAGCTTCGTCGAGGGCACGCGTTTTTCCCCGGAGAAGCGCGACAGGCACGGCTCGCCGTACCGGCACCTGCTGAAACCGAAGGCGGGCGGGATCGCGGCTGTGCTCGACGCGCTTTCGGGCGACCTCGATACGCTCGTCAACGCGACCGTCGTCTACAGCAAGCCCGGCGCGGATTTCTGGGATTTCCTGTGCGGCAAGGTCAGCCACGTCCTCGTGGAAGTCACCGTAGAGGACATCCCGGTCGAGATGAGGCGCGGCAGTTACGCCGACGACGAAGTTTATCGCGAGCGCTTCCAGGGATGGATACGCGATCTCTGGGACCGCAAGGACGAGCGGCTCGAGGCTCTGCTTCCCGACGTCACCTGACCCGTGTCTGCGGTGCTGGACTCGGCTTCGCCGGGACGAAATGCTCGCCCGATGGACAACCTGCAGCAGCTCGCCGACCGTCTCGCCATCCACGACGTGCTGAACCTCTACAGCACGGCCATCGACACGAAAGACTTCGCCCTGCTGGACGAAGTGTTCACGCCGGACGGAGTCGCCGACTACACGGCGTCGGGCGGAATTCGCGGGACGCTGCCCGAGATCAAGGAATGGCTGGCGGCCGCGCTTTCGATCTTCAGCGTCGTGCAGCATCTCGTCACGAACGTGCGCGTCGAGTTCGATGGGGACGAGGCGAAGACGGTCTGCTACCTGTTCAATCCGCTGGGCTACGGCATCGAAGGCGGCAAGACCGAGATGCTTTTCTGCGGCGGTCTCTACCGCGATCGCTTCGTGCGCACTCCGAACGGCTGGCGCATTCGCGAGCGCGTCATCGAGACGCTTTACCTCGACGGCAAGCTTCCCGGGCAGTAGCTCGCGGCTCCTTCAGAAGACGATCGACGGCAGCCAGGCGCCGGCGGGCTCGTTGTAGAGGCCGCGGCTCATCAGCGTCATCGGCTGCACGATGCGCATTCCGTGGGAGAGGCACCAGCGCAGCAGGTCCGCGTTGAGCGTCGGCAGCAGGAAGCCGATCCCCATGATGCCGGTGCCGGCACCGATGAGGGCCTTCATGTCGGTGTTGGTCTCGGCCACCGCGTGTCCGAAGTATCCGAACAGCGTCGAGTAGCCGGTGACGCGGCCGCCGTGCTCCACCAGCGTTGCGCTGCCCTGCGAAATCGCCTCGCCGAGCTCGCCGTGGCGGCTGTGTCCGTGCACGGAGACGCATACGCGGTTGCATGCCTCCAGGTCACGGATGGTAGCCTGCCGGACGGCGTGGCCCGGAATATCGATTCCGAGCGGCGGACCGGTCACCACGGAAAGCGCCGCGCGCGGATCGAAGCCGAGGCGCGTGTAGAGCGACAGCGAACGGCTGTGGTAGGCCGCCTGCACGAGGCGCACACCCGCGAATCCGCGCGTATCCGCACGGTGCAGCACGGCGTCCATCAGCTTGCGCCCCGCGCCGCTGTTCTGGGCGGCCGTGTCGACGGTGATCGGCCCGATCCCTGCAATCGCGCACGTTTCCCAAAGAAAGTTGCTGCCGATCACGCGGCCGTTCTGCTCGGCGACCACGCTGAAAACGTCGCCGCGCGGAATGAACATCGACATCGCGCCGATCGAAATATCGAGTGAAGGCATCTCGGGCGGGAATCCGTGTTCCTCCGCGATGGTTTTGAAGGCCTGATAACAAATTGCTCCACACGCCTCGGCATCGTCGGGGACGGCGGTTCTCAGAGTGACGGTCATCGCGAAACTCCTTGGATATTCAGACTCTGCAACGATATCCCGCCAGTCGTTACATGCTGCGCACGCGGCGTGCGACCGCCGCGAGGCCGATCGGTGCGACGCACCAATCGTCATGATGCGTCGCACCACGGAGATCGCCGCGGCGACTCGCGAGGAATCGCTCCGCAAGCATTGCATGACGCCGGCGGCGACCGTAGAAAGATCTCGTTCGGGCTCTAAGCACTGGGGGGTTCAGCATGAGTGCGAGAAGCGGTTCGTCGAACGCCTCGCGGAGCGTTCGGCTCGCCACTGTCGTGGCAACATTCGCCGTCGTCGTCGGTGCCGCGCGGCTCGGCGTCGCGCAGCAGGAAGACCCTGCACCGGCAACGCACTCGCACGCACCGACCGCGGCCGACGAGCCTGCGGTCGGCAACGCCGCCGACTATGAAGTTCTCCGGAAGCTTCTCGGCGTCGCGGCTCCCGAGCGTAAGCCCGAGCCGAAGGCCGCCGAGGTCGAAGCTCCCGCGTTGTCCGTCGATCCGGTTGTCGAGCCCCCCGCACCGAAGCCCGTCGCGAAGAAGTCCGTCCCTGCGAAGAAGGTCGTTGCGAAACCGAAGGCTGCACCGAAGGCAGTCGTTGCCGAGAAACCGGCCGCAACGGATGTCGCACCCGTAGCAGAATCGGAACCGGCTCCCGTAGCGGCCGCCGCTTCACTGGACGTTCCCACCGGCGACCTTCCCGCGACCGGCACCGTGCTCGCGAAAGCTGACTACGACCGCTGGAGCCACCTGCTCGGCCCGTCCGCGCAGTGGTCGCTGCTGCGTGGCGCGAAGATCCGCGTCGGGCCGCACAAGCCGATCGCGATGGAAGAGGCGCGAGCCGCCGCAACCCAGCGCTACCACCCTCAGGTCGAGCTGACGCCCGACCGCAAGGACATGGTGAACTTCGTCGCGGGCATTCCGTTCCCGCTCGTCACGAAGGAAGACCCGGACGCCGGGATCAAAATCATCCTCAACCAGCAGTCGCGGCTCATCGTGGACGACGTGGACGCGCGCAAGATGGGCTGTCACCTCGGCGAGATCACGAGTGCGGGCATGAAGCTCGAGCGCACGTTCCAGGTGGAGCATTGGCGCAGGCTCTTCTACGTGGGCCGCCTCTACCACCAGCCCGCGCCGACCTGGAACAACCAGGAAGGCATCCGCTATCGCGAGCTGCAGTACCCGCTCATCGAGCCTTTCGACCTCAAGGGCGGCGGCTGGAACTACATCCGTTATCTGGACGTCGGCCGCTCGGACGACGGCTGGATCTACTACCCGCTCACACGCCGCGTGCGGCGAATCAGCACGGCGCAGCGTTCCCAGGGCTTCTTCGGCCAGGACATGGACCTCGACAGCTTCACGGGCTACGCGGGAAATCCCGCGTGGATGGCTTGGCGCGTCGTCGGGCAGAAGACGATGCTCGCGTCGATGCACTCCGAGCACGTTCCGGTGAAGTGGCAGGCAGCGCCGGCCGATTTCGCCGCCGACGAGCCTTGGGAGCCGCGCGACGTTTTCGTCGTCGAGGGCCGCTCGCTGCTGCCGGAGTACGCATTCGCGCGCAGGGTCGTCTACGTGGACCGCGAGAGCTGGCTGATCGCGTACTCGGAGATCTACGACAACGAGGGCAAGCTCTGGAAGGCGCTCCATCAGAACTGGGGCTTCGGCCAGAAGGTTCGCGCGGATGCGGGCGGCCGCACGTTCGAGGAGTTCTACCTGCCCGGCTACGCGATGATCGACATGCAGATCGATCACATCACGCGCTGCGAGCTCCCGCTGTCGACCGCCGTCGGTGAAAGCGGCTGGTACTACAACTACGGCGACGCCGAGGGCACGTCCGAGGAAGCCTTCGACATCGTCTCCCTCATTGGCCAGAACCACTAGCTTTTCGGGCACGCTATGCCGTGTCGCGCGACATTCCGCGTGGAGTGTTCAGCGCGCGCACCGGGAGGGGTCGCCGTCCGAGCTACGGCCGCCGAGTCAGGAATCCAGAAGTCGTCGAAAACCCCACCATGGCCACCCGCACGAATCCGCGGAGCCGATGTGGTGGATCGAGCCGCTCACGCAGCGAACGATACGCGCCCGCCGACGACCGGCGGGCACCAGTAGTACGCTCCCGACAGCGGCGTCGAGAAACGGAACATCCCGTCGACGATGCCGTCCTCGGCGCCCGTCATGCGTTTGAGCTGCCTCTCGTAGGAATCGAGCGTGTCGCCGAACGCGACGAAGACGAGGCCCGAGCGCTGGCCCTCCGTCCACGGCATCGAACGCCGCACAACGAAGGCCGGCGGATCGAAGCTTTCCTGGGCCGTGCGCTTGACGTGAGAGAAGGCCGGGGCGTCCGCCATCTCCTCGTTGCTTACGCGCTCGCGGCCGACGATGTCGTCCTGATCCGCCTTCGACAGCGAGAAGAAGCGCGAGAGATCGTGCTGCCAGTTCTGCACGGCGACGAAGCTCGAGCCCGGCGGGGCGAGTGCGGCATCCGAGACGATGGCCGCCTCGGTCGCGGCTTCGGCCTTCGGGTTCTCGGTGCCGTCCTCGTAGCCCGTCAGGTCGCGACCGATGTCGTAGACGAACGCGTCGATCACGGTCTCCATCGAGAACGCCTGCGAGAGGGCCGCTGCGATCGCGCGCGTGCGGTGCACGAGCTCGCCGCGGTCCTCGCCGCGCAGCCAGATCCACAGCGACTTCTGCGTGGACGGGACATCCGTGCCGCCCGCCGAAAGCTGCGGGAAGGGGCGCAGGCCCGGCACCCGGAGATCGAGAAGCCCGGCGAGAGCAGGACCGACACCGACGACCGACGCAGTTCCGTCCACCCGTAGCGCCGGATCGCCGAGCCGCTTGAGTGCAGCCGCTGCGGCCGCGCGAGTCGCCTCGGGACGCAGCGCGAGCTCGAGGTGACGGGCGACGGGAGGAACCGGAAGCAGAATGCCGGACTGGGGATGCGCGATGGCCATGATCGCGACGTGGTATCGCGAGCACGCTCGGCCTTGCAAGCGCGGCGGCGCACGAACGTGGACGCCGTCACGGGCGGCGGTCCTGCGGCGTACGTGCCGACGGTGCGCCGTTTCGCCGCCGACCTTGCATCGCGGCGGAAATCCCGCCAGCGTCCGCGGCCGTGCCGGTCGCCGCGCGAGCTCTGCCCTTCCTCATCGCCGCAACCGCCGTGGCGTGTCCGGTTTTTCTCTTCGGCCTTTACGTGGACTCGATCGTCGTCCGGCTGCCGGCCAAGCCGTGGCCTCACCTTGCGCTCGTCGCATGGATTCTCGCCTCGGCGTCGGGTGCTTACGCGACGCGCATCGTCGCCGGAATCTCGCTCTGCATGGTCGCGGACGTGCTGCTCGAGTTCCGGCAGACGGGCTTTCTCTACGGAATGGGCGTGTTCCTGCTCGGCCAGCTCACGTTCGCGAGCGCGTTCCGAATGCAGGAACCGGCCGCGAGGCCGCTCGCTGCGCTTCCGTTCGTGGTGTGGCTCGGCACGGCGTTCGCGATCATCGCACCGGGGCTAGGCGCGATGCGCTTTCCGATCATGGCGTACATGGCCGCGATCGGACTGATGCTGTGGCGTGCCGGCGCCTGGTTCGCCGCGAAATCGGGGACGGATCCCGATTGCGCGGAGCGCAATC
>CAYYVZ010000054.1:0-17602 GCA_964475235.1 uncultured Myxococcales bacterium | reverse complement strand
AGTTTCTATGCCGCGTGCCGCCGTCGTTTATCAGAAGGACCAGCCGATGAAGGTGGAGGAGGTCGTGCTGCGCGATCTTCGCGAGCATGAGGTGCTGGTCCGCGTGAAGGCTTGCGGGGTTTGCCACAGCGATCTTTCGGCACTCAACGAGTTTTTTGCGTGCCCGACTCCTGTCGTGCTCGGCCATGAAGCGGCGGGAATCGTCGAAGCGGTCGGGCCGGGTGTCTCGGCCGTTTCGGTTGGAGACCATGTCGTGGCGGCCTGGTCGCCTTCGTGCGGGGAGTGCCGGTTCTGCAAGGCGGGGCGGCGGCATCTCTGCAATCTTGCCGACGATCCGACGTCGCGCGCGATGGACCGGGCGACGGCGGGCGGAACGGCGGTCGCGAGCTTCCTCGGCGTCGGCGGGTTCGCCGAGCAGGTCATCCTCGCGGACAATGCGGTCATCCGGATCGACAAGGACATGCCGTTCGACCGCGCGGCGCTGCTCGGCTGCGCGGTGATCACCGGCTACGGCGCCGCGCGCTACTGCGCGAACGTGAAGAAGGGCGACGACGTTGCCGTCTTCGGTTGCGGCGGCGTGGGTCTCAACATCATTCAGGGCGCGAAGCTCGCCGGTGCGGGGCTCATCGTCGCCATCGACCTCGACGACGCCAAGCTCGAGATCGCGAAGAAGTTCGGAGCCACGCACACGCTGCGCGGCGACTCGGAGGGTCTCCACAAGCAGATCCGGGCGCTCACCAAAGAGCGCGCCGGCCTCGACTTCGCGTTCGAGGCGGTCGGCAATGCCGAGATCGCGCGCGTCGCCTTCCTGTCAATCGCCAAGGGCGGCGAGGTGATCCTCGTCGGCATCGCGCACATGAAGGAAAAGGTACAGCTCTCGCAGATCGCGGCCGTCACGCAGGAGAAGGGCATGCGCGGTACCACCAACGGTTCGGCCGACTCGTGGGAAACGGTGCCCCACCTCATCGACCTCTACCGGAAGAAGGAGCTCAAGCTCGACGAGCTCGTCTCGCGCACCTACACGCTCGACGAGATCAACGAAGCGATGGCCGACCTGCGCAGCGGAAAGAACGCGCGCGGCGTCGTCGTGATGAGTTGAGAATGGCGAATCGCGTCGGCATGGCCGCGCTGGTCGCGGCGATCTCGCTGCTGGCGGCGTGCGCGCAGGATCCCGGGCAAGATCCCGGGAAGGATTCCGCGCCGCCGAAGCCCGCTGTACCCGCCGGCACGGCGGCGTCCGCCCAGTCCGCCGGGGATGCGTCGGCGACGGGCGGGACGCCGTCCGAATCGTGTTCCACCGAGCCGGCGACTGCCGGCGGTGCGAAATCTCCCGGGGCGGCGCCGGCGTGCACGCGAAGGGCCAAGCCGTACGAAGTCTTTCCTCCCGATCCGAACGCCGGCGCACCGATCGCGAGCCCGTTCGGCGATCCGTGGGATCCCCTGAAGCCGCCTCCTGTCGTACCCGAGCCGAAAGGCGCCGGAATCACCGCAGCCACACTCGTCGCATCGGGGGATGCCGACGTGGAGGAGCTTCCGCGTCCCGCGGGCAGCGCAGCCGTGTTCTACGGCGTCATCGTCGACGTGACGATCGAAGCCGGCTCGACGACGCAGGCGCTCAGTCCGGAGTCGATCACGCTCGCGCCGGCAAGCGGCGAGCCCGCCGGTCTCTTTGCCGCGTGCCTGCCGACGCTCGAAGACGCCGATGCGCTGAGCGGCGGCGCGGGAACGAGAATCGCGGCCTGGACCGTCAGCATCGGCGAACGCACGTGGCGTTGCGGCGGCGGCAATGCGCGCATGGTCCGCCAGGTCGGGCCGGGCGGCTTCAAGGTGACCGCACCGGCGCCCGCGGGCTGGAGCGGCCCGATGGTGCTCCTGTTCGAGGGACAGGCCGAGACGCCGAAGAGCGTCACGCTCACCGGAAAAACGGTGGAGATCGGCGCCGCGAAGGACGCCGCGAAGAACTGAGAAGCGCGCGCGCCGAGCGCCGCCGAAAGCAAAGGGAGAACGACGTTTCCGTGGCAGTGATCCGCAAAAAGACCGGCAACTTTCTCGAGGACTTCAAGGTGGGCTCGGTGCTGCGCCACAAGGGCGGCAAGACCGTGAACGAAGGCATCTTCAACGCCTTCACCGAGTTCAACTTCACGACCAACCCGCTGTCGAAGAACCGCGAGTACGCGCGCCTTTACGGCTACGACGACATCGTCTGCCCGCCGGGCCTCGTGATGAACGTCGTGTTCTCGCAGACGGTGGAAGACATCTCCGAGAACGCGCGCGCCAACCTCGAGTACATCAACATGCGCTTCGGCGCGGCTGTCTATCCGGGCGACACGCTCGAAGCCGAGACGACGATCCTCGGCGTTTCGCCGTCGTCGTCGAACCCGGAGCTCGGCGTCGTTCACGTGGCGAGCGTCGGTCGCAAGCAGACCGGCGAGGTCGTGCTCGCGTTCGAGCGCAAGGTGCAGGTCTGGAAGCACGACGTGAATGCGCCGCTCGACACGGGCACGTACAAGGCCGAGGCCGTCGACGTGAAGCCGTGGCTGCCGCCCTACGAGGCCGCGCGCGGCTACAAGGCGAAGGCCCACCTGTCGAACGACGATACGTACTTCGAGGACTTCCGTGCCGGTGACGTGATCGAGCACTCGCGCGGGCGTGTGATGACCGACGAGCACATCGCTCTGACGGCGCAGAGCGACAACACGTCGCAGGTGCACTGCAACCTGCACATGGTGGACTCCAACCCGGAGAAGTTCGTCGGCGGGCGCCTCATCATCTACGGCGGCATCCCGTTCCAGCTCTGCCTCGGCCTTTCCTGCCCCGACATCGCGGACAACGCGCTTGCCGACGTGATCTACACGACCGGGCGCCACACGGCGCCCCTGTTCGCGGGGGACACGGCTTTTGCCGCCACCGAGATTCGCGCGACGGAAGACTATCCGGGGCGCGCCGACCTCGGCCTGCTCAAGGTGACGCTGCGCGGGCACAAGTTCCGCAAGCCGAAAGAGGGAGAGCAGGGGCCGCAGAAGGTCGACATCTTCGTGCTCGAGCGCGAGATCGCCGTGAAGCGGCGCAGCCATTACGCGTGAGATGACGGACGCGCGGGCCAGAAGTGCGGCGCCGCCGCACGCGGAGCCCATTGGCGGCGGCTCGAGATGAGCGTCGCCGGCGACACCCTCGCGCGCGACTGGAAGCTTCTCGACGAAGGCGCCGCGCTGCTGCCGGGCCGGCGCGCGTTCTTCACCGCCATCGGCGAGGAGAGGCGCGAGTTCCTGCACGGACAGACCACGGCCAACGCCCTTGCTCTGGCTTCCGGCGACGGCGTGCCGGCGCTCGTGCTCACGGCCCAGGGCCGGCCGCTGTCGATCCTCGCGCTCTACGAAGACGGCGAAAAGATCTGGATCGCGACGCCGCCCGAGCTGGCGGACGCCACGCGCGCGGCGCTGTCGCGCTTCCTCGTGGCCGACGACTGCGACTTCGAGCCCAACGTCGCGGCCGGCTGCCTCACCATTGCAGGACGGGACGCGGCGGGAGTGCTCGCCGCGGCAGGCGTCGCGCTGCAGACCGAGCCGGGAAGCTGGGGCCTGACGATCGGGTCGGTCGGTGCGCAGTCGGTGCACGTGTTCTCGCGCGGCGATCTTCGCGTGCCGTCGTTCGACGTGCTCGCGTGTCACGACGACGGGCGGCCGAGCGACGTCGAGGTCGTGCGGCGCGAGCTGCACACCGCCGGCGCGGTCGACTGCGGCGAGGAGGCGCTCGAGCTCGTGCGCATCGAGAGCGGCACCGCCCGCTACGGCGTGGACGTCGACGAGTCGCGCCTCGTCGTCGAGGCCCGCCTGGAGTGGGCCATTCACTTCGCGAAGGGCTGTTACGTGGGCCAGGAGGTCGTCGAGCGCGCGGTCAGCCGCGGGCGCATCAACCACGAGCTCGCGCTCGTCGCGCCGTCGGCGCCGGTTGCGCCCGGCGCGCGCGTGGAAGGCGGAGGCGAACGCGACCTGGTGACGAGCGCGGCGGTCTCGCCCCGGCTCGGTCCGATCGCGCTGGCCTATCTGCCGAAGTCGATGCTGGAGGCCGGAACGACGCTCGCGCTGGACGAGGGCGGCTCGCGCACAAGTGCCGTGGTCCTCGAATGGCCCCGTTCGCGTAAACTCCCCGGTCGAAGCTGAGAAAGGGAAATCGGGGACGGATCCCGATTTCGCACTGTCCGAGAGGCCCCGCCCGGAACGCCAGTGAAAGAGCAGACAACGGAACAAGGCGAGACGGAGGCCGGACTCGCCGCTCGCCGGCTCGCGGCTCCCGTCCCCGTTTTCGTGCGCGGGGACATCGACGGGTTCTTCGGGCTGGCGATCGACAACCTCGTGCAGCTGCTCGTCATCGTCGCGCTGTGCCGCACGGTGCTCGGGTTCAGCGACGCGCTGCTGCTCGGGAGCGTGCTGCCGGGCGCGGCCGTCTCCCTGCTGGTCGGCAACCTCTTCTATGCCTGGCAGGCACGCCAGGTCGCGCGCCGCACCGGCCGCACCGACGTGACCGCGCTGCCGTACGGCATCAACACCGTCAGCCTGTTCGCGTTCATCTTCCTCGTCATGCTGCCGGCCAAGCTCATCGCGCAGGCGGGCGGCGCCACGCCGGAAGACGCCGCCCTCGTCGCGTGGCGCGCGGGCCTCGCGGCCTGCTTCGGCAGCGCCGTCATCGAGTGCGCGGGCGCCTTCGTCGCCGAAGCCGTGCGCAGCCGCACGCCGCGCGCCGCGCTGCTGTCGTCGCTCGCCGGCATCGCGGTCTCGTTCATCGCGCTGGGTTTCTTCTTCAAGGCGTACGCTGCGCCCATCGTCGGCATCCCGACGTTCATCATCGTGCTCGTCGCCTACTTCGGCCGCGTGCGCTTCACCGGCGGCGTTCCGGGCGGGCTCGTCGCGATGGTCGCGGGCACCATCCTGTGCTGGGCGAGCGGCGTTGCCGGTGCGACTCCCGAAGCGTGGCAGGCCGCCACGGCCAACCTCGGCCTGCGCCTGCCCATCCCCGTGATCGGCGATCTCCTGCGCGCGATCGGCGAGGGCGGTGTCGTCACCTATCTGTCGGTGATCGTGCCGATGGGCGTCGTCAACGTCATCGGCTCGCTGCAGAACATCGAGAGCGCGGCGGCCGCGGGCGACGAGTTCGAAGCGCGTCCGTCGCTGCTCGCCAACGGCATCGGCACGATGGCCGCGTGCGCGTTCGGCAGTTGCTTTCCGACCACGATCTACATCGGCCATCCGGGCTGGAAGGCGATGGGAGCGCGCTCCGGCTACTCGATCCTCGGCGGCGCATTCGCCACGGTTCTCTGCCTGACGGGCGCGGCCGGCCTCGTCGCGCTCGCCGTTCCGATCGAAGCCGGCATGGCGATCGTACTCTGGATCGGCATCGTCATCGTCGCGCAGGCCTTCGAGGCGACGCCGCGGCGCCACGCCGCGGCCGTCGCCGTCGGCCTGCTCCCCGGCATCGCCGCGTGGGGAACCCTGATGCTGAAGAACGGCCTGCGCGCCGGCGGCGTCGGCATGCCGTCGGGACCGCCGTTCTCCGAGTCGCTCGAAGGAACGCTCGCGGCCTTCGATCTCGCCGGCCGCGGCGCGTTCGCGCTCGAGCAGGGTTTCATTTTCACGGCGATGATCCTTGCGGCGGTGACGGCGGAGATCATCGACCGCCGTTTCCTGCGCGCGGCCGTGTGGTGCTGCGCGGCCGCCGTGCTGTCGTTCGTCGGCCTCATGCACGCCTACATCTGGACACCCGGCGACACCGTCGTTGCGCTCGGCCTCGGCACCGGGATGGCCTGGTCCGCGGCCTACCTGCTTGCCGCGGTCTTCCTCGCGATCGTCCCGATGGTAACGACGGAAGGCGAGGGCGGACACTGAAGGCGCGGCTGCGGCACGCGTCGTACGAGCGGACATGGCATCGATGATCAAGGTCCTCGCCTACGGCTCCAACCTCTGCATCGAGAGGCTGCACGCGCGCACGCCGAGCGCGCGCGTGCTCGCCGTCGGGACCGTCGCCGGTCACGCGCTGCGCTGGCACAAGCGCTGCCCGGACGGCTCCGCCAAGTGCGACGCATTCGCGACCGACGCCGGCGCGGACGAGGTGTGGGGCGTGGTGTACGAGCTCACGCCGGCCGACAAGCTGGTGCTCGACGGCTTCGAGGGGCTCGGCGAGGACTACTTCGAGAAGCTCGTGCGCGTGCGGACCGGTGGCGGCGACGTCCACGAAGCCATCGCCTACACGGCCAACCCGAAGCTGATCACGCCGGGCCTGAGGCCCTTCCGCTGGTACAAGGGCTTCGTGACGACGGGCGCCGTTCAACACCGCTTTCCACCCGGCTATCGGCGCATGCTCGACGCCGTCGAGGCCCAGGACGATTCGAATCGTGCGCGCCACGAGCGGGAATCGGCGGTTCTCGAAGCCGCCCGGCGGCGCCTCGGCTGATCCACGGATTTCTTTCGACGCGGGCTGCGCCCGGCGCTCGTCCATGCCAAAGTCTGACCGAAACGCGCCCAAGCTGGAGGCAAGCTGCAGAATGAAGACCGATCTCAGAACCGTGCTTTCGAGCCTCGTCCTCGGGACCGCCGTCACAGGCTCCGCCGCCATGCTGGCGGGGACCGGGTGCGGCGGCGGCATCTACGGCGGAGGCGGCGGCGGCCCCACGATCGACGTGCGCGGCAACATCGTCGACGTGCTGCCCGCGGACTCCGGCCGCGACATCGTCGTGTTCGTCTACACGCTCAACAACGAGCTGCTCGATTGCGAGCATCCCGAGCTTCCCGACGGCGGATCCCAGACCCAGTCGCGCATTCTCGATCCCGGCGAGACCGAGTTCGAGGTTCGCAACGCGAAGGCGGGGCACATCATGGTCGTGTTCCTGCTCGACGAGCCCGGCAAAGACGCGGACGCCCGTATCGATCCGGGCGATCCGATCGCCATCCTGAACGATCCCGACTGCGTGATGGACGACGTGCCGAACAAGTACATCGTCTTCGCCGACGACGTGGAGCTCAACTTCGGCCTCACGCAGCCCCCGGGCGCTCCCGCCCCCGGCCGCGCCGAAGCCGCAGACATCAGCGAAGAGCCGGAGTAGGAGCCGCGAGCCGGCGAGCGGCGAGTCCAGTTCCTTTCCGTAAGGAGCGCGTACGCGCGACGTTGAACTGGCTCTCTCGGAGCGCGACCGTCCTGGCCACGAAGCGAGTCCAGTTCCAATAAAAAAGGCGCGCAAAGCGCGCCGCTCGAATGGGCTACGAGAGACCGGGCCTGCTCCACGCACCAGCGTGAGCAGGCCCGCCCTACTTCTCCTCCTGCGCCGCCTTCTTCAGCGCCGCAATCCGCTCGCGCGACGGATCCTTCAGCCCCGCCTTGCGCAGCCGTGACGCGACTTCCGGCGATTCGGCAAGGATCGCGAACTCGAGCGTCGAACAAAGACGATCTCGTCGTTGCCGCCGAGTCGCTGCTATGCCGGGCACGCGAGAACGATCGTCTGCCCTACGGCCTTCTTCAGAACTCTCAATGCATCGGTTGTTGTGATCGTTCCACTGGTATCCACATCGCAAACTGCGACCGGGCACGACGCGTCCTGCCCGACCGCGCTCCTGAGTACCCGGAGCGCATCACCCGCTTGAACCAACTGATTGCGATCGGCGTCACCGCATAGAAATTCTACGCTGCAATCAGTGTTGCACCCGTCGCCGCCAACCGTGTTGCCGTCGTCGCAGCTTTCGCTACCTTCCGTTTTCCCGTTCCCACAGGTTTGGGCGGGAACGCACGAAGAAGGCGCGATCGCCAGCCCCCAACAATCGACAAGTCCGCTCTCTCGAATGCCGCACGCAGCGTCATCGTCGGCATCGATCTGCAGAAACTTGCCACTCGGAACTGGGGTTACCACCCAATCGCCTTCAGGCGGAGGCATCACCGGGCAGTCGACAGTACCGGAAGTGCGCAAGCCGCACGAGAGATCCCAGGTCATCACGACCTGTTCGTAGGGGCCGTCGTCAAAGTCCGAGAACACTTCGTCAAGATCCCAGCACAGTGCCTGGCCATCGGCTTTGACGCCGCAACCACTCCAGCGAGCGGCTGCGACGTGTTTGAACTGGCCGCTTGGCGGCGGGTTGCTACCGTTCCCATTGCCCCATCCAACGATCGTCCCGTCCAGTCGGAGGCCGTAGTACGTGGTCCTTCCAACGCCGGACAGTTGCGTGAATTCACCGGCTGGCCACACGAACGGCTGGAGGCCCAACTCGGCGCCCCAGCACGTAACGCTCGCGTCCGCCTCCCGAATCGCACAGGAGGAATGGCTTGCGGCTGCCACTTGCGTGAACGTTCCTGAAGGTGCAGCGCGATCACTGGGATCCCCGCCCCAGCAGGCCAACGTACCGTCTTCGCGGATCCCACAAGTATGATTGTAGCCGGCGGCAACTTGCCTGAAGGCGCCGGCCGGAGGCTTGGATTGACCGTAGTCATTCCTGCCCCAGCATGCGACGAGATTGTCAGGTCGCACTCCACACCGATGAGTATCGCCAAGGGAAAGTTGTTTTAGATAGCAGCCAGCGGCAGCCGAGGCCGTGGTCTTCGGCCCTCCCACTAGCAAAAACGCTAGTGAAACCATGACGTTCCATCGAAAGATCGCGGCAGTGAAAGGGGTCACCTATTTCCTCCTTGATCCTCGCGTCATCCTGCGTCGCGGCGGGTACATGTTGCTCTAAAGAGGGGGCTCTACAGTGTCATGCTCTGTTAGGTCAAGGCTGGCAGCATCAGAAAGGCCGCTGACTTGTTGCGGTCGATCGACAAGTTTCTCGGCCGGGCAGGCGGAAGTCGCGGTATGTGCGCTGTCGTATCCGCATCGCGGATCCAGGTGAGCGATGCGCCCGAGATTCGGAAGTAGGCGGTCGGGCAGAGAGTTCTGCTGATGTGTTCGGCGGAAATTGTAGCGGAGGTCACACATGGGGCGCTCGGCACTGCGCCGATATCGCTCACTTCCACTTGGCTTCTCTGGTTGGCGTTCTCCCCATTTGGCCGTCGCCAGCGAACCTTGACTCAATCTGGCTGGGCCGATAGCGAGCAAACTGTCTGGCTGGAGCGTCGAGAGGTCGTTCTCGCGAATGTCTCTCGGCTCCTCGTCCGCATCCAGCACCGAGTACGAAAGAACGTTTTTGCATGCAGCGGCTCTCACGGCCGTATGCGTGGGGAAGTACCTCTGGAGCCTCGTGAGCCAATCGCGACGAAGGTGGGACAACGTGATCCTGCAGACCCAAACCGAAGATTCGACGGCGAGATAGGGCTGCGCCCGTGTCTCAAACCAACGCAATCCCTGAGGGATCGTCAGCCGTCTCCCCACTAGGAAGGCTGAGGATCGCACTGGTTCTGGCCGCGGTTCTCGGCGTTTCGGAACGTAGCCACGCGTCGGTTTCCTGCTCGTTCGAGAGCGTGGCCGCGGGCTCTTGGCACAGTTGCGGCATTCTTCCCGGCGGCACTCTTCAGTGCTGGGGGCTCAACAGCGTAAACGAAGCATCGCCTCCCACCGGAAAATTCGTGCAGGTCTCTTCAGGAAGATACTACAGCTGCGGAATCCGTGAGGGCGGGATGCTCGCCTGCTGGGGCTTGAATACGATCGACGATCCTCCCGCGGGGCTTTTCGCCCAGGTATCGACCGGCGAAATTTATGCGTGTGGGATCCGGACCAACGGCGACGTCGCGTGCTGGGGCGACAATGCCGAGGGTCAAGCGGGACCGCCTGCCGGCTCCTTCACACAAGTATCGGCCGGCTACACCGTCACGTGCGGCGTCCGGACCAGCGGAACGGTCGAATGCTGGGGAGACAACACGTACGGCCAGTTGAACACCCCGCCGGGAGTATTCTCCAGTGTATCGACGGGGCGCCAGCACGCGTGCGCACGCAAGAGCGACGGAACCGTCACGTGCTGGGGCGGAAACAATTGGTTCGGCGAAAGGCAGCCACCGGGCGGTTCGTTCACGCAAGTGTCGGTTGGAGAGTTCTACGCCTGTGGTCTTCGTGGAAACGGGACCATCGAATGCTGGGGCGCAGACTTCAATGGGGATGCTTCTCCACCGGCCGGCGCGTTCAAGGCCGTCGTCGCTGGATACAGCCACACCTGTGGACTGCGCCTGAACGGCGGTGTCGAATGCTGGGGATCGAACTACTACGGCGAGCGGCTGTCGCCGTCGGTTCCGTTCAAGCGACTCTCCGTCGGAGTGGAGCACAGCTGCGCAGTACGGAGCGATCACAGCATCGTGTGCTGGGGCGATACTGATGGAGGACGCACGTCTCCTCCCCCCGCGACGTACGCAGAAATCTCGGTTGGTGAGTTCCACTCCTGCGCGTTGCGTGACGACGGAAAGCTTGCTTGCTGGGGCGACAATACGAGCGGTCGGGCGACACCGCCGCCGGGCAATTTTCTCCAGCTCGCCTCGGGCAAGCTGCACAACTGCGCAGTGCGAGACGATCGGAGCGTCGTGTGTTGGGGGCTGTCCGCTTCGGGCCAGACTGAGCCGCCCGACGAAGTGTTCCAGCAGGTCGGAGTGGGTGCCGCGCATAGCTGCGCGCTCGCTGGGAGCGGATCTGTCTCGTGCTGGGGCAGCAATTCCAACGGGCAGACCGACGAACCGCCCGGCCAGTTTCTCTCGGTGGCAGCCGACGGAAACTACTCCTGTGCACTGGATTCCAGTGGCGTCGTCGAATGCTGGGGAATCAACGACCAGCAGCAGGGCACGCCGGCCGGTGTCGGGTTCACCCGGATCTCGACGGGCTACGACCATGCGTGCGGAATTCAGGAAAACGAAGGGGTCGTTTGCTGGGGACGCAACACGCTCGGCCAGGCGAGCGCGCCGGTGGGCGCTTTCCGAGAGGTTTCCGCCGGGAAGAACGAGTCGTGTGCCATCCATACGGACGGCCGCATTGCGTGCTGGGGATACAACGACATCGTCATCCCGGTATGCGACGCAGCTCGCGGCTGCGGTGACACGGTGATCGATGCAGGCGAGCAGTGCGACGACGGTGACACGACATTCCTGTCGGGAGACTACTGTCGCAGCAATTGCCTGAACGTGCCGTGCGGGCAGCCGCTCTCGAGTGGAGAGGCTGGTCCCAAAGCCAGCGATGCGCTGTTTGCGCTTCGTGCGGCCGTAGGGGCTGCCGTTTGCGACGCGCGAGTTTGCGATGTCAACGGCAGCGCAGAGGTGAGCAGCTCCGACGCGCTCCTTATCCTGAAGAAGGCCGTCGGTGTGGCCATCAACCTGCACTGCCCGGAGTAGTGGAGGCCGATCGTGGGAACCAGACGTGAACCACAGGCTGGTTGTCGGCCGGCACTTGCTGCAAGCGTCGAAGCCGGCGCGGTTCCAGGGGCGGGGCGACGGCGGCTGCCGTTCCTCGCAGCTTGCTGCCTGCTCGCGTTTCCATGGACCGGGGAGGCCGAAGCGTCCTGCAACATCATCCCGTCCGCTGCGGTACGGTTCTCGTCGACGCTCGGAGAGATTTCGACTCCATTCGGACAGCCGGGCCGGATGGTGACTGTGTGGCGCGAAGATCCAGTATTCTCCCTCGATCCGTCGGAAAACATCGTCACGCTCAGTTTTCATCCGCCGGGTGGCCCTACCACCGAGGTCGGCCCCGTAGTTACGCTCCCACCCGCAGACGAGAGCACGTGCACGAGCTTCGATTGCACCGGCAGCGGATGTCGCTGCGTGCGATTCCTATTTCCCGATACGGACGCACTCGTTGGTGGAATGGCAGACGGCCATGGGCTGACCGGCCCTGTCGAGATCCTGGTGGAGAGCGACGGAGCCGAGACCGCGAGGATCGAGAAACTGCTGCTGAAAGGGACGACCATTCGTGACGCCCAGCACCCCACGTTCGTCGCTCTTCCGCCTTCGAACCCGTTCGTTTCTCTGACGACGGGCCCCGGAGGGGATCTCCTTGGAGCTCTCGACGATCGGGGCAATCTCTACTTTCCGGCGGCTTTCGCGTTCATCCCCACGGATACCTACTACCACAACGCCCAACTGGTCGAGATCGACGCGCCGGCGCTGAATGCGCTGAAGGATCTGCCGGTTTCTTCCTACACGTTCGAAGGAGGACGGCTGCCGCCGATCGTCGAGAGGATGTCTCCAGGGCAGTGGGTCGGGACGGCGGATGCACCGGAATCGGTGCTGCGACTGGAGAAAGCCGCGCAAATCCCGGGGGTCGTGCAAGAGAACGGTGTGGGGCCCGTCGTGATTCCGGGGGTTGCCGGAACGAGAGATCCGCTTCGACGTGCAGACCCCCAATCGATGGCGGTTCGCGGAGACTACCTGATCTACGAGAACCGGGAGTGCGGAAACGGGATCACGCCCTCCGAATGCTTCGACGTCAACAACGACGGCGACATGCGTGATATTTTCCTCTACGCCCTGAACACTTCGATACCGGACGCATTTCCGGTGCTGATTGACGGGATCGACGGTAGTTCTTTCGCCGGCTACCCCGACGAGTTGCCTCCGTCCACCGTGTACGGATTCCGCGCATCCGATCGCGTCGTCTCCTATTCCATCCAGGAGTTGACGACGGATCTGAACCTGAACGGGATCCAGTTCGAGGTTCTTCGCTCCGGAGCCTTCGACCTGACACGAAGTACGGCAATTCCTGCCGCGACGGGGAGCCTCCACATGGAGGTCTCGGGACCGCTTCTCGTATTCCTGAAAGGAGTGGCGGGCCCACCGACGAGGTTTGCGCTTTACCTGTACGATGCAGCCGAGCCTTCGCCGGTCGCCGGACCCGTACACGACGCTTCGCATTCGATGTTCTTCGTCAGTTCTCCTCCTGTCTCGCTGGACGGCTTCTTCGAGACCAATTCCTGGGACTTTGCCGTGCACAACGGTCGTATCGGATTCGGGGTCGACGAACAGGCGCAGAACGAGGACCTCAACAACGACGGCTTCAAACAGAGCAGAATCGTCTTCCTCTACGATCACGCCACGAAGGCGACTATGAACCTATTCGACGAGGCGACGCTTCCGAACATCAGGCTTACCGACCGGTGGCTGATGTACAATTCCTTCCAGTTCGATGACTCCGAAACACCAACTTCGGTAGCCGTGCGAGTCGTCGACATTTCCAATCCGAGCGCGAACCCGATCGACTTCTGCAATCGACCCATGACGTTCTGCATCCCGGGGATCAGGCAGAGCGACGACTTGTTGACGGCGACTCAGTTGGAGTCGGCCATCTCGATTTTCCCTGCGCACGACCTCAACGACGACGGCGACGCGAGCGATTTTGTCCTGACCGTCCTTCGGCCGAACGCCGAGGGTGGGCCCGTCGAACACGAGCTCAAAGTTGCGATATCGAGCGATTACGACCCGCATCAGTTTCACGGAACCCTGGTCTTTGGAGTTGACGAGAACCTGCAGGGCGAGGACCTCGATGGAGACGGGATGCTCGGCGGGGAATCCGAGTTCCCGGCTGGTCCCTACATTCTGATGGTGTTCGACAGTGTAAGCGGGGAGCTCCGAAACCTGAGACGACGTCTGGGCGCGAGCCTGAGCCCGTTCCTGTCATTCTTCGAGCACGGCGCACTCGCCGTGACGCCCGAGTTCAAACGAGGCTATCTGCGGGATTTCGACGAAGACGGGCGCTTCGACGACGCCGAGGAGGACATGGTCACCGGCGAACCGATCGTCGACGACAACTGCCCGACGGTAGAGAACCGGAACCAGGCCGATGGCGATGGGGACGGCGTCGGTGACGCCTGCGACGTACTCTGTGGGGACGCATCGAGAGATGGAAAGATCACGGCCGCCGATGCACTCACGGCACTGCGAACTGCCGTCGGCTCGGCCTCATGCGGCACGATCGCGTGCGATTTCAACGGCGATGGTAACGTGACCGCTGCCGATGCGCTGGCCATCCTGCGAGCAGCCGTCGGAACCCCGACGACTCCCAGTTGTGCCGGTTGAGTGCGGGCTGCCCCGCCGGGATTGCAGACCATGACGTCGAGACTTCGTGCCCCAGTTCAGATCGCGTGCTTCGCGTTGTTTCTCGCTGTGACGCGGCCGGTCGCGCCGGCCGGGGCCTGCGAATTCGTCCAGCTCGATGCCGGCGGGGCGCATACTTGCGCCATTCTCCAGGACGGTGAGCTCCGATGCTGGGGACTCAACTCCAGCAACCAGGTGAATCCTCCCACCGGCATCTTCGACAGCGTCTCCTGCGGAGAGACCAATTGCTGCGGCATCCGATCGGATGCGTCGCTGGCGTGCTGGGGCTCCAACAGCGCCGGATACTCGTCGCCGCCACCCGGCCAGTTCATGAAGGTTTCATCGGGGGGTGGTCATGCATGCGGAGTTCGAACGAACGGCACGGTCACGTGCTGGGGCAACGGGAGTAGCGGCCAAACCACGTCTCCTCCAGGAACTTTCAAGGAAATCGCCGCCGGTCGATACCATTCGTGCGCGATTGCCCAGGATGGTTCTCTTTCGTGCTGGGGACTCAACAGCAACGGACAGGCAACTCCCCCGCCGGGAACTTTCACGCACCTGACGGCCGGCGACTACCACAATTGCGCTCTTCAGACTGGCGGAGCGGTTGAATGTTGGGGCAGCAACACTAACGGAGAAGCGACCTCTCCGCAGGCGGCCTTCTCTCAGCTGACTGGGGGAAGCGGATTCAGTTGCGGCGTGAGGGCCGATGGCCTGGTGGAATGCTGGGGCATCGCTGGCAACGATCACTTGGATGGAGCGACTCCGTCCGGTGACTTCGTCGAAGTGTCTGCGGGGGGAGCGCATGCCTGCGGTCGTCGGCCGGGAGGCGCGATCGTGTGCTGGGGCTCGAACAATTTCGCCCAGAGAGTGCCCCCGATCGACGGTTACAAGGAGTTCTCCGTGGGGAACGGAGACGGCGGGCCGCATGCCTGCGCGATCCGTCGTGAAGACGACAGCGTCGACTGCTGGGGAGCCGACTACAGCGGTCAGTCCTCGCCGCTCGCAGGCAAATTCTCGCAGGTGAGCGCCGGTGGAACCCACACGTGCGGAGTACGCGCGAACGGCCTGATTCAGTGCTGGGGCGGCACGATCTACGGGCAGTCCAACGTACCCGCCGGGACTTACATTCAAGTGGCCGCCGGACTCATACACGGCTGCGCGGTGCGCAACGACGCGAAGCTGATCTGCTGGGGAAACAACTTCTATGGGCAGGCCAACGCTCCGCCAGGGAACTTTACCAGCCTGTCGAGCGGAAGATCCTTCGGCTGCGCGATCGGAACGGACACCAGCGTCCGGTGCTGGGGACTGAACGACTACGGCCAGGCGAGCCCGAAGCCGGGGGAGTTTTTGAGAGTGAGCTGCGGTTTTCAGCACACATGCGGAGTAAAGCAGGATCGCAGCGTCGCGTGCTGGGGCGACAGTACTTACGGCCAGGCAACGCCGACTGCCGGCCAGTTCGAACAGGTCGCGGCAGGCATCAGCCACACATGTGCGCTGGATGCGGCCGGCAAGATTGCCTGCTGGGGATCCGACAGCATCGGCGAATCCTCTCCGCCCGACGATACGTACCTGCGGATCTCCGCTACCTGCGGTCTGACCCTCAACGGCAGGATCCGGTGCTGGGGCTATCAGCCCATCTCGACGGATGTCTGCGATCGCGACGCGTACTGCGGAAATGCCGTGGTCGATGTGGGTGAAAACTGCGACGACGGAGACGTCGACTACATATCCGGCGACTACTGCAACGGAAGTTGTCGCTCCATCCCTTGCGGCCAGCCCGTCACCACGACCGGGACCGGACCGAAAGCGAGCGACGCGCTTCACGTACTGAGATCGGCCGTTGGCTCGGCAACCTGCGACCCGCGCGTCTGCGACATCAACGAAAACGGCAACATCAGCGCCGCGGACGCGCTGGGGACACTCAAACGGGCAGTCGGACAGAACGTCGTGCTGGCGTGCCCCGAATGAGCCGTCTCGCGGAGTTACGGCGGCGGCACGGACGAGAGAAGCCGATGGTGCGAGTCTCCATGGTCTCGCTTTCATCGTCCCGAGCAGGAACTGCCGGAGCTGCGATGATCGTTCTGCTCGGGTCCTCGGGAGTTGCTTCGGCCGCTTGCAGACTCAGTGGAATTTCTGCGGGCCAGACCAACAATTGTGCGATTCGTCTGAACGGTGATGCCATTTGCTGGGGAGCGAACGGCAAAGGGCAATCGAACTCTCCTCCCGGCAAGTTCCAACAGGTTGCTGCCGGCTGGGAGCACTCCTGCGGCCTCAAGCTGGACGGGAGCGTCGTGTGCTGGGGGATCAACAATGCCGGGCAGGGAACTCCGGCGACAGGACCGTTCACGAGCATCGACGTGGGCTGGTACCACGCGTGCGGACTGCGCCCTGGCGGAGTCGTCACGTGCTGGGGAGAGAACGTCTACGGCCAAGCCTCCCCTGATCCCGGCTCGTATCAGCAGATCGCCTTGGGAGCGGACTTTTCGTGCGGTGTCCGCACCGATGGTGCGCTGGCTTGCTGGGGCTACAACTTCGAAGGCGAAACGGAGGCTCCGCCCGGGACGTTCACGAAAGTCGCCGCGGGGTTCCGCCACGCCTGTGCGATCCGCACCAATGGGATCGTCGAATGCTGGGGAAACAACGAGACCAACGAGGCCTCTCCGCCCCCGGATACGTTTGTCGATCTCACAGCTGGAAGCTTTCATACGTGTGGCCTCAAAGCCGACGGCAACGTCACATGCTGGGGATACAACGGCTATAAGCAGGGCGACAGCCTCGCGGGTCCCTTCACGAATATCGCCGCCGGTTCGGCTCATACCTGCGGACTGCGTGCCGACGGTACCGTCGAATGCTGGGGGAGTGATACGAACGGCGAGCTTACGACGCCGGCGGCTGGCTACACGCAGATCGCGTCCCACGAGGAATTCACTTGTGGCGTACGAAGCGATGGCGGCGCCGCCTGCTGGGGCCGATATCCGCCGTCCGGCGAGACGGTTATCGGTGACGAGGTCCTGACTGCGGTCTCCGCCGGCTACAACCATGCGTGCGCTCTCCAGCACAACGGTGCGGCCACGTGCTGGGGCGACAACTACTACCAGCAATCCAAACCACCTCTCGGCGAATTCGATGGAATCGCCGCCGGTGAACAACACAGCTGCGGGCTACGACCGTCAGGCGCGATAGAATGCTGGGGCTCCGGTTCGTTCGGCCGAACCACCGTGCCGGCCCAGTCGTTCAAAGCTGTCTCGGTCGGACAACGCCACTCGTGCGGGCTGCGGAAAGACTCGAAACTGGAGTGTTGGGGAGACGCCCAGTTCAACCAGCTCGACGTCCCGCCCGGCTCGTTCACACAGCTCTCTTCCGGAGAACGTCACTCTTGTGCGATCGGGACCGCGGGCGATGTGGCGTGCTGGGGTTCCAATTTCTACAACCAGACGGTTGCTCCGCCGGGTGCGTTCACCCGAGTCGCAGCGGGCTATCTTCATTCCTGCGGCGTTCGTGCCGACGGCAGCGTCGAATGCTGGGGATCGAATGACTGGAAACAATCCGATCCTCCGGACGGCGCGTTTATCGATGTAGCGACCGGATACTACTCCAGTTGTGCCATTCGTTCCGGCGGTTCGATCGC
>CAYYVZ010000053.1:0-17674 GCA_964475235.1 uncultured Myxococcales bacterium | reverse complement strand
GTTCTGCCCGTCGAGATCGACCGCCGCGCCGACCCTGCCCGCCGTCCAGTTGCCGCCGTTGAGCAGCAAGGCGTCGTTTCCTGCACCACTCACGTCGCGGATCGACGAGCCGAGGTTCTCGTTCATCGGCCAGTGCGCAACGAGGTCGGTGACTTCCGTTTCGTCCACCGCGAACGAGATCCGGAAGTCGTCGGCGTTGAGAGCGACGCCGCCGGAGCAACGAACGAAGTACTCGTAGGACTGGCCGTCCACGAGACCGCCGAGCGCGGCTTCGTGCGTGCGTCCGTCCGCGCTCGTGAGCGCGAACGGCATGGAGGCGTAGACGGTTCCGGCCGCGAGGCTGTAGCGGCACGTCGCCGGCCGATACGTGCGAAGCGACAGCGTGGTCCCGGTGGTGCCGGACGCGAGCGCCGCCGAAGGTCGGCCGTCGTAGCGTAGCGGAGGTTCGTTCGCGGGAGGCTCGACGACTTCGTACGCGCCGACGTCCCAGGCGGACTGCTGAGGCCTGGCGGTTCCGTCGAGATCTTCGGACGGGATCGTTCCGGCGAGGTCGATACCGGCGTTCTTCGCGCAGGCATCGTAAGGCTCGAGGCGCATATCGACGTCCTCGACGTCATTGAACTCGGGAGCGCAGGCGGACGAAGCCGGGTCCCAACCGGTTGCGGCCTGCCAGGCGGACAGGTCGTCGGTCGAAAGCCCCGGGCGCGCGTACGTGCCGCCCGGATCGTACACGTTGGCGTCGAGGACGAGACCGGACGGAGCGAAGTGCATCTCGACGTTGCGCGGATGGTTGGATCCCATGCCGGCGACGAGGTTGTTCGCGACGATGACGTTGGCCTGCTGGCCGCCGGCCGGTCGTGAGACGTCTCCGAGGACGATGGCCCCGCGGTCGGCGCTGTCCTCGACGGCACCGTAACAAGTGTTGTTCGCGACGATGGTGGTGCCGGGGTTACCCGGACCGGTGTCGTTGGCGGCGGCAGCCTTGATGCACCACGCGAAGCCTTCGTCGGAGTACGTCACGAACAGGTTGTTCGTGATCGACACATCCTCGGTGGAGCGTTGGGGGTCGTCTCCTCCCTTGATCTCGACCGGGAAGACCTGCTGGTCGTGACGGTTGACGTAGACGTTGCGGTCGAACACGACGTCGTCGGTCGGTCGCGGAATGCTCTTCGGCGGCACGTTCACGGTATCGTGCGCACAGAACTCACCGTTGCCGCCCTGGGCGGTGAGGGCATCCTGCACGTCGAGGAGCAGGTTGTTGCGGATGGTCCAGTCACGCGAGCATTGCGTGGCGTTGACGAAGTCGACCGACGAGGTGCCGACGTTCCATTCGCCCAGGTTGGCATCGATTTCGGAGTCGAGGATCTCGAGGCCGCTCATGTAGCCCCACAGTTTCCAGCCCTGGAAGAAGCCGCCGAGCGCTCCCGGCGCCTGGTCTTTGCCGTGGACCGTCACGCTCAGGTTCTGCCAGCGGACAGGGCCGTAGTCGCGGCCGTTCTCGCCCTGTCCGGGCAGGTCAGGCGCCGCACCACGGTTCATGAAGCTGGACGTGTTCGTGATCTTCAGGTTGGTCAGCGCGAGCCAGTGCAGGATCGTGTGGCCGACGAAGAAATCGAAGGTGATGCGGTGGCTCCCTCCGATGCTGTCCATGTTGACGTTCTCGATCCACAAGTCGTGCAGGTGCATGCGCCCGCCGATTCCGCTCGTCCCCGTCGTGAAGCGGACGAAGCCGGCTTCGCCCGCGTCGACTAGATCGCCGTTGCCGTCCACTTCGACCGGGAAGTAGCGCCCGTAGTCGCGCGCCGTGAAGTGCGCGATTTCGAGGTAGCTCGCCGCCGCGCCGATGCGGAATGCATGAGAGAGCCCGGAATCGACGTGATTGCCCGCTCCGTCGAGAACGGCCACGTCGTCCGGATCGAGCGGCGGATACTCGCCGTCGTCGTCCGTGTCCCAGCCGACGAGCATCGTCGGGTTCGAAGGGAACTCCCAGTCGCGGGCCTCGTTGCCTGCGCGCGGGGCGATGCGGACGCCGGGAACGCCGGACGTCGGCGGGACGATGTTGCCTTCCTCGGCGATTCCCGTGAAGCACAGGATGTCTTCGGCGCCGTCACCCGGACCGTCGGCCTGGTCCCACGCGTGCTGAATCGTGCGGAACGGCATCGACGGGCTTCCGTTGCCGGTCGTGTCGCTGCCGCCGTCGCTGCTGATGTAGATCAGGTCCTCGTTGATTCCGTCGCCGTCGGGATCCGTCGTGACCCCGTCACAGACGTTGCAATCTGTCGCGGGCTCGCCGACGACTCCGTCGTCATTGAGATCGAAGCCGCAGGTGCGGGGCTGGTAGCCGATCGGAAGTGCCGCGGCCGAGGCGAGCCCGGGCGCGATGAGCAGAAGCATGGCGAGCAGGATCGCCGGTCGGAGCGACTTCACGCGCGTCTTCTAGCGGAGGGGCCGGGCCGATGCTCGTCCGGTTCGGACGACAGTCGCCGTTGCGCGGCATACTCGCGAACGACGATGGGGGCCGTTCCGCGGAGGTTCCCTGGAACGGGCAGGACGAGCTACGCCGCGGGTCCCGAAGGCGCGCCATCAGCACGCTCCCGCGATCGCTGGGGGCAGTAGAAGAAACTCGCCGTGATTGGAATCAGGTCGAAGTTCTCTGGAGTTCCCGCGGTCCAGTGGAAAACGGGAGGTCCATAAATGGAGTTCCCCCGGTCCAATGGATGCGACGGCAGATCCGTGGGCCCGAGCAACTTGCGCGCTTTGCGAAGGCAACTCGGGTACACGGTCCGGTCGGGTTCCCTCAAGACCTCGACCCGTTGCCCGGCGTCGTCGAAGAACGCGTTGAGACGCACCGCGGCCCCCAAGCCTCGACGATGGCCCCGAGTTGCTCTCGACTACAACGAATCTCGGCCGCACGGATCTCTCGGCAAGCTGACGCCGAGGGAATTCCGATCGAGATGGTCAGCAGAGAACGAGAGACCTGACGCGGCGTTTCAAACTAACGGATCGGTCCGAAGTTGGGGAGGACGTCACTGGAGTCCAACACGAACGGTTCGCTTTCGCTGGCGAACTCGCCAACGACGAACCTGCTCTACGCGATTCGCAAACTGCGCGAGCTTCCCAAAGTCCGATCCGCGCGGCTGGTGAAGCGCGAGGCCGACGTCGTCACGGACGGCAGGCGCAGACTCGTGCGACAGCCGTGTTCTTGGCGTCGGCAGTCGTCGTTCCGCTCACGTCGAGGAACGACCGATTGATGTCCCCGTCGAAATCGAGGCAGCTTCCACGATCAGAGACGCATCCGCAGTTGTCCGCGTATGCCGGCCCGCCGCCCCACAGGGCGTTGTAGTAGAAGCCGCAATCCTTCTCGTCGGACGGCAGCGGAAGCGCTGCCGTGACTTCCTCGCAGCGGAGCGCTCCGGAGATGTTCTCGGGAATGTACTGATTCGTTTTCGTGTCGTACGTCAGGCCGTGTCCCTCGCACACTTCGGTGCAGCTCTGGCCCCAGTCGCCCTGGAACCAGCACAGGCCACCGATCAACGCTCCCTCGCAGGGCAGGCAAGCGCTGGTATCGAAGTGGCAGTTCTCGTCGCAGCCGAGGGTTCCGTGCGTTCCCGCGATGAGCGATGCGCAGGTCGTGCCCCCGAAATCGTCGACGTCGCAGTGTTCGCCCGGAAGGTTGATCGAACCGTCTCCGCATTGGAATTGCTGGGATTCGAGAATGGTCGCGTTCGCGTCCGTCAGACGGTTCGTGCACGTCGTCAGCTGCGCGATGCACGTCTCGAGGTCGTTGTTCGCGCCGCAGGTCAGCACGATGTCCTGGCCGACTCCCTTCTTCAGGACCAGCAGTGCATCGGAAGTGTTGATCGATGCGCTGGAATTGACGTCGCCGCAGATGGCGGGCGTGGCGTTCTCGAACGCATCCGCCGAGATATGGACGACATAGTCCTGCGCACCGACGAGCCAGCGACCGAAGTAGCACTTCCCGTCGTTCGACAGGCCGAGGAACATCGGAACCTGGTTCGTCGTGTCGAAGCCCGCCAGGCTGAGGTGCTGGTCCGACATGTAGAGATCGTAGTGGCTGGGGTTCATGCAGCCGGGGTCGGTGCTTTCGGTTCCGAAGAAGGAAATGTTCCCGTCGGCCGCGTCCTCGAGCGTGACGTCTGTGGACACGATGGCCGTGCACGGCGCGTTCGGACCGGCGATGGCTCGCCAATGCATGTTCAGGGTGCCGGCGAGCTCGGCGCAGTCGTCGGCGTTGTAGTCGTCGCCGTCGGCTCGAGAAAAGGGGCTGGAGGTAAAAACGATCACCGTCGCCAGTACGGCGACCATCGAAAATCCGCGCATGGAGAGCTCTCCAACCCGCGGGCCAGCAGGCCGTTGCGAGTCGTCTATGGGTCCCTTGGTGAACCGACGAAGCCCGGAAGGCGCCGAGCGGGGCAACTGTAGCGACGTGCGAAAGATCACTCCAGTCGCCCTGGTCGGATCGGTGCGGAAAGCGGCGGCCGCGCTGCGAACGCGGTCCCGTCCGTGAGAAGAAGTGCGTCCCGCACTAGCTTCGGCGGAGCGATCAATCGCTATTCACGTCTGCTTACCTTCTTGCTCAGCTCTCGCACGGGGCCGAATCCTATCAGCGCGGCGCCGACAAAAGGCATCGCCACCACCCATAGTCGCACGCCGGTGACGCCCATCGGACTGGCAATGCTGATCGCGGCGGTGGCGGCAAGGCCGGCACAGACCAGCAGCAATCCCGTCATCAGCCGCCAGTGCGGGACGGGCGTTTCGCGCTTCGGCCCGGCGCGCACCTGTTCATATCGGGCGAAGAGCATGATGAGCGGCAACAGCGCGACGATGTAGAGCGAGAACCAGATCGGCCGCGCCAGCCACCATTCGCCGCTGCCCGGCGCGGCGTCAAGACCGACTCCGCCAAGCAGCCACGCAGCGACCATGACCAGGACGAACGCGGACAGGTGCCAGAGATAGACCGTCATGATCATGCCGTTCAGCAGCACCACCGCAGTCCAGACCCCGATAGTGTCGAGCATCCGCCGCGCCTGCGGTTCGAGCGCCAGTGCAAAGCCCGCTTGCGCAACGCCAAGCGCCAGTAGCGCCAGCGTTGGTGGCATCGAATTGCTCAGGTCCGAACCGGGCACGCCGATCATCGCCAGCGGATAAGGGCCGAATCCAACCAGCAGGCCGAGCGCAACTGTTCCGCCCAGTCCCCAGATCAGTGCGCTTGCAGGGTTTGAAAAGCGGCCCTCGTTCCATGCGTAACCAAGCTGGTGGATCGCCAGCCAGACAAAGGCAAAATTGAGGAAATTGATATAGGGCACATCGAACATCAAAGACGCAGCATCGATGACCACCGCTCCCGCAACAAAACCCCAGAACGACGTCATGCCAGAGCGCTGCCATGCCGCATAGGTGTAGGGGACTAGCGCCGAAACCATGAGGTAAACCGACAGGAACCAGACCGGGATCAACGCAAGCTGCGCTGCCATCGAAACGATCCTGCGCTCGACGCCTGCCGCCGTGCCGAACATGGCGAACAGCGTCCAGATCAGGAACAGCGGCAGGACCGGATTCATCAGCCGCTGCACCCGACCACCGAACCAGTCGGCATAGTGCCCCCCGGTTCTTCTGGTCGCAGCCCATGACACGCCGTTGGAAAAGCCGCCTACGAGGAAAAAGATCGGCATCACCTGAAAGCCGAGGGTCAGCCACTGGGTCCACGGAATGATGCCGAGCAGATTACCGCCCTCGACCGCGCCGTCTTTCAGGTATGGCGCAGCCACCAGCCAATGCCCGACCACAACCGCCAGAATCGAAAGTGCTCGCAGGAAATCGACATAGCGGTTGCGCTCGGGCGGGGCTTGCACTGCCATGGCTCGCGCGCGCGACCAGAGATTGGGGCTGTCAATTTTTGAGGTCATTTTTGGTGCGCGATCCTTGGCTTTGTTCTCATTGCTTTCCTGCCGCCCCCACATCGCTTTATACTTTCCAACGAAGAAACAGGATTCGCAGCGTAACGACGCACCTACCGGCACACCCGGCCAAGTCGGCGAGTAGGGGCTGGTTGGAGGGCCGAGCTTACGGACGCTGTCGCGGCCTGATCGGCACCGAGGAGCCCCCGGGTCGTTCGGAGAAACCAGATCTTCGTGTGCTCGTCGAAGCGGTCGGGTTCCCACCGGCCGCTCTCGGACAAGGCTGGATCGCGAATATTTTCCCCCGGCACCCAAGCTCGTAGCAACGGCGGGAGTCGCTCCGGCGCCACTGGCTGCGACGGCCTTCATCCTCACGAAGGACGCTTGCCGTCGAGGGTCGCATCAACGAGCCAATCATCTATTCTGCATTGAGCCCGTCCGAGGTTTTCGACCGGCTGGCGAGGCGTTGGGGAACGCCTCCGGATAAGAGCCGGGACCTCCACAGAACGACGGAAGGGGACACCAAATGCCTGTTCACGCCCGGACCTGGGTCCGCGCTCGAGTCGCCGTACGCTCCATTCTTGGCCGTCCTGCTTCGACCGCCGCCGTTGCGGTGGCGGCCGCGGTCACGCTGGCGACCGCGTCGCCTGCCATGGCCGCGTTCACCGTTACACCGATCACATGGGACGTGATCGGTCTCGACAGCAACCGGCCCCTCACGGCGGGCCCTGAGCTCTTCCCTTCCGGTGCCCGAGTCTGCTCGGACGTCCCGGCCACCAACGTGCAGGTGGACTTCACCTGGCCGGACGGAAACGGCTCCGGCTGGGACTTCGGGCCCGGGGATCCGTACATCAACCTTCGCCCGGACTCGCTGACGTCCCTTCTGTTCCCGTCGATCGGCGCCGGCGAGTGCGTCGATGCCTACTTCGAGATTCGCATCACCCGTTCGGCCCTCGCCTTCGAGCAGACGCGCGAGTACGTCATCACCGCCGACGACGGCATGAGCAGCGCGTCCACTCCGAGCCCGCGACAGATCTACATCGAGCGGCTCGTCTCCCAGAGCCGCAATACGACCACGCAGATCCGCTACGGAGAGCTCGCCGATCAATCGGACTGGTCGACCCTCGCGTACGGCGGCACCATCAATTTTGCGATCGGCAACGAATACTACATCGAGCTGACGACTGAGACCGCGACGGCTTACGAGCAGCTCCAGTCTTTTCTCACGCTGTCGAACACCATCTTCCAGGTGATCGAGGTCGAGACCACGTACGACACGCAGACGGCGCCGCCGTCGCAGGTGCCGTCGCCCAATCCGAGCCTCTACGCGGACGGTTGCGTGTGGGACGAGGATCCGGGCAGCCCGAACTACCTTTCCTGCGTGGCGACCGGCAAGGCCGGCGGCACCGTCGTTACCACGTATCGCATCCGCATCATCAGCGGAGGCGGCGACGAGGTAACGCTGTCGGCCCTGATCTACGACTACTCGGGGAGCAGCTTCCACTACAACGCCGACTTCAGCACGCCCCAGGGCCAGCTCATCACCTACGACCCGTCGGACTCGGGTTTCGAGAAGCGATTCATCCCCGACACCATCGGAGCCGGCGGCACCTCGCTGCTGCGCTTCACGATCACCAACCCGAACCCGGTCGCGATCACGGGATACAACTTCCTCGACACCCTGCCCGCGGGCGTGCTCGTGGCGGCGCCCGCCAACGCTTCGACGACCTGCGGCGGGACGGTCACGGCCGTTTCCGGGACCGACGAGGTCGCGCTTGCCGGCGGCACCGTGGGCGCGGGTGGAAGCTGCTCCGTGCTCGTCAGCGTCACCGCCGCCCTGACCGGTGTTTATGTCAACGTCTCCGACAACCTGTTCATCGGCGAGGCTGACACCGGCAACAACGCGACGGACACACTGACCGTCAGTGCGTCTCCGCCGCCGGTACTCGACTGCGACGAGAATGCCACTCTCGCGCTTTGGCAGTTCCCGCTGGCGGCGAGCGCGACGGCGCCGCTTCCGTCGAGCAACCTCGTGACCGCGACCGCGGGCATCGGCGCCGGAATCTCCGGCACCACGTCCATCGACACCGCCAACAACGACACCGGCGGCTCGTGGTACACCGACAACGTCAATACCGGCGCCCTCAACACGGCGAACGCCGAGTACTTCGAGTTCGTGATCGACACGACGGGCCTCGACTCGATCACGCTCGACTTCGCGAGCCGGCGAACGGTGCAGGGGCCGCAGAACCTCCGGCTGTTCTACGGCGCCACGGGCACCGAGACGGCTTCCACGATCTACAGCATCGGCGCCTCGGCTGTCTGGATCGCCCAGGGACCCACCGTGCTGTCCACCGGGCTCAACTCCTCTGGAAACACGGTGTTCCGGCTCTACGTGTACAACGCGAACCAGAACAACAACGGCCACGCCGCCATGCTCGACGGCGTCCGTTTCCGCGGCCTCTACTGCGACGAGATCACGCCGCCTCCTCCGACCGGCGAGAGCCCCCCCACGGTCTCGAAGTCGTTCTCGCCCGACCCCATCGCCATCGGGCAGACGAGCACCCTGACCTTCACCATCACGAACCCGAATCTCGCGGCCGCCCTGTCGGGCATCGCGCTTCGCGACGAGTTGCCGTTCGGCATGGATGTGGCGCCGGGGACCTTCGGCGGGACGTGCACCGGGTTCTGGGGAACAGATCCCGGCGACGCCGGCGTCCTCGTGCACTCGGGAGGATCCCTCGCGGCGAACTCGTCCTGCACGCTCACCGTCGACGTGACGAGTTCGACGGTCGGGACGGCACTCAACATCAGCGATCCGATCTACGCCACCCAGTCGGGATACAACACGAACCCCACGACCGGCATCGCCCAGGACACGCTGACCGTCCTGGACGATCCGTCGATCGCCAAGGAGTTCGTGCCGGACCTGGTCCTGCTCGGCGTGACGCCGAACGACGCGTCGACGCTCACGTTCACGATCGCCAACCCGAACGGCGGCCATTCGATCTCCGGAGTGTCGTTCACCGACAGCCTGCCGGCCGGGCTGGAGGTGGCTTTGCCGCCGAACGCCTCGACGAGCGGCTGCGGTGCTCCGACGTGGGCTCCGTCCGCCGGCAATACGGTCCTCACGTTCTCCGGAGGCAGCATCGCGGCCGGCGGCTCCTGCACCGTCTCCGTCGACGTTACCGGCCCCGTCGGTTCCTACGACAACGTGAGCAGCGCGGCCTCCCACATCGTCAATGGATCGCCGTCGAGCAATGGAATTCCGGCGGAGGATTCGCTGCTGATCGACGAGCCGATTCCGGGCATCGCGTTGCGCAAACAGGTGGGCCCGGGATCCGATCCCGACAACGACCCGTGGTCCGACTACCTCGCCGTCGAAGCGGGCGACGACGTCTACTACAAGATCACCGTCGAGAACACGGGGGAGCTCCCGCTCACCGGCCTCGTCGTCTCCGATCCCGACGTCGATCTTTCGGGATGCGTCTGGCCCGACCCGCTTCCCGTGGCGGACGCGTTCGACAGCCACATCGTGACCTGCGTCGTGGGTCCGGTTACCGCGGCGGGTCTCACGCACGTGAACACGGCAACCGCCGGTGCGAGCTCGACTTCCGGACCGGTCGAAGACGAGGATTCGGCCACGTACGCCGTCGCGGCACTCGACATCGAGAAAGCGGCGTCGCCCCTCACCTACACGATGTCGGGCGAGAACATCCTCTATACGTTCACGGTGACGAACACGGGCGCCGCGATTCTTCCGGGCCCGGTCACGATCACCGATCCCCTCGTGCCCGGCGCGACCTGCCCGGCGCTCACGACGATCGGCAACCTCGATGCCTTCTTCGACCCGGCCGAGGAGATCGAGTGCTCGGGCAACTACACGACGCAGCCCTCCGACGTCATGAACGGCAGCATCGTCAACACCGCGTACGCGTCGGCAGGTGGCATCGATTCGCCCACCGATCAGGCGACCGTGACCGGTCCGGCGCCTGCTGACGCCGATCTTTCGGTCGCGAAGTCGGACTCCGGCACGACGGTGCAGCAGGGCGGGACGGTGACCTACACGATCCAGGTGGACAACGACGGGCCGGCGGATGCGACGGGCGTGACGGTGGTGGACGTCCTCGACGCGGACACGACGTACGTGAGCGACACTGGCGGCTGCGTCCAGGCGCCCATGGGCACGCTAACGTGCAGCATCGGCGCGCTGGCGTCAGGCGCCTCGACGAGCTTCACGGTCACGGTGGACGTGAGCGCGACGGCTCCGACGGCGGGCGTGCTCGAAGCGGGCCCCTGCAACGGCAGCGAAGACCTCTGCAATAACGTCTCGATCTCGGGCGACCAGGACGACCCCGTTCCGGGCAACGACAGCGACTCCGAGCCGACCGACGTCGAGCCCGCGCCATCGGCCGATCTTTCGGTCGCGAAGTCGGACTCCGGCACGACGGTGCAGCAGGGCGGGACGGTGACCTACACGATCCAGGTGGACAACGACGGGCCGGCGGATGCGACGGGCGTGACGGTGGTGGACGTCCTCGACGCGGACACGACGTACGTGAGCGACACTGGCGGCTGCGTCCAGGCGCCCATGGGCACGCTAACGTGCAGCATCGGCGCGCTGGCGTCAGGCGCCTCGACGAGCTTCACGGTCACGGTGGACGTGAGCGCGACGGCTCCGACGGCGGGCGTGCTCGAAGCGGGCCCCTGCAACGGCAGCGAAGACCTCTGCAATAACGTCTCGATCTCGGGCGACCAGGACGACCCCGTTCCGGGCAACGACAGCGACTCCGAGCCGACCGACGTCGAGCCCGCGCCCGCCTCGGCGGATCTATCGATCGTCAAGACAGGCCCTGCGAGCGCGGTCGAGCAGGGGGCCTTCATGACCTACGAGATCACGGTGACCAACGGCGGACCGGACTCGGCCGCGAACGTCCATGTGGTCGACACCCTGGACCCGAGCACGACGTACTTCGCGTCAAGCCGCCCCTGCATCGAAGGCCCGGTCGGCGTCATCGACTGCGACCTTGGCGACATCGCGAATGGGGCCTCGGTCGTCTTCACCGTCGTCGTGCACGTGGACGGCGCGGCTCCGACGGCGGGCATGGGCGCGGGCACGCCCTGCTCCGGAGGCGAAGACCTCTGCAATGTCGCGACCGTCACGTCCGACACGAGCGATCCCGATCCGTCCGACGACACGACCGACGTCGGCACCGACGTGGTCGCGCCCGTCGACGTCGCGGCTCTCCGCCTGACCAAGATCGACATCACTCCGGAGCCGGTCGCGCCCGGATCGAGCGTCACCTACGAGATCAGCGTAACCAACGACGGACCGGCGACGGCGACCGGCGTGGTCGTGCACGAGACCCTCGATCCGTTCATGAGCTACGTGAGCGACAATGTTCCGGGCGGCTGCACGCTGACCGATCCGGGCGACGGGGTGACGACGGGTCCGACCCTGGAGTGCCCCCTCGGCGACATCGCGGCGACGACGACCGTAACCTTTCAGATCGTAGTCGACCTGTCTGCGAGTGCTCCGACCAGCTCCGGCGACCAGGACGGAGACTGCCTCGGCACCGAGGACGTCTGCAACGAAGCCGCCGTGTCGACGACGTCGTCCGACGCCGTCATCGACGACAACTCCGACAGCGAACCCACCGACGTCCTGGTACCGGTGCTCTGCGGCAACGGCGCGCTCGACCAGGGCGAGCAGTGCGACCCGCCGAGCGGCGAGATCTGCAACAACGGGATCGACGACGACGGCGACATGGCGATCGACTGCGCCGACACCGAATGCCTCATCCCGGGCTACCAGAGTTGCGATGCGGCCTGCCAGCTGACGACGGCCTGCGTTCCCATTCTGGACGATCCGGCCCTGATCACCGGCGAGCGCATCCGAGTCCACGGCAAGTACATTCCGACGACCACCGTCGATCCCGTCGCCGACGGCTTCATGTTCCTGCTGACGAACGAGAACGGGGTGATCTACCGCGGCCGCCTGCTGCCGGGCGACATCAAGCTCGTGAGCAGCGGAAGACGTCCCCGCTGGGGCTTCAAGGATCTGGCCGCCAAGAAGGGCACGGGCTCGCGAGACGGCATTTTCAAGTTCCAGTTGCGCGTGCACCGGGAACCGGACGGATCGACGTCGTATCCGTTCTTCGTTCGCGTCTACGGTGACATGTCCTTCGCGACCGAGAAGCGTATGACCACGCAGGTCTACATCGGCGACGACGTCGGGCACCTGACGGCCGAGTGGCTGGGACAGCAGGGACGCTGGTTCCTGACGCACAAGCAGGCTGAAGGCGGGCGCTGAGACCCGGAGCTTCGCGGCCGGGCGGGCGATCAACGACGCGACGGCCCTCTCGGGTCACATCGCGTTCTGACAGGAGCTTGTCAGTCTCGAATCGATGCCCGGGAGAGGGCGCTCCGTCCTTTATCCTCCCGGCATGACGGAGGTTCTACGGAGCAGGGATCCAGCGAACATCGGCGGGCGGCTGCGAAGCTCCGCCGACCGATCGATCCGCAATCATCCGCCGGAACTCGAGCGGCATGTACTCGAACTTCTTGTCGCTCGCATGGATCGTCCACTTGCCGGACTCCTGAAGTGCGACGTGCACTTTCCCATCGTAGATCTTGATCCACAGGGACGCCGATTCGACGCCTCCCCCGTGAGGAGCGTTCCCGGAGAGAACGAGATAACCGTCGATGAAATCGATGGGGTTCCTGGTCTCGAGGTTCGTTCTCAGGACCTTGGCTTTGGGTGCCGGCAGCAGCGCCTGGAGGGCCTTCGACACATTCGCGTCACCGAGGACTTCGTCGTAGCGGTAGGTTCCGATGGTCGGAGCCAGGTTGGCGAGCTTCCCCTTCTTCCAGTCGATATCCTGGCCCTGAGCCGTGAGCGCCATGATCAGGCTGCCGGCGATCGCTCCCAGGAAGACCTTTCTCTTCGCAACCATACTGTTCCGACCTCGCCGCACGATCCCTATGCCACGCGGCGGTCGATCATGGACGTTCGCCGTGCCTGAGGAAAGGCCGGTCGGTACCGGGCGCCGGTAGAATGTGACTCCGTTCACTCGCCGTTCTTGACTCACCAGGGACGGGCACGCAGATTCGCGCCCTGCCCGGCTCAATGACGGGCCGCCGTAGGAAGTGAAACCGGCTGCGATCGAAACAAGAAACGCGGATTCAAAAGGTGGGGCACAGCGCGGTGGGCTGGGGTAGCCGCTCAAAATTCCTTTCCCCGAGTCGGCGCGAAGGCCGGACAACCGGCAACTATGCCGCCGCCGTGCGATGCGCACCTTGCCGGTGTGCATCGCACGGTGCGTCTCGGATCTATCGCATCGAGGTGCAATCGTCTTCGGTCGTGTTGCACAGCGTCCCGCGCATCGACTTCGCGTTCCCCTTCGTGTTGACCACGCAGTAGCGCGAACCCGTGCTCGGCACGAAATAGGTGACCCCGTGCATCTCCTTGGCAGCGAAGGAGTACGGGAAGCTGGTCTCCGGAGTCGTGTCGGGAACCTTGTAGATCTCGAGCGTCGCCTCGGAAACGTCTTTCGTGCCGATGTTGTTCGCGGCGCAGAAGATCGTATCCCCGATGGTAAAGGTCACTATCCCGCTGCCTATGACGCCGCCCGCGTACGCAGCCGGCGAACCGAGAAGCACCGTCACCATAAATGCCGATCCAATGTGCTTGAGCATGTCGATCTCCTTGTTCTGATTGATCGTAGGGGTCTGCCGTCAGCCCAGGACGTTCCACTGTATTCGGCACCCGCCGGCGCCCTGGCTCGCTTCGGGCGCCTGGTGTCTCGCCAGCCTGGCGGCAACCCTCGATGCTTCGACTATGCGATGACGGGGGCTCGCGAGTATCGAAGAAACTCGGAAAGTTCTCGGAAACCGCTTTCGAAGGGGCGCCGTGCCGGAGATCCGCTCCGTGGGACCGGTGGCGATAACTCGAAGTCCCGGAACGGGTTTCTCGGCCATGAAGGAAGGTTGAGTGCCCACCCCGAGCCAGCCCGGAGCCTGCCTGCTCGACGAGCAGAGGTTGGGCCGGGCCCGGAACCGCAGCGACTTCGCGACCGAGAACGCGCGCTACTCGCCTGGTTCCGGCGCGCGGAGGAGGCGAGCGCCGGGAGCGTTGGCGGCGGCCAGCAGGGCGATACTCGGGGGAGCGGGCTTCGTTCCACTTGCTACGTTGTCCCTCCACGGCCAGTTTCGTGGACCACACGGCCGGGCCCCTGGCGGGGACTCGAGCATCGAAGGAGAGGACAAGAAATGAAGCGCGACAACGTAGGCGGCTCTGTCGCCGGTGGATTCGATTGCGTACCTTGGCCGAGCGGCCGGCAGGGCGCCGCGCCGGCAGTCCGGCGCAATCGTGCAGACCGGCGAAGGATTTCGAGAATCACCGTCGCTGCCTTTCTCGCGTTGAGCTGCACGATTCTTGTCGCAGCCGATGCCAGGGCCCAGGTCTGCAGCTTCGTGAACGACTGTGGAGACGTCGACCAGTCCGGAGCGGTGGTAACCACGGACGCGCAGCGGGTCCTGCGAAAGGCCGTCGGCCAGGACGTCACGCTGGTGTGCGAGTGCAGCGACGGCGGAAACACCTGCGCCGAAGACCTCGCCGAATGTCTCGCGCGGCCCGATTGCGGCAACGGCACGGTCGAAGCCGGTGAAGAGTGCGACGTGGGCAATCTCGACGGCGCTTCGTGCGGTCTCGTGGGCTTCGAAGGCGGAACGATGCGCTGCGACACCGGCTGCCAGCTCGATCCGTCGGACTGCTACTCCGACCGTTTCGACACCAGCGGCCCGACCATCCTCGACAACGAGACCGGTCTCGAGTGGGAAAAGAAGGACGCGGGCAACGGCGTCCAGAACCTTACCAACCCTCACGACTCCGACAATCTCTATACCTGGGCCGATTTCCTCTCGGTTCCGAACGGCTCCGCGTTCGACGACTTCCTCGCCCGGCTGAACGCTCCGATCGGCCCCGGAGTGGATGTGCCGGCAGTGCTGTCCGAAGGGTTCGGGCCTACGGACACGGGCTGCTACGCCGGCCACTGCGACTGGAGACTGCCGACCGCGGACGAACTGCAGTCCATCATGCAGGGCAAGGCGCCGAACTGTAACCTGAACCCCTGCATGTACCCGGACTTCGCTCCCGGGGTCGAAGGGCTCTACTGGACGTTGTCGACGACGCTGACGCTTCCCAACAATGCGTGGGCCGGCAATCCCGCCAACGGATCCTTCGTCTCCACGCAGAAGACACTGACGGCTCGGGCCCGGGCCGTGCGCGGCGGGAACTGAGCCGAGTCCGGGCCAGCCTTCGAAAGCGGCGCTGGAGCCGCGGACCTGCGTCGCTCTGCCGCAGGCCAGCGTCGGTGCCGCGAAATCGCGACCGGCTCGACGGCCGTCGCAAGGAGAACCGCATGCTCGCTCCTCGTCGATCATTGCCCTTCTTCGGTGCCCTCGTCGCAGCGATACCGCGCGTCATGCTCGCGCCGGCCATCGTTCCGACGGCCCGCGCCCACTGCGAGTTCACCTCTGTCCCCATCGAGCTCATACGCGACGTTCCGGACGGGGTGGGCCTTGGACGACCGCTCGGGGAGACCCTCGCCGCCGGGCCGGGCGGTACGTGGATTGCCGCATGGACCGAGATCGGGCCGTCCGGCGGACTGCTGGTTTCGCGATCCACGGACGACGGGCAGACCTGGTCGCCCGCGACGACTCTTGCGGCGACGGTGAGGACGGTCGATCCCGTTCTCGTCACCGACGACGCCGGAAACTGGATGCTGGCCTACGGCGGAAACGAAGACGAGTCCGGCGAGATCGCGTATGTCTCCACGAACGACGGCGCGAGCTGGAGCGCACCGATCGCGCTCGGCACCAGCGACACCGGTGGAGTGCCGGTCTGGCGTTCGAACATGGTCGTCGCGACCGACAAGGCGGGCACGTGGGTAGTCGCGTGGTGGGAAGTGCTCGACTCGTTCAACCAGGGATCGCGCACGATGTTTCGACGGTCGACGACGGGACCGCTCGGGCCCTGGTCCGTCGCCGCCCCTCTGAACGCAGAGACGGACGACACCGTCCCGCCGGGACAGCCCCTGACCGAACCGCTGAACTACCCCCTGGACATCGTGACGGACGGATCCGGAACCTGGCTCATCGGCTTCGAAGCTTCGAGCCAGCTGCATCTGCGCAACGGCGGCGTGCCGAGACCGGAAGACCACAGCTACGTTCGCTCCACCGACGGAGGCGCCTCCTGGTCTGCGCCCGACTATTTCCTGGATTTCCCGGGAACGGCCGGCGACTATGCCCTGCAGAACAGCGGAGGGTTCAGGGAACTCTTCGATCTCGACGTCGACGCGAACGGACGTTTCGTCGCGGTATGGACCGAGTTCGAGACTGCCACGCTGTCCTATCGGGGGCTGTCGGTGTTCTCCGACGACGGCGCGAACTGGTCGCCGCCGTCCCTGATGTTCCTGGGGCCGGTCGGCGCCGCTCCGAGGCCTTTCCGTCTTGGGCGTCTGGTTTCCACTGGACCCGGCGGATTCCTCGCGTTCGTCGAAGCGGAACACACGGCCGGGCGATCAACGTCGCTGCTGTGGCGCTCCACCGACGGCAGCCAGACGTGGGGCACGCATGGCTTCGTCGAGCCTTCGCATGAACTCGCATCCACACCGGATTCGCGCCCGGTCGCGGCGGCTGTGAGCCCGTCGGGAGCGGTGGGGCTTCTGATGCGGCGGCACGCGGCCGATGCCGCGAGCATCTGGGAAGGCAACTCGATCGTGTTCGCCATCGATCCCGGCGACTGCGGCGACGGCACCGTGGAAGTCGATGAGGAATGCGACGACGCGAACCGCGACGCCGGCGATGGCTGCAGCCCGTCGTGCACGATCGAAGACTGCTGGCAGTGCACGGGCCCCCCGGATCCCTGCGTGCCGCTGGCCGACGGAACCGCGTGCCTCGACGGTGAGTCCTGCACGACCGGCGACGAGTGCACCGCCGGTGTGTGCGGCGGAACTCCTCTCGCCGACGGCACTTCGTGTAGCGACGGTCTCCTCTGCAACGGCGTCGATGTGTGTGACGGGGGAGTCTGCGCTCATCAGGCGGCCCCCATCTGCAATTCGTGCGAGGTTTGTGTCGAACCTCTCGCCTGCGTTCCCGGGCCGGCGAACGGCTGCTACCGCCCGCTTCCCGGCATCGACCTGAAGCTCTCGTTCCGCGACAACCCCCTTCAGCCGTACCAGCGTCGCTTCAAGTTCAAGTGGGTCGGAAGCGCCACCGCGCTTCCGGCCTTCGGCGATCCGCTTGCGACCGACAGTTTCGAGCTCTGCTTCGGCCCGAAGTCCGGGGCATCCTACGCGAGCGACTGCTCCGTTCTGTCCGCCGCGAGCGCCTGTGGCTCGAAGCCCTGCTGGAAGTCACGGTCGGGAGGGTTCGCCTATTCCGACCCGCGCTATTCGGCGTATCCGTCCTTCGTGAGGAAGTTCCTCGTCAAGGAGGGGGCCGACGGCAAGGCACAGATCAAGGTCGTCGGAGGCGGACGCGGCATGAATCTATACCCTGTCGGGCAGATGCCGCTGCCTTTCTACGTGGGAGTCCGCTCCACGACGGGCTCGTTCTGGGAGGCGACCTTCACCGAGGACGACCTGCGCAAGCAGTCGTCGACCTCGTTCTCGATGAAGGGAGGATCCTGAAGCCGGGTTTGCGTCATGGCGACGGTCTCTCGCGCCACTGCAAGTAACGGCGGCCATGTCCCG
>CAYYVZ010000052.1:0-17848 GCA_964475235.1 uncultured Myxococcales bacterium | reverse complement strand
CAGCGGTCGCAGCGTCCGCCGCACACATCCGCCCGAACGTCGCCCGGCTGCTGGCGAGAGCCGATCGGGATCGCGCGATCGTCATCGCATTCCTCTACCTCATTCCTCACTTCTACCCGGGGTTCAGTCAATGCCTCTTCTCAAGTGCGCAGGAGTTTACCTGGCTCCGGGCGCAGCGCTCGCCGACAGCCGTTTTACGCGCGACGCGCGTCCCGTGCGTCGCCAGCCAGTAGAGCAGGAACCAGACAAAGTCCGTTGGCACGTGGCCGATGACGAGCGGCCGGAGATTGCGGAATCCGACGAACACGAGGGCGGACGCCATGCCGAGTGCATAGCTGGCGAGAACGCAGGGATGCCAGCCTTCCCAGTGCACCAGCGCGAACAACATTTGATCCCTTGCATCCATCGGGGTTGCCGGGAGATGTTGGGCCGTGTTCGAGACTGGCCGGTTCGCGGTGGCAGACAGAACGAGAAGATTGAGCGGCATCACACTTCGGGTCGCGCTCTGGACGCTGTCCGTGGCGCTGCCGACGGCCGATCCGTCGTTCGCGGAACCCCCGGCGGGCTGCGAGAACCATCGACTGATTCTGACCACCACGTTTCCCATCGAGCTCTCCAGCCACGGGACGATCTACACCGGGCGCGAGCTCGCCTACGACTTCCTGCTTCGTACCGACGCCCGTCCGTTCTGGAACGGCGCCGAAACGGACGCACTCGTCGCCCGCCTGGACGACGTATGGTCGCGGGTCTCCAGCTCGTTCGATCTGGCGGTTCAATGGCCTCCGCGCCTGAGTAGCGCCTCGCGATTCGTCGAGATCGAAGTCCGCGAAGACTTCCTGGCGGAGATCGTCGCGGCGCTCCCGGGGCCTCGCCGCGCAAGGGCAATGCCGGATTCGCGCTTCGATCGCTTCGAGGAAGTCGTGCGCGAGCTCTGCATCCGGTGGATGCTCGTCGATTCGCCGCCCGGGATTCCGCGACGCATCCAGCTGGGGCTCGAGCTGTTCGCGAATCCCCTTCATGCCGTTCGGATTCTTCGGACCGTGCCCGAGATCCGCGCGGCGCACATTGCGAACGAATCGGCGCTGTCGCGAGAGGGTAGAGTGCGTACGAACATCGTCGGAGCGGAGGTCTATCTCGCGATCGAACCTCCGACCGAACCAGCAAGGTACTCGGGGCAGCAGTTCTTCGTAGTCGGTCGCGACCGCGTCCGGCGCGTCGAGAAGGCGGAGAGCGAGCAGATGCCGGGTTTTCGCTTCCCGGAGCTCGCGGATGGTGCTCCACCAGCTCCCGCAGCTTCTACGGTTGGGCGCAGCGAGAACGGGCTGGCGTACACGATTCGCCCGGCCACCCCGTGGTGCCCGGAGTGTGCCGCGTGGCAATCGAAGTCCGAGCCGTGTCCCTCCTGCAGGCAGTGCCACATACCGACAGTCGAGGAAGCGTCAGCCGCGATACCGGACATACCGAAAACCGCTCGTCTGATTCGGCATTCGATCGCTACGTGGTCGGAGCCGCCTCCGGGACTCGCTGAGATCGGCCAGGTGCGACTGGAATTCACGCCGCGCGTGACGGGTGAGCACACCGGCATGGCGAACACGTTCGACTGTTCGTGTTTTCACGACCGACTCGAGTGCCGGCCTGTCTGGGAGCCCGTCGTGTTCGAGACCGATCCCGACGATTACGTGGTGTCGAATGGCAGTGCTGACGCAGCCGAAGTGCTCAGGATCGCGCGGCTCTACCGCGAGGGCCGCTTCGAGGATCCGAAGACGATGGAGCAAATCGGCGGCAGGCGGCTCCGTTCGATCATGGATGGGTACCCGAGCGGCTCGTCGTGGCGTCTCCACCTGCCGCAGGACGGGTGCGTGTCCAGCTACGACTTCCCGATCGTGACCGTCAGCGGTTCAGGCGACGAAGCGAAGCTGGCGCTGAAGAGCTTTCAACGGTCGAGAACCTCGCGGCCGTGCGGGACGTCGAGTCTGCCCGAAGCGCGGTCCATGCGTCATCGCTAGGCGTCGCCTGCGTACCCGACTGGAGCCCGCCCGTCTGCATTGCGTGCCCTGCCGTGCACGAGTACACAGCCCCCGGGACCACCCGGCGACGTCCTCGAAGGCATCGAGTAGGTCGCCGACGGCAGCACGATGGGTGCGGTGCCGATCGACGATTGCCGGTGAAGACGATGCGAAGAATTGTCCCCGTGGCCGCCCTGGCCGCGATGTTACTGACCGCCGGCCGGGCTGCGGCGGACGATCCCATCTGCGGAGACGTGAACGACTCCGGCACGGTGAGTGCGAGCGACGCGCTGCTCGTGCTCCAGAAGGGAGTGCAGCAGCCGGTCGAGCTGAACTGCTCGGCGTTCGATACTGCGCTGGAAGACTGTCGGCTGGACGTCTCGCCGGTCGTCGTTGCCGTCGGTGACGCCGAGATCGGATCCGGCGGATTCGTCACGAGATCGACCGACGGCGGCGTCACCTGGGTCGATGCGGCCGTGCAGCCTCCGGACGCGAGCAAGCTCGAAAGCGTCGCGTCCAACGGAAGCACGGTGGTCGCCGTCGACAACTTCGCGTTCGGGGACGACCAGGTCCTGATCTATCGCTCCCTCGACCGCGGCAACACCTGGGTCGCCGCCACCACGCAGCCCGTCGGTAGTTTCGGTCTCCGAGATATCGTGAGCAACGGCTCGCGCTTCGTGGCGGTCGGGGTCGAGGGTTCCGTGGTCTTCTCCGACGACGACGGCGACACCTGGGCAGCAGCCACGACGCGGCCGACCGGTGGTAACCTGACTGGCATAGCCGCCCGCGGCTCCCGCTTCGTCGCCGTCGGCGGGACCAAGGCCTGGGTCTCCGACGACAACGGCGACACTTGGGCAGAGGCGTCGCAGCATCCCCCGGGTGCCCTGGCCCTGACGCGCGTGGCCGCCAACGACACCGCGTTCGTCGCCGTGGGAACGATCGAGTCGACAGGCGCTGTGTTTACGTCGTACGACGACGGCGTGACGTGGAACGTGGCCACGACCCAGCCGGTTTCCCCGGGCTTCCTCATCGACAGCATCGCCACCGACGGAAGCCGCTTCATCATCGGCAGCTACTTTCCGGGCCGGATCTACTACTCGGACGACGACGGAGACACGTGGACCACGGCCGCGACCGATCCGGTATCCGACATCGCGCTCAACGCCGTCACGTTCATTGACCACCGCTGCGTGGCCGTGGACCTCGGGGGCAACGCGCACTGGTCCGTGGATCGAGGCGTGCACTGGTATGAGGCTTACGAGCAGTCCCCGGGTATTGCCGGCTACTACGGAATCACCCGCTGAGCGCGCGGGTGTAGGGAATTTAAGCGCCCTCTCCCAAGTATCGCTCAGAGCCCGATAAGGCGCAGTAAGGAAACCACGCCGTGCCCTGGGCACCCCGCGCTCTGCGGGACGCCCTTCTGTGCCCGGCCGAGCCGGCCAAGCCGGGAATTGGCAGAGCACTGACCCTCTCCCAAAACGTGGACCATTTTGAATCAGACGGTTCTTCACGTTTCACTTCAACTCAACGGCGGCCCAATGCGATGAGCTTGTCGGGTCCGAGCGACTGCCGCGTGTTCTTGAGGAGCTTGTCCCGAGCTGGTCGTCTCTCCCACCGCTGGAAGCCGGCTCAACCTGGTACATCTTTCCCGGGCGACGCGACGGCGACTTCGGACAGCCGGATCTGCTGTTTCTCGGCGACGGGTCGATCCTGACGATCGAGATGAAGGTAAGAGGCGGGAGAGCCAAGGCAGTCTACGGTGCCGACCAGCACTTCCGCTTCCCGTGCTGGGACGAAGCCGAAGACGTGCATCCGAAAAGCGTCATGCAGCGGCTCCTCGTCGCCGACTGCAGAGGCGGCCGGCGAATGTTCATCGAGTTTCCACTACGCGGCTTTCGCGGGCTTCGCCGCAGAGTGCTCGAGCGCACGCGGGCAGGAGCGAGCAATGCCTGACGCCGGCAGGTCCGGGCCGTCGGCTCACCGGGCCGCCGGTCTTGACGGATCTCGGCGCTGGAAGCTAGAAGCACAAAGGGGCTGACCTCGAAGGGATCTGCTCCTGCTTTCCTCAACCGTGCGCGGCTCCGCCGCGCGAATGCCAAGGGGCAAAACATGGCCAGCCGCATCCAGCGCGTCGCGCTTTTCGCAGTATCGCTCGTCATCCTTTCCGCGGGTTTCGCGTCCGCCGGGGCGACCTCCTGCCTGACCGGCACGGCTCCGGAAGTCGGCGACGACGCGGCCGAGGTCCAGGCCGTTCTCGACCTGATCGACAGCGCCTGCCCCTGCGCGAGCTACGACGGCGTGACGAGCGGCCGGAAGAAAGGCGACTACAGGGCCTGCGTGAAGAGCCAGTACACGGCCGAGGTCACCGCCGGACACCTGCGCAAGGAATGCACCGCCACGATCAAGAAGATCACCGGCGCGGCGACCTGCGGCCTCGACCCTGCGGTCGGGGCGCGGCCTTGCATCTCGACCTCGCTCTCGAGCGGCAAGGTTTCGTGCAAAGTGCGCGCAGCGACCAAACCCGACGGAACGCCGAAGGACAAATGCGTCAGCAGCACGAAGGCGACGGCGGTAGAGTGCCCTGTCTACACGCGCTGCCTCGAAGCGGCCGATACCAATGAAGACCTGTTGATCGCCGCGCCGGGCGATAGCGGATCCTGCGCGATCGGAGGCGAGATCACCTGCCAGCAGCTCGATCCGCTTCCGTCGGGAACCTGCTCGGTGACGGCGGGCGGTATGGCGAGGGTCTTCATCGGCGACGTGCTCGCGCCCGGCGGAGTCTTCCGCGGCGGCCAGGTCGTCGTGGACTCGGCCGGATTCATCGTGCAGGTCGGATGCGCCGCCGACTGCGACGACGCCTGCCAGGCCACCGCGACCGGCGCGACGACGATCACCTGTCCGACCGGCGTGATCTCGCCCGGCCTCATCAACACGCACGACCATCTGACCTTTACCCAGAACGATCCGGTCGTCGATACAGGCGAGCGCTACGAACATCGCCACGACTGGCGAAGGGGGTTGCACGGGCACACGCAAATCGTTGCGCCAGGCTCGGCGTCGGGCGACCAGGTCAGCTGGGGCGAGTTGCGGCATCTGTTCGCCGGCGCAACTTCGACGGTGGGCAGCGGCGGCCAGACTGGGCTTCTGCGGAACCTCGATAGAGTGGAGGAGCAGGAAGGTCTCGCGCAGACGCCGGTCGACGTCGACGCGTTCCCGCTGAACGACAGCTCCGGGACTCAGCTCGACGGAACCTGCGACTACGGGTCCGGCGTCACGCCGGCCGTGATCTCGGGCGACGACGCCTACTTTCCCCACGTGGCCGAAGGCATCGACGGCTTCGCTGCGAACGAAGCGATCTGCCTCGGCCCGCTCAACCCGGCCAACGACGTCACCCTCGACAAGACTTCGTTCACGAACGGGATCGCCTTCGATGCCGAGGAACTCGCGACGATGGCCGCTCGCGGCACCGGCCTGATCTGGTCGCCGCGATCGAACATCTCGCTGTACGGCGACACGGCGATGGTGACGGCAGCGCGGCGGCTCGGCGTCAAGATTGCGCTCGGCACCGACTGGATCGTGACGGGCTCGATGAACCTGCTGCGCGAGCTTCGCTGCGCAAAGTCCTTCGACGAGAACAACCTCCACGCCTCGCTGACCGACAAGGACCTGTGGGAGATGGTGACTTCGAACGCGGCATCGCTGGCCGCGGTCGACGACGCGATAGGCTCGCTCGAGCCGGGAAAAGTCGCCGACATCGCGATCTTCGACGGTGAGGTCCACGACGCGTACTCGGCCGTCGTCGACGCCGATGCGTCGGACGTCGTGCTGGTCGCGCGCGCCGGGAAGCCGCTCTACGGCGACGACTCGATCGTCTCGGCCATTCCGGGCATTGGCTCCTGTGATTCGCTGGACGTCTGTAGTCACGCGAAGAAGGTCTGCCTCGTGTCCGAGATCGGTCAGTCCTACGCGACGCTTGCGGCAACCAACGCGAGCATCTACCCGGCCTTCTTCTGCGGCGACCCCACGGGCGAACCCACCTGCCATCCTTCCCGCACCGTGTCCGTCAGCGGCTCCAACACCTACACCGGCTTTGCCGGAATGGGCGACACGGACGGCGACGGAATCGAAAATGCGTCGGACAACTGCCCGAACAACTTCAACCCGGTGCGGCCGATGGACGGCGGAGTACAGTCCGACGTCGACGCCGACGGCGTCGGCGATGCCTGCGATCCGTGCTCGCTCGATGCGAACACGACGAGTTGTACGACACTCGACCCCGACGATCTCGACGGCGACGGCGTCGCGAATACGATGGACAACTGCCTGGCGATCGCCAACGGCAGCCAAGCCGATGCGGACGGCGACAACAAGGGCGATGCCTGCGACGCATGTCCGAACGATTCCAATCCAGGAAGCGCGGCCTGCCCGGCCACGATCTACGAGATCAAGAACGGCACGGTCACCGTCGGGAGCCACGTCGCCGTCCTGAATGCACTCGTGACGGGTCGCAGTTCGGCCGGCTTCTTCCTGCAGGTCAAGGAGACGGATTCGGATTACAGCGGACCGGCGTACTCCGGCATCTTCGTCGACGACGCGACCAACGCGGTCGCGCTCGGAGACCGCGTCACGCTGACGGACTCGCTGGTGTCGAACGTCGGCGGGCAGATCCGGCTGACTTCACCGTCCGTCACCGTCGTCAGCAGCCTGCTCGAGCCGCCGCCGGCTCCGCAGTCCGTTTCCGCGGCCGACGTCGCGACCGGCGGACTGTCCGCGACCACGCTCGAAGGAGTGATCGTGACCGTCTCGAACGTTTCGGTGACCGACGTCGCGCCGACGCCGGGGGCCGGCGACACTCCGCCGATCAACGAGTTCGTCGTCGCGGGGACGTTGAGGATCAACGACTTCTTCTATCTCGAGACGCCGTTCCCCGTCCTAGGCCAGAACTACGTTTCGATCACCGGGATCGTCGACCTGCGTAGCGGTGACTCGAAGCTCGAGCCGCGCTCGGCGGCCGACCTCGTCGACGGCGCGCCGATCCTAGTCAGCTTCTCGCCGACGCTTTCCTACGCGGACGAAGGGCAGACTGGAGCGCCGACTTTCCCGACGGCGCTGACGGTGACGCTGTCGGGACCGGTGGCGGGCGACACCTTCGTCACGATCGATTCTTCCGACCCGACCAGCCTGACGGTGGTCGGCGGCGGTGTGACGGTGACGACGGGCAACGACTCTGCGCAAGTGCTGGTGAACGGCCTGCAGCAGTCACCATCAGTGACGCTGACCGCGAGCCTGGATTCCGTGATGCTGGGCGCAGACGTGCGCGTGGTCGGAGCGTTGGAGACGCCGACTCTGATCTCGCTGACGCCGTCGAGCGGAAGTATGACGGCGGGCAGCACGATTCCCCTGACGGTAGGGCTCGACATCCCGGCGCCTGTGGGCGGGACGGTGATCGGCCTCGCGCTGACGCCGTCCGACGCGGGCACCATCCCGCCCACCGTGACCGTGCCCGCGCACCAGACGTCTGCAAGCTTCAACTACACGGACGGCATGATGTACGGGGGCGTGCAGATCGACGCGACGCTCGATGCGGTGACCCTGTCGTCCATGCTGACGGTTACGGTCGACCCCGGCCACATCGTGCTCAATGAAGTCGACTACGACAACATCGGCACGGACACTGCCGAGTTCGTCGAGATCTACAACGGCACCCCTTCGGCGGTGTCGTTGACCGGCTACTCGCTGCGTTACGTCAACGGTGGGACCAACGCCGAGTATTTGACCGTCGACCTGTCGCCGGCCGGCACGCTCATGCCCGGGCAGTACCTCGTCGTAGGTTCGACCAGCGTAACGAGCAGCCTTTCGGGCGGGGTCCTGACCATCGACCAGGGCGCAGTATCGAACCTGATCCAGAACGGCGCTCCCGACGGGATCGCGCTGGTCGACGGAACGACGTCGACGGTGGTTGACGCGCTGTCCTACGAAGGAGCGATGACGATGGTGACGCTGACCGGAATCGGAACCGTCAGCCTCGTCGAGGGCACGGTGCTGCCGGTCTCCGTCGCCGACTCGAACGTCATGGTGGTTTCGCTGGGCCGACTTCCGAACGGGGTGGATACGAACGACGCCGCTACGGACTGGACGCTCAACTCGGCCTCGACGCCGGGCATCGCAAACGTCCCCTGACGACTTCAGCGAACGGAGCGCAGTTCAGCGTGTTGTGCGCGCTGCGCTCCGTCCTGCCCGCCTGCCGAAAAGGGTTCCGCCCCCGAGAGAGATCCCGACGCCGAAGCCGTAGGCGACGATGCCCGAAGTCGTGCGGCCTCCGACGTACAGTTCCGGGATCGCGGCGCCTTCCGGGTCGAGCACCTCGCCGCCCGGCAGCGTCTGGAGCCCGCCGAGCGTGGGCACCGCCCACATCAAACCAGATGTGCCAAGCCTCTCGCCTGGAATCGACCTCCCGGGCGTCGCGGCAGTTGGTGGCGTGGCGAGGGCGCGATCGGGTTTACAGAAACGCAGAATCGGACCCAGAGATTCCCGGCGAAGGCACAGCGGGGTAGCCGCCTCAAATCCCTATCCTCCCCGCAGCGCCGAGCGCCGTCTCTTCGGGTTCCGCGACCCCGGCGACGCGAGCCGCTAGCATCACGAATCTCGAAAGTGTGGAGTTTCTCTACGTCCCGTAGAGACCCCGCGCCCAAGCCGCGACCTGTGACGGTGATATCGACGCGAAGCGCGTCTCTGTTCGCGACAAGCACCGGGCAACCCCGCGTACACGCGCCTCTTTGCAGAGACGCACCGGGGGACCCGTTTCGACCTTGGAAGGTTTGGTGGGCAGAAGGGACTCGAACACACGCGCTAACTTGCCGACATTGCGAGAGTAACACGACAAGATTTTTTCGAGTTGCCCCCAAAGTTGCCCCCAGCTCTTTTCTGCGAGCCCGTGATTCGCCCGGAGTTCAGTGCAGGGGGGTAGTCAATTCCGTGGCGCGCCGCGAACCCACGGCCTAGACATCGCTCCGATCGAAGCGCACTCCCACGCGCCTTGCGCTTGCGGCGTTCTGGTTGGCACGCAGGCGGCCCCGTGCGCCTCTGCGACGTGAAAACAATATCGGCTTCGGGCATGCCCTAAGTGCCGATCCCGTGTCTTTCCCATTGCACAGCCAGGCGTCCGACCTTGGCGAACGTACCTGGGGCAGCCCGAATCGGTCCGTTTACGCCGCAGTCAGCCGAAGTTCCCGCGGCCCACGCACCAGGTACGAATCAACGAACTCAATCGGCGCGTCGGACGTACGGACGGTGGACAGCTCCGGGATCAACGCTTCGAGCGCAACGCGAGCTTCCAACCGCGCCAGTGCCGCGCCGAGGCAGAAGTGGATTCCGAAGCCGAAGGCGACGTTGGGAGCCGGATCGCGGTTAACGTCGAAGCTGTCAGCGTTCGGAAACACCGCCGAATCGCGGTTGGCTGATCCGAGCAGTGGAACCACGGTCTGACCAGCCGCAATTCTGGCGCCCGCGATCGTGGTGTCTTCGACTGCCCGCCGAAAGACGAATTGCACCGGACCGTCCCAGCGGAGGATCTCTTCCACGAGTCGCGGGACCATCGCTTTCGGATCGGCTGCTACTCTCGCAAGCTGCTCCGGATGAGCCAAAAGCGCTCGGACCGCGTTCCCGATGAGGTTCGTCGTGGTCTCGTTCCCTGCAACGAGCAGAAGCAATGCGAAGAAGACAGCGCCCAACTCGTCGAGTGAATCCTCGCCGTCATCACGCACCAGTGCGCTGATTAGGTCGTCTTCGGGCTCGCGGCGTCTGCGTGCCGCAATTTCCAGGAAATACTCGCTGAAGGCTGCGATGGCAGGGCCGAAGCCGCTTTCGATCGGATTGCCGCCACGGCCTGAGCCCGTCGCCCCGGCCACCAGTTTGTCGGACCATTCCTTGAAGTCGCTCCGCCGTTCGGGCTCCACCCCCAACAGCTCAGCGATGAGAATGACCGGTAGGGGGATGGCCAGATCCGCGACGAGGTCGAAAGACCGACCTTCATAGAACGAGCGCATGCAGTCGCTCACGATCTGTCGCGCCCTGGGTTCCAGTGCCGCGATTCGGCGAGGCGTAAAGCCGCGATTTACGATGTTCCGCATGAGGCGGTGCATTGGAGGGTCGCTGGCAATCAGGCTGCGTGTCGCAAGTAGCTGGTCGAGCGAGAACGGAAGGAGGCTCGCCAAAATCATCACGTTCTGAAGAGAGGTGGGGTCGGAGGCGAGGTCCGCACCCGGACGGATTCCCATCATCATCGTCTGCATGGCGTCGGACGAGAACGCCTCGGGGGTCTTCAGGACGTGCATGACGTCGTCGTAACGCGAGACGCACCAGACGTTGGAACCCTCCGCATAGTAGGCCGGATGCTTCTCGCGAAGCACTGAGTAGTAGGCGTAAGGATTCTCGCGCGTGCTAGGGTCGAACGGGTCGTAGCTGAAGTTCGGCATGACTACTCCTCTGAGTATGTGTCTCCGTCCAACGGAACCGGCCCTTCACATGGTCGCTCCGGTTCGGCTGACGTAGGCGCGTAGCGCATCGATATCGAGGCTGCGGAAGCGTGCCTCGAAAACCGACATCACGAAGGCCACGGGAAAAAGGTCGTACTCCCCCAACTCCTCGACAATCTCGAAGTGGGGCCTTCCGCTCAGATCTACGGTAGGGAGGAGCGCATCGCTCGCCGCGCTGAATTCCGTAAGTCGGTATCCTTTGCGCGCGCACAGACTTGCGTCGAGCGACGGGTCAAGTCGTATCGGTCTGCCTTCGATATTGATCGTAACCAGCCCGTGGGGCGTAAGAACGTCACCCATCAACTCCACGAGTTCTCGCGGGAGCCGGTAGTCGCGAAGGGACTGGAAACTCACGCGCGATTGAAGCCCGGCCGCGCGAGACAGAGCGCAGAGTAAAACGGCCTTCTGGATGCACATTCCCGAGCCGCGCAAGAGCGTGGCAGATGCGCGAAACGACTCTTCCAGCGAGAGATCGGCCCCCTCTTGCCGCCACGAAAATGTGTAGGCCACGGAATCGCGAACGAACTCGAAAAGCGCACGGGCTTTCTCGGCCTCGCCGCCTAGACCCTGCGTCAGCTCTCTCGCACGCCTAGCGACATTGGCGTCGGAGCAATCGATAACCGGACATTCCAGCGGCGTCCTCAAGCAGGAACTCCGCGTTTTGTTGTCCGGCGCGACTGCTTAACGTTTGGCCCTGTAAAGCCGAGCAGACGCCTCGTGATTCGCTGCAACTCGTCACGGAGTTGGTCAAGCTGGCTGCTACTTCGTGGATCGAAAGGCCACGATTCGCCGAGCAGAGGTGTGCCGAGCAGGAAGAATACGGTCGCTCCCGTGACGGTGCTGGCGAGGTGAATCGGGTCGATCTGAAGAAAGATATTCTTCCGCTGCCCGGCGCGAATGGCTTGTTCCATCAGCCCCAGCACGGGCAAAGCGTGCTGAACGAATGCCGACGGCGCTCCGGGTCTCGCGTCCGCAATCTCACGCAAAAGTATTCGTGCAAGTGAGGGGCGCTCGCCCAGATAACTGACCCAGGCGTCCACCGCAGCTTCCACAGACGTGGGAAGCGAGGCGCTGTCCGTCATCACGGTCTGAATTCGAGCGAACAGGCCACCGATCAGATCGGCCAGCACGGCATCGTAGAGGGCTCGTTTGTCCGGGAAGTGATGCAGAACCGACGGCTTTCGTATTCCGACCCGATCGGCGACGTCGTCCAGACGTGCCCCCAGAAATCCGCGCTCCGCAAAAACGGCTTCCGCCGCTGCCAGGATCTCCCCGCGGGTTCGCTGGCCCCTCGACAGGGGTGGAACGAGAGCGTTGCCTCCAACCATTTGCCTACCTGCCGGTCGGTTATCTACCTGTCGGTAGGTTTCGTCAAGAGAAGGCGTTAGTCCATATCCCTTGTTTTATGCCGAAAGCTGAGATAGCCGCCTTCTGGAAAATGAAACCTGCTTCTACCTCACGTCGTGACCGGGAAATGAGCGTCCGGTCGGAGATCCTTCTGGATGCGGCCGAAGCGGCCTTCGTAGCGCGCGGATACGCTGGCGCGAGCATGGAGGAGATCGCGGCGCGCGGGGAGGTTTCACTCGCCACCCTCTACAAATCGTTCCCGAGCAAGGAGTCGCTGTTCGCCGAGGTGGTCGGCCGTCGAATGGTCGCATTCGTGGATTTCGCCCGCGAGACCATTGGTGACCAGATCGGAGCGCAATCTCTGGAACAGGTCGTGGAGGCGGCCTTTCGGTACTTCGAGAAGTACGATGGTGCGTTTCGCTTGTACCTCTCCGCGACCGGAGGCTTCTCCTGGGAGTTCAGGGCCAATCTGCGTGAAGGCGCGGCCGACCGTTATGGCGAGTTCGTTCGGTACGTGGAGAGCCTGGTTCAGGCCGCGTCACCGACCCGTAGCCGCAAAGAGACCCGCCATATCGCGCTCGCGCTAACGGGTGCACTCAACGCCATCCTTGGCGATTGGGTCCAACAGCCTAACCGTCGTCCCGCCCGCACAGTGGCCAAGGACGCCTGGTCCGTTCTGCGACGGTTGCTGGATCATCCATGAAAAGCTCGTTCAAGCTGGTCGCCGTGCTGACTGCCACGGCACTCTGCGGAACCGTCTCGCGCTCGTTGGCTGACCCGGTGATCACCCTGGAAGAGGCTTGCGCGTCGGCCGACCGGACACACGAGAAGATCGCTGCGGCAATGGCGAACGAGGATGCGGCGGCGGTCGCCCCTTGGCGAGCGGTCAGCGCAATGGCTCCCTCCGTCGTCAATTCCGGCTCTTTCGTTCGGAACAAGGAAGAGATCGCGTTCCCGAGCGAGTTCTCCGTTCCGGGACTCAACCCGGTCGTCGTTCCCGAGGAATCCTTTCGAGACACGCTGTCGGTTACACAACCGCTCTACACGCAGCAGTTCTGGGCTTTGCGTGCGATGGGCAAGGCCGAGGTCGAACGAGCCAGGGAAGCGACCCGCGCTACAAGACTGGACATCCGACTTGCAGTCAGCGCCGCCTACTACGACCTGCTTCGCGCTGAAGTGATCGCCCAAGTCGCGCAAGACTCGGCGCGTTTGGCAACTGCGGAAGCGCGGCATGCGAAAGACCGATTCGAGCTTGGTAGTGCGTTGAAAGTGGATGTGGTTCGAGCCGAGACCACTGTCGCTCGCGCTCAGCGAATGGTTACCGAATCGGACGGGGCGGTTCAGGTCGCGAAGGTACGGCTCGCTCGCCTGGCGAACCTGCCGATGGCGTTCTCCGTCACGGAGCCGCCGGAGGCGCCGCATGACACTCGGGCGCTGCGTGAGCTGCTGGACAAGGCCCACAAAAGCAGCCCCGACCTTCAGCAGGTACGCGCGAAGGTCAAGCAGGCGAACGCCGAGGAGCAGCGACGCTTAGCGGCACTCTTGCCAACTCTGGGCGTGCAGTGGAGCTATCACCTCACCGACGAAGACACGTTCGCGGAGCGGAGCAACTTCTGGCGACTTCTGGTCGGCGTAGAGATTCCGCTTCTGGAAGCAGGCGGGTCCCGTTACCTCGACGTAGCCGAACAACGCGCCAAATCTCGCAGCTCGGAGGCTTCACTCGCTGGGCTCGAACGGGATCTCATGGTCGAAGTCGAACAGGCGTTCGTCGCCGTGCAGACTCTCGCGGTGCAAGAGAACTCCGCCCGAAAGGAAGCCAATCTCGCCGACGAGTCGTACCGATTGCTGTCGGAGCAATATACGGCGGGCGTGAGCACCAGCCTCGATGTCCTCACCGCATTGACGGCTCGCGCACAGGCTCAGAGCAATCGTGCGACCATCCACTACGCATTGGCGATTGCCAACGCGCAGCTCGCTCGGCTTACGGGTGAGTTGGGCAGTTCAGCTTCTACCGCTGGCGAAGGATCCAAATGAGATTCGCACGTCATTTGAAATGGGGGTTGGGCACACTTGCTCTCATCGCTGTGACCTTGCCCGTGACGTACCAGTGGTGGGCCTACCACCGCGATCACGTCTCGACGGACGATGCCTATGTTCGCGCGGACGTCTCGCTCGTTACGCCGCGCGTTCCGGGGGTGATCTCCGAGCTGCTCGTCCAGGAGCACCAACAGATAGAGAAGGGTGCGACGCTGGTACGGCTCGATTCCGCCAGTTTCCAAATCAAACTGGATCAAGCGGAAGCCGCCCTCGCTGTCGCGAGGGAAGGCGTGCTTCAACGCCGCGCCGCCGTTCTCACGGCGGACAGCTCCGTAAAGCTCGTGGAGGTCGAACTTGCACAGGCAAGGATCGACGAAACTCGGGTCAACCGCCTCTCGGCGCGTGATGCCGCGCCGACCGAACAGGTCGAGAAGGTGCGCACGGGCCGGGAGGCGGTTGAAGCGCGTCTGGTCTCGGCCCGCCGCGCTGCGGAGCAAGCTCGGGCGATGCTCGGCATTCCCATGGACGCTTCACCCGACGAAGCCGCCATGGTCCGCCAGGCTCTGGCAATGCGAGACGAAGCGCGGCTCATGGTGTCCTACACCGAGCTGCGTGCCCCGGTCAGCGGCATCGTGGCCAAACGATCAGGGGAAGTTGGTCAAGCCGTGCAGCCGGGACAGCCGCTCATGATGCTGGTGCCGCTGGAAGCCGTTTACGTCGAGGCCAACTTCAAGGAAACGCAGCTTGCGGACGTGCGTGTCGGCCAAGCCGTTTCCGTAACTGCGGACCTTTATCCCGACGCTACATACGCAGGACACGTCGTCAGCCTTTCGCCCGGCAGCGGCTCCGCGTTCTCGCTTCTTCCCCCCGAGAACGCTTCCGGCAACTGGGTGAAGGTCGTGCAGCGGGTCCCGGTGCGCATCGAACTGGATGACCCTTTTCAAGCTGAGCAGCCGCTGCGAATCGGGACCTCAGTTATTGCAAGCGTGGACATTCGATCGAACCCGGAATCCAAACTCGCGCAAGAGCGTCGTGGAGGGCCGCAACGTTGACGGACGACTCCGCGGAGGCCAGGAAACCCGTCCACAAATGGCTCGTTGCGCTCGCGGTCATGCTCGCGACCGTCATCGAAGTTCTCGACGTCACCATTGCCAATGTCTCGCTTCCGCACATGCGCGCGAGCTTCTCTGCCTCCGTCGATGAGGTGACTTGGGTCCTGACCTCTTACCTCGTAGCGACCGGCATCGTCGTACCCATGACCGGATGGTTCGCCGCGACCTTTGGCACGAAGCGGTTGCTCATCGGCAGCACGCTCCTTTTCAGCGCCGCGTCCGCGCTCTGCGGCCTGGCATGGGACCTCCCGAGCATGGTCTTCTTCCGCCTGCTGCAGGGAGTGGGGGGCGCGGCACTCATGCCCCTGTCGCAAACCAAACTGCTCGAAGTCTTCCCGCCAGCCGAACATGGGCTGGCAACGGCCGTCTGGGGAATCGGCATCATGGTCGCTCCGATCCTTGGCCCGACGCTAGGAGGCTGGCTAACGGACAACTACCACTGGCGGTGGATTTTCCTCATCAACGTTCCCATTGGATTGCTCGCTGTCCTACTCCAACTCGCCTTCGTCCCGGGTGATCGCCGGGACGAATCGCGCCGGTCGGTTCGTACCGACTACATCGGATTTCTTCTCATCGTGCTCTCAATCGGCTGCGCTCAGATCGTGCTGGATCGCGGTGAGAGAGCCGACTGGTTCGCGGCCCCGTGGGTGTGGGCGTTCACGGCGGTTTCAGTAGCGGCCACGCTTTTGCTCGTTCCGTGGGAGCTTCGGCATCGGGAGCCCGTGGTGCAGCTTCGGCTGTTTCGCGATCCGACCTTCGCCGCGGGCGCTGTCATCACGGTTCTGCTGTTCGCGAGCCTTTATTCTAATTTCATAATCTATGGTCTGTTTTTGCAGCTACTGATGCAGTACCCGGCCCTGCAAGCCGGGGTAGCAATGGCCCCTCGTGGGCTCGCGACCATGTTCGGAATGTTCATCGTCGGGCAGCTCTATACCCGACTGGACGCGCGCGCTGTTTTGCTCTGTGGTGTCGCCCTGATCGCTTACGGCGCGTTCGATATGAGCCGTTGGCACGCCGGAGTGTCTCCTGAAGATATGCTTCCGGCCCTGCTCGCCACGGGCGTCGGTATCGGATTCAGCTTCGTTCCGCTGTCGGCGTTGACGATTTCCAGCGTGCCACCGTCGTCCGTTGCCTCTGCGTCGGCGCTGTTCAATCTGATGCGCAACACCGGGGCGAGCGTCGGGATCACCCTGTCCAGTACGCTGCTCGTGCGGTGGGGCCAGATCCACCAGTCAAGACTCGTCGAGCACATCCAGCCGACGAATCCCGCGGCTCAGGCCGCCTTCGCTGGGGCGTCGTCCGTCGCACAGGCAGGTGGGGCAGATCCGTTCACTGCGAGCCAGCAGGCGAACGGTATTCTCTACGGTTTGGTCCTGCACGAGGCGAGCCTCCTCGCTTTCACCGATGTGTTTCGATGGTCCGGCTATATCGTGCTCGCGATTGTCCCCTTGGTCCTCATTCTCAAAAAGCCTAGCCAGGATCGGCCGGTTTCGATGCACTGAGGCGTGGTCCCAACCTTCGGCCGACCGAGTCGATCATTCATGGTTCTCGGCGTCGCGACCCCTTTCCGCCTTCATCAACCGCCGCGCGACAGCTTCAGCAATCGCTTCCGCGCCGGGCTGTTCGGTCGCGCGCGGGATTCCTAGCTGTTGGATGATCTCGCCCTGGCGAGGTGTGGCCACGTACCCGTAGCTGCTGAAGGTTGTCAGAACGTCTTCGTGGCCGAGATTCTGACTCCACGCCTTGAACTCTTCCGGTGTCCGACACTGCTCTTGTCCGAAGTGGACCAGCGTGTTCCGCAGGCTGTGGGGATTGAAGTACGGCAGCCCGGCCGCCTCGAACGCCTGCCGGAAGATCGTTCGGATTGGCGAGGCGCTGCTCCAATGGGCCTTCCTGAGCCCGACGACCTCGAAGTGCTGCTCGGCTCCCGGCGCGACCTCAGTAGACGGGAACAGGGGATCGTCGTTTCCCCACAGTTTCTCCTTGCGGAGATACACCACCCACGCCTCGACGATCTGCCGCACCTCATCGCCGACGGGGAAGAAGTAGGTCGTGAAGGTCTTGCTGAACTTCGTCTGCACCTCCCGCGCATCCTGCGAGACGCTACGGGACGTCAGATCGACATGCTTCAGCCGCAACGAGGCGACCGCGCTGTCCCGCGCGCCGGTCAGGAGCACGAACGCGACGAGCGCGCGATCTCGTCGCTCCACGTCCGAAGAGGCGGGCATGGTGGCGAGGACGTGCTTGACCTGCTCGATCGTCGGGAACCGCTTCGGGTGGCGGGCCGTCGCAATCCGCGTGTCCTTCTCTGACAGGCTGAAGTAGTCGGCATCGGAGTAGGTGAGCTTCGAGCGAAACCCCGGTTGACCGGCCAGCCACTGGAAGAAGCGCCGGAGGTGGGCGAGCGTCGCGTGCATCGTCGCCTTGCTCAGCTTGGCCCCGGTCTTCTGACTCTGCCGCTGGGCCAGGTGGCGCTTGAAGGCGACCGCCTGCTCTGGCCTGTACGCCCGGAAGTCGCGGTACTTGGTGTCCGCCTCGAACGCTGCGAGCGCGTTCGCAACGTCGTCCACCGTCGCCTCGCTCTGGCGCTGGAAACACCAGCAAAAATGCGTCCCAATCAACCATTAACCGTGAAAATTAAAGCCAGCACTAAAAATGGCGAGAAGCCTAAACAGGTGAATGTGCTGGTGTCTGCCGTTGATAGTGGTGTGCTGAATATTACTGACTACGTCACGCCAGATCCGTGGCAGGCGTTCTTTGGTCAGAAACGCTTTGGCGCAGACATTTACGATATTTACGGTCAGGTTATTGA
>CAYYVZ010000051.1:5879-17944 GCA_964475235.1 uncultured Myxococcales bacterium | reverse complement strand
CGAAACGACACAGCCCCGGCCGTCGCCGGGAGCCGCCTCCTTCCCGCATCGGCGTTCGTCCGGCCGGGAACCCGGTGAACGATTCGGGGCGACGCAGCGCGGAGTCCTGTCATCGGGTCGCAGCGGAAGGTATCGGTAACGCGCGTCGTCGCGACGCTCTCTCATGTTGCCGCAGCGGGTCCCGATGGTTCCTGGCCGGAATACGCCGCCGTCGCCGGCATGACGTCCGATCGGCATCCTCTCGACCGTCTTCGCCCGGAGCTCGGACTTTTCGACGCGACCATGCTCGTCGTTTCGTCCGTCATCGGCGTCGGAATCTTTCTGACTCCCGGGACGGTCGCGACCGCGTTGCCCAGCCCGGAAGCGTTCCTCGCCGCGTGGATTCTCGGCGGCGCCCTGTCGCTGGCTGGCGCGCTCGCGAACGCCGAGCTCGGTGCGATGTACCCTCATGCGGGTGGGGACTATGTCTATCTAAGAGAGGCCTGGGGACCGCTGGCCGGGTTCGTCGTGGGCTGGCTGTCGTTCTTCGCCGTCTACGCGGGAACGGTGGCAACGCTGGCCGTCGGGTTTGCCGAGGGCCTCGCCAACTTCGTCACGATCGACTCCACGTCGCGGACGGCGCTCGCTGTCGCGATCACGATCGCAACGTCGGCGATCCACTGGCGCGGCGTTCGCCTGGCCGCCTGGATCAACAATCTGACGGCCGGGTTCAAGATCGCGGCGCTCGTCGGGCTCGCCGTGGTCGGGCCGCTCGTGATGTCCGGGCCTGCTGTGTCTGCCGCAACGAACGCGGCGCCGGGCGAAGTGACGGCGATGGGGTTCGGTCTCGCGCTGTCGCCGGTGCTGTTCAGCTATCTCGGATGGAACGCGTCGGTGTACGTGGCAAGCGAGATCCGGCGCCCCGAACGCGACCTGCCGCTGTCGCTGTTTCTCGGACTGGCGGTCTGCACCGCGATCTACCTGCTCGTGAACGCCGCCTACCTTTACGCTCTGCCGATCGGCGCGATCGCCGGCGAGGTGCGCGTGGGCGAGGCCGCGGCCCGGGTGTTCTTCGGCGACACGGGCGCCGTGCTCGCGTCGATCCTGATCCTCGGTTCGGTGTGGAGTTGCCTCAACGCCACGATCCTGGTGGGGCCGCGCATCGCCTACGCGATGGCGCTCGATGGCCTTTTCTTCCATCGGGTACGCGGCGTGCACGAGCGCTACCAGACGCCGCACGTCGCGATCGCGGTCCAGGCGGCCACGGCGGTCGCGCTGATCCTGGTGCTCGAACGCTTCCCGAGCGTGCTCGACTACACGACGTTCGCGATCGTCCTCGCCATGATCGCCGACACCGCCGCGCTCTATGCCCTGCGCCGCCGCCACCCCAACCGCCCTCGCCCCTATCGCGCGTGGGGCTATCCCGTGGTTCCCGCGCTCTTTTTGCTGGCCAACGCCGCCATCGCCGCCGCCATGCTCTGGCAACGCCCGCTGGAATGCGGCGCCGCTCTCGCCGTCACCGCAACCGCGCTCCCCGCCTACGCCTTCTTCAGGAAATAAGAACGGGGACGATTGCTTGTACCAGGTACAAGCAATCGTCCCCGAGCATCGCTTGACGACCTCGCACCATGCGCCGGGCGCCCCGCGCCCGTGCCGCTACTTCTTGAATCGCAACAGCAGATTGAAGAGCAGCGAGTGCTTCTTGCCGTACGGCGGATAGAACTGCTCGACGCCAGGCAGCTTCGGATTCGTGTGCACCGGCCGCATCTTGCTCATCTCCACGAAGCCCTCGCGCGCATGGTAGTGCCCCATGCCGCTCGAACCCACGCCGCCGAACGGCATGTCGTGTTGGGCCACGTGCATGACGCAGTTGTTCACCGTCACGCCGCCCGAGATCGTGCCGTAGATCAGCTTGTCCTCGCGCTGCTTGTCGTTGGTGAACAGGTAGAAGCCGAGAGGCCGGTCCTTCGAGTTCACGTACGAGACCACTTCGTCGAGCGACTCGTACGTCTTGATGGGCAGCAACGGTCCGAAGATCTCCTCGCGCATCACCATCATGTCCTCGGTCGGGTTGAGGATGACGTGGGGCGGGAACTTGCGAAGCTGGTCGTCGAACTGCGCACCCGGAACCAGCGGCACCGCCTCGGCGCCCTTGGCGACCGCGTCGTCCAGCGTCGTGCGCAGCCGCTTGTACGCCTTCTCGTCGATGAGCGACGTGTAGGTGCCGTCGCCCGGGTTCGGGTAGCGCTTCGGCAGGATGCGCTTGCAGGCATCGACGAACGCGTCGCGCTTGGCCTTCGGCACCATCACGTAGTCGGGCGCCAGGCAGGTCTGGCCGGCGTTCACGTACTTGGCGTAAAGGATGCGCGAAGCGGCGGTCTCGACGTCGAAGTCGTCGCAGACGACGGTCGGCGACTTTCCGCCGAGCTCGAGCGTCACGGGGGTGAGGTTCTCGGCGGCGGCCCGCATCACGTTGCGGCCCGCGTCGGCCGATCCGGTGAAGAGGAGGTGGTCGAACGGCAGACTCGAGAAATCCTGGCCGCGCACGCCCGGCAGGATTGCGACCGTGTCCTCGTCGAAAACCTTCTCGAACTCCGACGCGAGGAACTTGCAGAGGTTCGTCGAGTTGGCGGCCATCTTGACCATGCAGCGGTTGCCCGCAGCGAGCGCGCTCGTGAGCGGGCCCATCAGGAGGAAGAGCGGGTAGTTCCAGGGAACCACGATTCCGACGACGCCCTTCGGCTGCGGGATGACCCGGTTCTTGCCCGTCGCGAAGAGCACCGAGACGTGGCGCTTCTCCGGTGCCATCCAGCGCGAGACCTTCTTCTTCGCGTCGCGGATGCCGTCGACGCTCGTGAAGATCTCCAGGAGCTTGGTCTCCTCGGCGCAGCGGTGGCCGAAGTCCTTGCCGATCATCTCGGCAATACGGTCCACGTTGTTTACGAGGATGCTCTCGAGCTTCGCGAGGTTCGCGCGCCGTTCGTCGGCGCTCGGGTAGGGATGGCGGAGGTAGGCTTCGCGCTGAAGCTTGTAGACGCGCTCGCAGTCGTTTTCGGCGAAGTTGATGACTCGGAGCTGGGCGGTCTGGGCCATGGTGGTTCCTCCTGCGGACTCGCGGACTTTTGCCGCTACGGCACGCAGAGACAACAGCCCGCGACGGAGGGAAGTAACGCACGCCGGCCGCTTCGGTCGGCGCGGGGACGATGCCTATATGCGGCACCGGTCGCCGCCTCGCGAGGTGGACGCGGATGAGGGTTCGCTGAGGAGGGGCGGCGACCGGCTCGCGCCGGCTGGGCCGAACCCGGCGAACCCGCAGAAACCCTTCCGGGCCGGGACCATTCAACCAAAGTCGGTGTCGGAGCTGCGGCCAATCGGGCCCGAATCACCGTTCGAGCCTGGCGCCAGCCATGGAGTTCCGGGCGGACGGGCCGGGCCCGGTCCGTTTTCGGGATCCGGGGCGGTTTAGTGGGTTCGGACGGCCCGGCTCAGCAGCTCGCCGGCGCCAATCAGCGGAGCAGAGGCCAGCGAGGCCACGGCGATCCACCCCGCGGCCACCGACATCACGAACATCGTGGTCACCAGGGTCTGGACCGAATGCAGGGGCGAGGTTTCCGCCATCGGGCGCGCCTCGACGGCGGCCGAACGACCGGCGTGCACGCGGAAGCTCTCGCGAGACCGCGAGCGTTGGCGCGCGGTACCGAGATCGGGGGTGGTGTGGAAGGAGGACTGCTGCATCGCTTCTGTCTCGTATTTTCCTGATGTTGGTTAGCCTGCTCGGACGCAGGCCGGCAACAACTATTCGCGGGTCGCTCTCACATTTATCGAAAGCTCATCAGCCGGCAGCCGCGCGAGGTCCGCGCGATTCGCTTTTGAATCGCTCGCGCGCGGCTTCTGACGCGGAACCGCGAGGCGCACGAAAATGCACGGAAGCGTGGCGCACTTCACGGACTCGCGACTTTCGCGGCGATCCAAGCGCAGGTATGGTCCCGCCCATGCTGCATTCCCTGTTCGTCACCTGGTTCCACATGTCCCGTGACTGGGGTTACGCCGGCGTGTTCTTTCTCATGGCGGTGGAGTCGACGGTCTTTCCGATTCCGAGCGAGGTCATCGTGCCGCCGGCGGCCTACTGGGCACAGCAGGGAGTGCTGAGCTTCTGGGGGGTCGTTGCTGCATCGACCCTGGGATCATGGTTCGGATCGTCGCTCTCCTACTGGTTCGCGTACGCGGTCGGACGTCCTCTGATCCTGAAGTACGGGAAATACTTCCTCGTACCCGAGAAGAAATGGCTGCTGGCCGAGAGGTGGATCCAGCACTACTCGAACGTCGGAATCTTCTTCGCACGGCTGCTGCCGGTGGTTCGCCACCTCATCTCCCTTCCGGCCGGCGCGGCGCGCACGCCTTTCGTCATGTTCTCCGTCATGACCCTGACCGGATCCTTCATCTGGAGCTTCGTGCTCGCGTGGTTCGGCGCCCAGGTGCTCGCCGACTCTCCGAACCTGCTCGAGGATCCGGACGCGATGATCCACGTCCTCAAGGACAAGCTCCTCTGGTTCGCCGGCGCCGCATTCGTCCTGCTCGCGACCTACATCCTCGTCGACATCCTCGGACGCCGGTTCCGCGACGAGGAAGCCGCGGGCTGAGATCGCGCGCCGGTCGCAACGCGCGACCTCCCTCGAAAAGAGACGGGCCGTCTGTCGCAGGCAGACGGCCCGATTCTTTTTCGGCCCGCGGGCGATCGCCGCTCGTCGCTCGTCATTCTTCGCTAGCGATTCCGTCGCTCGCCTCTCACTGCACTTTTGGTCGCGCCTGTCGTCCTCGTCGATCAATCCGACGCGCGCGGCGCGACTATTTCGTGAGCAGTGCGTGCCTCTTCAGCACGCGCGTGCGCAAACGTTCGGCACGCGTGTCGTTCGCGCATCGCTTTCGCGTCGCACCGCTCCGCACTGCGAGAGAAAAATATTTCCGAACTCTCGAACTTCGTGACGACGCGTGAGAACATTCACTCGCCGTCATGAAAGGGCAGTTCAAGTCTTCGGGCCACCCGGCGCGCCACGGGAAAATGCGCAGGATTTCCGCTGTTTTCGCCTCGATTTCGACGGCAGCCGGTTCACCGCCGAAGCGCAATGACGAAGCAAGTTTCGGCGCGAAAAAAATTTTCCACGCCGAACGGGACCCTGTTCCGGTGCCATGCTAGCTTCCGCGCCCATGCCGCTCGCTGATGCCGATCTTCCACCGCGACTCAAGAGACGTCTCGCGCACTGGCTCCGCACGTGGGAAGTGCCCGAGCTCGACGCGTCGCTGCGCATCGAATTCTCTCCGCGCCTGAAGCGCGCGTTCGGTCGTTGCTATCAGGAAGATCGCCTCATACGTCTCACGCCGTCGCTGCGCGATTCGCAGTCTCATCTTCTCGCGGAGATCCTTTGTCACGAGGCGGCGCACGCCGCCGTTTACGAGCGTCACGGCGGCGACGCCGCGCCGCATGGCGGCGAATGGGAAGAACTGATGCGCATGGTCGGCTTCGAGCCGCGCGTGCGCATTCCCGTGGTCGTCAAGTCGGACGCCAGGCCGGGTGCGCGCGAGAAGGTGGTCTACCTCCACCGCTGTCCGAAGTGCGAGCTGGAGCGGCATGCGGCGAGGCCCATGCACGACTGGCGCTGCCGCACCTGCGTTCGCTCGAACCGCGAAGGACGGCTCGAGATCCGCAGGAAGAAGGTGGCCAAGCGCGCCGTCGCGGCCGCATCGGGCAAGGTGCGCGGGGCGAGGAAACGCGTGGCGGCGGTGATCGGGCTTCCGATCCCGCGCCGGCGGACACTGCTCACGATTACGCGCCGGCGGGCCTGATCCAGCTCTCGTCGCGAGGACCAGGGTAAGGACGGATCCGTTTCCCGCGCGGGAAACGGATCCGTCCCTTCTTGTGCGCGGCGCTCGCCGCACGCGGGACTGAAATCCGCGTCTCTGCTCTAAACCCGCTCCGATGAAAGTCGGGATGAACCTTCCAGTGATGGTACCGGGGCTCACTCGCGAGCTCGTGCGCCAGTGGTGCCGGCGCGTCGATGCCGGGCCCTTCTCCAGCATCGCGTCCGGCGAGCGCGTCGCGTTTCCGAACCCCGAAATCATGGTCACGCTTTCGTGCGCCGCGGCCTGGACCGAGCGCGTGAAGGTGGCGTTCCACGTTTCGGTGCCGCCGCTCCACGATCCGGTGATGCTCGCAAAACAGGTCGCGACGCTCGACGTGCTGTCCGGAGGCCGCGTGTGCCTCGGCGTCGGCACGGGCGCGCGCGAGGAAGACTACCGCGCGGTCGGCGCGACGTGGGACAACCGCTTGCTGTCGCGCCTCGAGTCGAGCGTCGCCGTGATGCGTGCGGTGTGGGACGGCACGCACCGCATCGAAAGCGCGTCCGGTCGCGTCGAACCGGCGCCGCTGCAACGCGGCGGTCCGCCGCTGCTCGCCGGGGTTCTGATGCCGAAGGCCATCGAGCGCGCCGCGCGCTGGGCCGACGGGATCTCCGGGTTCAGCTTCGGCCCGTCAGCCGACGATATTCGTATGCGCTTCGACGCCGCGCGCGAGTCGTGGAGAAGTGCCGGTCGCGAGGCGCCTCCGAAGTTGATCACCGGATTCTGGTTCGCGCTCGGCAGCGATCCGGACGAGCAGATCGCGTCGTACCTCGAGCGCTATCTCGCGTTCATGGGCGAAGGATCCGGGCGAGCGCTGGCGCCGAACATCAGCGCGCGGTCGCCCGAAGCGCTTCGCGACGCCCTGATGTTGTGCCGCGAGCTCGGCGCGGACGAGGTTCTGCTGGTGCCGACGTCGAGCGATCCGGCGGAGGCGGATCGGGCGGCCGAGGTGATTGCGTCGCTGCCGCGCGGGTGAGAAGCGTGGGCATCATTCGACTGGAGGAAGACCGATGTCCCAAGTGAAGCTCGTCAATCCGCCGGGAACCGAGGCCATCTACGAATCGTACAAGTTCTCGCAGGCGACCGTTGCCGGAGGATTCGTCGAAGTGTCGGGCCAGGTCGGCCTCGCGGCCGATTTCTCGATCCCCGACGACATCCGCGAACAGGCGCGCAACGCGTTCACGAACCTCAGGAACGTGCTCGAAGCTGCCGGTTCGGGGCTCGAGCAGGTGATGCACCTGACGCAGTACTTCACGAACATCGGCGAGGTGCAGGCCGTCGACGAGGTGTTCACGGAGTTCTTCCCGAAGAATTACCCGGCGCGCACGGTCGTGCAGGTGGTGGCACTCGTGCTGCCGCAGCTGCGCCTCGAAGTGCAGGCCCGCGCCATTCTGAAGTAGAGAAATCGGGGACGGGTACAGGTTTTCGCGAAGCGCCCGGCCAGGGAGCGGCGATCGCGAAAACCTGTACCCGTCCCCGATTCAGTCGTAGAGAAGGGCGGCGGCGCGGCCGGCATCGTAGACTTCGGTGCCTTCGCGCGAGAGGCGGACCACTTCGTCGAAAGATGCGCCGGCGTCGATGGCGGTGCGCACCGACGGCTTGCCGGTGAGCAGATCGATCGCCGGCACGTCGTCGCGAAACTCGTACTCTTCGGTTCGCCACCTGAAGTCGTCGGGCCACAGGCGCTTCACGCCCCACAGCACCGCGAGTCCCGTCCGGTAGGCATCGAAACGTTCGCGCTCGGTGACGTGGATCTGAAGTCCCCCGCAAGGCAGCTTCGCGTGCTTGTGAAACGTGGGCTCGATCGTGCACGGGCGGAAGACCGCGCCTTCGAGACCGCAGCGCGACATTTCCCCGGCCAGCGCGCGCCCGTCGATAAACGGCGCCCCGAACAGCTCGAACGGCCGCGTCGTTCCCCTGCCCTCCGACAGGTTGGTCGCCTCCAGCAGGCACATGCCCGGATAGACGATCGCGGTATCGAGCGTGGGCATGTTCGGCGAAGGCATCACCCACGGCAGGCTCGTCGCGTCGAAGTAGTCCGCGCGCTTCCAGCCGTCGCACGTGACGACGTCGAGCTCGCATCCGATTCCAAAGCTCGTGTTGTAGAGCCGCGCGAGCTCGCCGACGGTCATCCCGTGTCGCTGCGGAACCGGGTAAAGCGCGCAGAAATTCTCGAGGCCCGGCTCGAGGCCGCCGCCTTCCACCTGCGCGCCGCCGATCGGATTCGGCCGGTCGAGCACGACGACCTTGACGCCCGCTTTCGCCGCACCCTGCATGCAGAGCGCCATCGTTGCGGCGTACGTGTAGTAGCGCGCGCCGACGTCCTGGATGTCGAAGACGAGCACGTCCACTCGCGCGAGGTCTTCCGGCTTCGGCGTAAGCGAATCGAACGTGCGGCCGTAGAGGCTCACCTCGGGAAGGTGAGTGACGGGGTCGTGCGCATCGCCGACGTGGATCATGTCCTGCGCAGCGCCGCGGATGCCGTGCTCCGGCCCGAAGAGAAGCGTGAGGTTCACATCCGGGTGCGCGTGGAAGAGATCGATCGCGTGACGGAAGCGCCGGTCCACCGTCGTGGGGTTGGCCACCAGACCGATCCTTCCCCGTCCGAGCCATTTTCGCGGCTCGGCAAGCACTCGTTCGAGTCCCGTCTGCATGGACCGATGATAGCGGGCCGTGTAGAAGGTTCCGAGTCACGCGAGGCGTCCCGCGAAGGAAAACTTTCATGTCGCTCGAGTTTCATCACCTCGCCCTTCGAACGAACGATGTCACCGGGCTCGCGGCGTTCTACCGGGAGATGTTCGACCTCGTCGAAGCGCGCGACCTTCTGCCGCGCTCGATCTGGCTCGGCCTCGCGCACGACTCGATGCTCATGATCGAGGCGCGCGGCGACGACGAGCCGGCGCCTTCGCCGGCTTCGATGGAGATGTTCGCGCTGAGGGTGACGCCGTCGCGCAGGCAGGAGATCCGGCAGCGGGCGGTGGACCGCGGCTGCTACGACGGCGAGACGGAGCACACCGTCTACGTGCGGGATCCGGAGGGGCGGCGAGTCGGCGTATCGACGTTCGACCTTACCGGGCTGCAGCTGGTGGTCGGGTTAAAGCCCGAGTGAGGCGAGCCGTTTCGATTCGACCACCGATCGGCAAGCGCTCTGACGGAACTGCTCTTGCGTGCCACGAGCACTTCTCCCGGAAAGAGGCCCCGCCCTTCTGTCCGTACGCCTGAAACGAGAGCACGCAGCGCTGGAGGACTCCGCCGTGGCCGGCTGCGTGTTGAACCAGTTCACAAACGCACGGAGCGCCGAATTCGCTGATGCGGGACTTGCGTGAACGGGGGGGCAGGCTCGCCGTGCTCAGTCGCGCAGCCACGGCTGCAAACTCGTTCCTTTCGGGTCCCAGAGCCACCCCGGGGCGGCTTTTCCACGAAACGAAATCATCAACTAAATCAGCAACTTACCGAACACGCGCCGGCCCGGCTCCGGCCACGGACAGCCATTTGACTAGCTACTAAGTAGTGTGACACTTTCGCGCCGCTGGTGCCTGGGGGAAAGCAGGCGCGGTGGCCAGAAGCAGGGCCCGCACGTAAGCGGGCAACATCGATCGATAGAAAGGGTGGTGCGTCGATAGCCGACGCACCCGCATTGTAAGGGGGTTCCCATGCTCGGATTCGCTTCTCGACGGCAGTCGATTCGCACTGCAATTTGCGGCACCGCGCCTGGCCACGCCGGCGCGCGAGCCGGACGACGACACGCAGCAACGCTGCGATGGGCGACTGCCCTGGCGGCAGCGCTGTTCGTAGCCGCTGCGGCGCCCGCACAAGCCGACTACGTCGGCTCGCTCACCAACCGCATCTTCATCGATCCCGCGACGCTGTCGGCCGTCTCCGACGGTTTCGATAACGGCGACGAGTTCGCCTACATCCTCGAGACGACGCCGCGCGACACGGGCAGCGATACCGGCATGGCTGCGTGGGCCACGGTGTACATCCCGCCCGGCGTCGAAGTCATCGGGGCGAGCTTCGTCGAGCCTGCCGGTGGCGGCCTGTTTTCGCAGAAGAACGCCGAGACGGCCGACATCTCGTACTTCGGCTGCGGCAAGCGCGGCTGCCAGAACTGGAAGCCGGACACCGGCACCACCCGGCTGGACGACGGTTCCGTAGGCCAGGTGAACCAGGACGTCGGCATCTTCTACAGCACGGACTCCCGCACGCAGAACCAGCTCACGCAGATCCTTCCGCAGCTGACGCCGACCGGGCCGAAGACGAAGCCGGCGAAAGTGTTCAATCAGTGGGACTACGACCAGCTGGAGGCTTTCGGCATCAACAACTCGCTGTCGGACAACGGTGGGTCGGGCAATACCCCGCTGGTCTCGACGGATTCGGGAACCACGTGGACGGGCACGGGCTCCATGGTCGCCGGCCCTCAGACCCGCTACACGAACGACCACAATCCGGCGTGCAACGGCGCGGCGGCCTGCAGTCCGCAGGGTAGCGCGGCCGAGATCGCTGCGTGCGCGTTCGCCGCCGACCTCCAGTGCGTGGGCCCCTGGCAGCGTATCGCCTACCCGGGCTCCCGCCTCGGCGGCAGCGGGACGATCACGCCTTCGACCATCCAGGGCCTCATCGGCAACGACTCGGTCCCGACGGCTCTCGGAGCGACGCTGAACTCCGCCAACCCTCTTCCTTATCCGAGCACCAACGCTGTCCGGTTCGTTCACGGAACCCGCGAGCTCGGCGAGCTGGAGTACTCGAGAATCGCTTTCCGCATCATCGATGCGACCGCATTCGTCAATTCGCTGGACACCAACACTTTCTGCCTGGAGAGCACGGGCGGCGACACCAGTGAGATCGCGGCGAAGGACAATCCGTGGCGCTACTACGAGCCGGAGCACGAGTGCTTCCAGGAGCTGGCGTCCCAGAACGACAACGCCGTCCTGCTGAAGAGCACGACCCACGTGAACGGCGGAGCGTCGGGCGGAGAGTTCCTCCAGGCCGGCGACATCATCAGCTACTCGATCACGTTCACGAACATCGGCGGCAATACGCTGACCAACGTCCTGCTCAGCGACACCGAGGACACCAACCTCAATCTGCTCGAGCCGGGCAATCCCGATTGCGCCTATGCGAACTACAACGGCGACATCCCCGGTCCCGCCTACACCGCCGGCAGCGCCACCACGAATACCGCGACCTGGGCAGCCATCCCGTCGATGCTCCCCGGCGCTTCCGTGACCGTCCACATGTGCGGACAAGTCGCGGGCGGCGCGAACGACGGTGACCTCGTCGAGAACACGGGCCACGTTACCTACACGCCTCCGGTCGGTCCGAACGAAACGCTCGACTCGACCGCCACCGGCACCGTCTTCACGACGGCGAACGTCAACGTGGCCGTCGTCAAGTCCGACTCGCCGGACCCGGTCGGCCAGGGCGAGAACCTCGTCTACACGCTCACGGTCAGCAACGCCGGTCCGGAGACCGCGAACAACGTCATCGTCACGGACGAGCTCGACCCGGATACCACTTACGTCAGCGATGACGGCGGCTGCATGCACGCCGCGGGCATCGTGACGTGTAACATCGCGTCGATCGCGTCCGGCGGCAGCGTGATGATCCAGATCACCGTCTCGGTGAGCGGTACGGCACCGACGGCCGGCACGCTGCAGGCCGACCCCTGCGACGGCACGGAAGACCTCTGCAACAACGTCTCGGTTACCCAGGACGAGAACGACACCGATCTCGGCGACAACTCCGCGTCGGAGCCAACCGACGTGGTCGAGTGCACCGACAACAGCGACTGCGCCGACGACGGCGAGTTCTGCAACGGTCCGGAAGTGTGCGTCTCGGGCACCTGCGGCAGCGCGGGCGATCCCTGCGTGGGCAGCAGCATCTGCAACGTGTGCGACGAAGCCGAGGACAACTGCTTCGGCGCGGCCGGCACGCTCTGCCGCGCCGGCAACGGCATCTGCGATCCGCAGGAAACCTGCACGGGAACCTCCGCCGACTGTCCGGACGACGACTTCGCGAGCGCAGCAACGCTCTGCCGTAACGGCAACGGCGTCTGCGATCCGCCGGAGAACTGCGACGGCGCCGGCAACTGCCCGGCCGACGGATTCGCAGGCACGGCAACCCTCTGCCGCGACGCCAACGGCGTCTGCGATCCGCCCGAGAACTGCGACGGCGCAGGCGACTGCCCGGCC
>CAYYVZ010000051.1:0-5779 GCA_964475235.1 uncultured Myxococcales bacterium | reverse complement strand
CAACGGCGTCTGCGATCCGCCCGAGAACTGCGACGGCGCAGGCGACTGCCCGGCCGACGGATTCGCCAGCACCGGCACTCTCTGCCGCGACGGCAGCGGCGTCTGCGATCCGCCCGAGAACTGCGACGGCGCAGGCGACTGCCCGGCCGACGGATTCGCCAGCACCGGCACTCTCTGCCGCGACGGCAGCGGCGTCTGCGATCCGCCCGAGAACTGCGACGGCGCAGGCGACTGCCCGGCGGACAGCTTCGCGAGCACGGGAACTCTCTGCCGCGACGGCAACGGCGTGTGCGACACGCCCGAGAACTGCGACGGCTCCGGTGCCTGCACGCCCAACGGCTTCGCGAGCACGGGAACGCTCTGCCGAGCCGGCAACGGCGTGTGCGACCCGCCGGAGAACTGCGACGGCTCCGGTGCCTGCACGGCCAACGGCTTTGCCGGCACGGCCACCGTCTGCCGCGCCGGCAGCGGCGTGTGCGACCCGGCCGAGAGCTGCGACGGGTCCGGTGGCTGCGTGGCCAACGGCTTCGCCAGCACGGCGACGCTCTGCCGCGCCGGCAACGGCGTCTGCGATCCGCCCGAGAACTGCGACGGCGCCGGGGCCTGCACGGCCGACGGCTTCGCCAGCACGGGAACTCTCTGCCGCGACGCCAACGGCGTCTGCGACCCGCCGGAAAACTGCGACGGCGCGGGCGACTGCCCGGCCGATGGCTTCGCCAGCACCGGCACGCTCTGCCGCGCCGGCAACGGCGTCTGCGACCCGCCCGAGAACTGCGACGGATCCGGTGCCTGCGCGACCAACGGCTTCGCCGGTACGGGAACCCTGTGCCGCGCCGCCACCGGCCAGTGCGACGCCGAGGAGAACTGCGACGGCGCGGGCTCGTGCCCGGGCAACGTCTCCGATCCGGACGGCACTTCTTGCGACGACGGGTTGTTCTGTACCGACCCGGATGAGTGCAACAGCGGTTCCTGCCAGGGCTCGCCGCGCGACTGCGGCGACGGCGTGGACTGCACGGACGACGCGTGCAACGAAACCCTCAACACGTGCACGCACGACGCCGACAACGACGAGTGCGAAGACGGCGACCCGTGCACCGCGGACGTCTGCGACCTCGTGAACGGCTGCGAGAACGACACGATCTGCGGCGCCGACATCTGCCGGACCGCAGGTTACTGGAGCACGCACGGCGGCTACGGCCGGCCGAACTCCTACAACGTCACGCAGGCCGTCCTCGACGGGATCGGCGGCATCGACGTGTGCGGTGAGCACATCGACTCGACGAGCAACCTCTCGCCCCCGTGGGTCGAAGGGCTCGGCCTCGATTCCGCGCTGGAAGGTCTCTGCGTGGCCGTCCAGGGCGAGTCGGTCCGCCAGCTCTACCGCCAGCTGATCGCCGCAGCCCTCAACTGCGGAATCAGCGGTGTGCAGGACTGCGACAACGTCGTCCTGAAGTACATCGACCTCTCGTTCAGCGAGTGCAGCGAGCTCTGCGACACGGGTGTCGTGCAGCAGGGCGGCCCGACCATCACGGAATGCATCTCGCAGATCGACTGCTTCAACAACGGCGGCCAGTGGTTCGAAGGCAAGTGCGTGTTCGGCTACTGCGAGTCGAATCCGGGCCAGGGCTGTGGCGGCGACAACGGCAACTGCCCGGGCGGCGGCGACTGCGTGCCGTTCGACGAGAACTGCCACAACGCGCCGCTTTGCAACGAAGGGCTGGGCGTCTGTCCGAAGAAGGCGCCGGCGTCGAGCGTGAAGGCCTGCCGCGAAGCCAAGGGCAACGACTGCACGATCGACTCCTGCCCGCCGTAGACCGGCGGCCAGCGACACCCCTCACTCCCCGGAATCGGGGAACGTGACACGAACACCCCCCGGCAATCGCCCGCCGGGGGGTGTTCGTGTATTGGGGGTTGTCGTCGATCCAGTATCTTGAGGCCGGGGGGCCCAGCGCATGGACAGGACTCGAATACGGAAAGGCGCCGCGTCAGTGCTGGCCTTGCTGCTGCTCTCCACGGGGGCAGAAGCGGGCGTCACGTCGACGACCACGACCACCGAAGGCACGACGACCACCACGATGTTCGAACCCGTCGACGTGACCGGCGGCGGCGACTTCGAAGGCGGCTTTCCGGCCGGCTCCTTCGACAGCTACTCGTTCACGCTCGACGGACCGCAAGTGCTCGTCGCCGAGATCACCAACGGCGCCGGCGGCTGCCCCGGCGATTCCTTCGTGGAGCTGCGACAACTCGACGCACCGGGCAACTGCATGGGCATGTACGGCGACGAGCTGCCGTGCATCGCTTTCGACGACGACTCCGGCATCGCCTCGTGCTCGAAGCTGGCGAAGCACATCGCGGCGCCCGGAACCTACGAGATTCGCGTCCGCCACAGGTATTTCCAGACCATCGTCCGCTACGTCCTGCACGTAGACTTCGTCGCGACCGAATGCGGCAACGGCGACGTCGAGGTCGGCGAGGAATGCGACGACGGCAACAACGCGACCGGCGACTGCTGCGCGCCCGATTGCCGGCTCGAGGAGGCCGGAAGCTCCTGCGAGGACGGCAAGGTCTGCAACGGCGCCGATTTCTGCGACGGTGACGGGCGATGCAACGTGCACCCGAACTCGCCCTGTCCGGGAGCCGACGACGACGGCAACTGCGCCGAGTCGTGCAGCGACCTGCTCGAGGGCTGCGTCGCCCCCGATCCGAACGGCTCTCCCTGCGACGACGGTGTGTTCTGCAACGGCGACGACGCGTGCACGAACGGTGTGTGCGGCGTCCACTCGGGTGATCCGTGCCAGGGGGCAGACGGGGATTTCGACTGCACGGAGACGTGCAACGAGGCCACCGACGCCTGCACCGCGGCCGACCCTGACGGCAGCGACTGCGACGACAACAAGTTCTGCAACGGCGACGACCAGTGCAGCGGCGGCTCGTGCAGCCTGCACGCGGGCGATCCATGCCCGGGAGCCGACGGTGACTCCGATTGTTCGGAGCGCTGCGCCGAGCTCGTGAATGCGTGCGAGGCTCTGGACCCGAACGGTTCGTCGTGCGTGGACGGCCTGTTCTGCAACGGCGCCGACGCCTGCTCGAACGGCGTCTGCTCCCAGCACGCCGGCGGCGCCTGTCCGGGCCCGGACGGAGACGGCAACTGCGCGGAAAGCTGCAACGAGCAGACCGACAGTTGCGCGGCGGCGGACACCAACGGCAGCCCCTGCGACGACGGGCTGTTCTGCAACGGCGCGGATTTCTGCTCGGGGGGAATCTGCTCCCAGCACGCCGGCAGCCCCTGTCCCGGCGCCGACGGAGACGGCAACTGCGCGGAAGCCTGCAACGAGACTTCCGATGCGTGCACGGCTCCCGATCCGAACGGCTCGGCCTGCAACGACGGCCTGTTCTGCAACGGCGCCGACCAGTGCAGCGGCGGAGTCTGCAGCACGCACGCGGGAAGCCCGTGTCCCGGCGCCGACGGCGACAGCAACTGCAAGGAAACGTGCAGCGAGTCCGCCGATGCGTGCACCGCTTCCGATCCGAACGGCTCGGCCTGCAACGACGGCCTGTTCTGCAACGGCACCGACACCTGCTCTTCGGGCGCCTGCAGCGTGCACCAGAGCCCGCCGTGCAACGGTGCGGACGGCGACGGCAACTGCTCGGAGTCGTGCAACGAGGCCAACGACACCTGCAGCGCCGCCGACCCGAACGGTTCGGCCTGCAACGACGGCCTGTTCTGCAACGGAACGGACTCGTGCTCGTCCGGTGCGTGCACGCAGCACCAGGGCAGTCCCTGCCCCGGCGCCGACGGCGACAACGATTGTTCGGAATCGTGCAGCGATTCGGCGGGTGGCTGCACCGGAGACGACCCCGAGGGCTCGCCGTGCAACGACGGGGTGTTCTGCAACGGCGCCGACTTCTGCGCGAACGGCACGTGCAGCGTGCATGCCGGCAATCCCTGCGCCGGTCCGGACGGCGACGGCAACTGCGCGGAGGTTTGCAGCGAGGCGGCCGATGCGTGCTCGGCGCCGGACCCCAACGGTTCGGTGTGCAACGACGGCGTGTTCTGCAACGGCACCGACCAGTGCAGCGGCGGGCTCTGCAGCGTGCACTCCGGCAATCCCTGCCCCGGAGCCGACGGCGACGGCAACTGCAAGGAAACGTGCAGCGAGGCAGCCGATGCGTGTACGGCGTCCGACCCGAATGGCTCGGCGTGCACTGACGGCCTGTTCTGCAACGGGACCGACACCTGCGTGAACGGGAATTGCAGCAACCATGCCGGATCGCCGTGCCCCGGACCCGACGGCGACGGCAACTGCGTCGAGTCCTGCAACGAGACGGCGGACTCGTGCAACGCAGCCGATCCCGACGGGTCGGCCTGCAGCGACAGCGTGTTCTGCAACGGCGCCGACAAGTGCAGCGGCGGCGCATGCAGCGTGCACCCCGGAAATCCATGCGCCGGACCCGACGGCGACGGAAACTGCTCCGAGTCGTGCAACGAAGCTGCGGATGCCTGCAACCTGGCGGACCCCAACGGCATCGACTGCAACGACGGCGTGTTCTGCAATGGCGCCGATTACTGCAGCGCGGGCGCCTGCAGCTCGCACGCCGGCAACCCATGCGCCGGCCCCGACGGCGACCTCAACTGCAGCGAGACCTGCAACGAATCGGGTGACTCGTGCAACGGCGCCGATCCGAACGGCAGCGCCTGCAACGACGGCCTGATCTGCAACGGCGCCGACACTTGTGTCGGCGGCAGCTGCAGCGGCCACGTCGGCAGCTCGTGCGACGGTCCGGACGGCGACGCCAACTGTTCGGAGTCGTGCAGCGACGCGACCGGCGGCTGCACCAATCCGGATCCGGACGGGACTCCGTGCAACGACGGCGTGTTCTGCAACGGCGCCGATTTCTGCTTCGGCGGCAGCTGCAGCGTGCACACCACCAACCCCTGCGCCGGACCCGACGGCGACGGCAACTGCTCGGAGACCTGCAACGAAGCCGCCGACGCCTGCAACGCGCCGGACCCGAACGGCAGCGCGTGCAACGACGGACTGTTCTGCAACGGCGCCGACACCTGCTCGGGCGGCACGTGCAGCGATCACGCCGGCACCCCGTGCCCCGGCGTCGATGGAGACGGGAATTGCTCGGAAAGCTGCAACGAAGCGGCCGATAGCTGCAGCGCCGCGGACCCCAACGGCAGCACCTGCAGCGACGACCTGTTCTGCAACGGCACGGACACCTGCACGGGCGGCGCCTGCGCGGCCCACAGCGGCTCCCCGTGCTCAGGCGCCGACGGCGACGACAACTGCTCCGAGAGCTGCAACGAAGCAGCCGATCTGTGCAGCGCGGCGGACCCGGAACAGGCCGCCTGCGACGACGGCGTCTTCTGCAACGGTGCCGACAAGTGCATCGCCGGCGTGTGCAGCTCACACGCCGGCAACCCGTGCCCGGGAGCAGACGGCGACGGCAACTGCTCGGAGAGCTGCAACGAAAACACGGACGGCTGCACCGCCGCCGATCCGGGCGGCAGCGGCTGCGACGACGGACTGTTCTGCAACGGCGCCGACACGTGTGCGGCCGGCAAGTGCAACGTCCATGCAGGCACACCCTGCTCCGGCGTCGACGGCGACATCGACTGCTCGGAGACGTGCAGCGAAGCCGACGACGCATGCACGGCCGCCGACCCCGACGGCTCGGCCTGCAACGACGGCCTCGCCTGCACCGGGGCCAAGTGGATGTGCGCAGGGTACGGAGCGGGTCGGTGATGGAACGCAACCGCCCATCGGGTTCG
>CAYYVZ010000050.1:0-17971 GCA_964475235.1 uncultured Myxococcales bacterium | reverse complement strand
CGTGCTACGCTCGACTCCGCCCGGCTTCCGTCCGGCGGATGTCGCGGGCGTCGAGTTCTACATCGAGTCCACCGTGTTCGAGGATGCGGCCACGCGCGCGCGATCGATCGCCACGTGCAATACGCCGGCCTGCTACGCCGCCGGCAACATCGCCGCGATATCCCAGCAGTACTGCGACACGGCGCAGTTCCCGGAAGGCTGCATTCGCCGGTGGGACGACCTGTCGGGCTACCTGCCGCCCGGAGGCTTCCGACCGCCGGAATGGATCCGCGGCCGCAGCTTCGGTCAGGACGACTACGAGAAACCGCTCTACGTCTCCGACTGCGTGAACGGCCACCCTTGCGCGCGCGGCGGCCGCGGCGCCAAGGCGCCCGACGGCACGCCCCTGCCCCAGAACTTCTCGTTCGAGATCGAAGTCGGCAACTTCGCGAGCCTCGCCGGTGAGTTCTCGATCTTCCACCTCGTCCGCCCCGTCGTGCAGAGCTCCGACTACCAGTACTTCGGCCTGAACGGACTCATTCACCGTGTCGCCGACAACAGCCTGTCCTACCGGACGTCGACCGCGACCGTGCGCGTGACGCGCGCGAATGCGATCACCAACGGGGCCTGGCAGCTCATCGAAATTTACCGCGACGCGGCCGGTGCGATCCGCACCTTCGTGAACGGGGTCGATGTGACCTACAACGCCCCCCACCTCGGCGGTGAAGCAGCGGGGCAGAACTACCTGTCGAGGTTCAAGGGCGACTCGCCGATGTTCGGCGACCTCGCGGCCAGCATCAGTTATCGCCGCCGGCTCGGCGAACAGGAGGTCGTCGACATCCGTTCCTATCTCGACAGGATCTACGACTACGACGGCAGCGTCCCGGGTCCGGGCGCGGCCTGCCCGGCTCTTCCGGCGTCCGGCTGCCGGGTCCCCACCGAAGCCGGTGCGTCACGACTGAAAATGAGCGTGCGCGCCGACGACCGCGACAGCCTGTCGTGGAAGTGGTCGTCGGGTGCCGAAACGACCCTCGACGACATCGGTAGTCCGGCCGGCGGCGACGACTTCGCGGTCTGTCTCTACGACAGCGTGGGCGAAGTCGGACGCCTGGTTCTCGAACATGAAATCCCGGGCGCCGCCGCCTGCGCCGGCGATCGCCCGTGCTGGAAGGAAACGAGTCGCGGGGCGAGCTATCGCGATTCCCGCTCCGTGCACGGCCCGGTGAGGAAGCTTTCTGTTCGAGCCGGCGAGGCCGGCAAGGCCAAAGTCGCGCTTCTGGCCGGCGGTGCTTCGCTCGAGCCTCCATCCCTGCCCCTGTCGATCGACCGCTGGATACGCATTCAGTTGCGCAACGTTGCAAACGACGAGTGTTGGGAAGCCCGTTTTACCAACGTCGTCCTACGCGGCGACACGAGGCTCGACGCGTCGTCCGACTGAGTTTCGCCGGACGGAGAGCTTTCACGGAAAGCTGACGGCAGGGCCGGGACGGTGGCTGCGCTTCGTCGAGCGACGAAGCTCGTTTGTAAGTCTCAGCCCGTAATGATCCGCACCCCCACCACCGTCGCAGTCCCCAGCGCGCCCTCCAGTCCCGTCGTCGCTGCGGGAGGAAAGGGATTTCAAGCGGCCACCTCAGACGACCGCGCCGTGCCCCAGCTCTTGGATCGGCGTCTGGTAAAGCCTTTTCCGTCAACTTGGCCCTCCAGCCAGCCCCTACCTGCCGACCTGACCGGCGCGCCGATCGAGACCATGGGGCGTGCCGCGGATTCGTCACTGTGCCAACGGTCACAGGCCGACCGGACGCGGACCGACACGGTCTCTGCGGATCCCTTGACGCGAGGCACGCCGGCTCGCTATACGCCTAGGCGGCTCCCGGCTCCTCATCAACTCCGCTGCTCCCGAGGGGGGACTCATGACGGCTTCACGACTGTGCCGTGCCGCGCTTCTCCTTGTCGGCGTCTTCCTGACCGCTGCGGACGCGAGGGCCGCGTGCCTCGCGCCGCCGTCCGGCCTCGTCGGCTGGTGGCGCGCCGAGAACAACGGCAAGGACACCGTCAACGGCAACCACGGCTCGACGGGCTTCACCGGGTACGCCGCCGGCAAAGTCGGACAGGCCTTCAGCTTCTCGGCCCCCCAGGGCGTCTCCGTAGCGGGCAACTCCATTCACAACATGCAGAGCCCCGGCTTCACCGCGGAGTTCTGGATGAGAGGCATCAAGAACCAGCCCGGTTCGCTCGCCATCCTTTTCGAGAAGGGGCTGATCTCGAACTCGGGCTGGGCGGTGCAGGTGGAGAACTCCTCGGGCTTCCCCCGCTTCAGCGTCGGCAATGGAAGCGGTTATACCGAGATCTTCTCGTCGTTGGACATCCTCGACAACGCGCTGCACCACGTCGCGGGAACCTGGGACGGGACGACGATGCGCCTCTACGTGGACGGCGTGCTGCAAGGCTCGGCGGCGGTGACTCCGGCGACCAACGGCTTCGGCGTCAACATCGGGACCTGGGTCAACGGCTCGTCGCGCGCGTACAACGGGCTCGTCGACGAGGCGAGCATCTACAATCGGGAGCTCTCCCTCGCGGAGATCCAGGCCATCATCACGGCTTCGACCGACGGCAAGTGTTCCCCCTGCGGCGACGGCATCCAGAACACCGACGAGGACTGCGACGACGGCAACCTCGTCAACGGCGACTGCTGCTCGGACACCTGCCACGCCGAGACGCCGGGCAACCCGTGCGCTTCCGACGGCGAATCCTGCACCACGGACGTCTGCAGCGGCATGGGCCGCTGCATCCACATCGGCGACGGCTCCTGCCCCTGTGTGGCTCCGCCGTCCGGCATCACCGCGTGGTGGCGTGCCGAGAACAACGGCAAGGACACAGTCAACGGCAACCACGTCACGACGGGGTCCACCGGATACGCCGCCGGCAAAGTCGGCCAGGCCTTCAGTTTCACCGCTCCCCAGGGCGTGACGGTGCCGTCGAATGCGCTGCACAACATCACGGCGCCGGGCTGGACGGCGGAGTTCTGGATGAAGGGCATCAAGAACCAGAACTCGCTGGCCGTGCTCGTGGAGAAATCCCACATTTCGAACTCGGGCTGGGTCTTCCAGGTGCAGAACTCCAACGGCGTCGTCAGCCTCGCGGTCGGCAACGGGTCGGGGTTCCCCGGCGTCAACTCGAACGGCGACGTGCTCGACAACGTGCTGCACCACATCGCGGGCACCTGGGACGGCACGACGATCCGGCTCTACGTGGACGGCATCCTGCAGGGCTCGACGGGCCTGACCACTCCGGCCGTCAACGGCTTCGGTCTCAATATCGGCACCTGGGTCAACGGGTCGTCGCGCGCCTACACCGGCCTCGTCGACGAAGTGAGCATCTACAACCGCGCGCTGTCCCCGGCCGAGATCCAGAGCATCCTGACCGCAGGCCCCAACGGAAAATGCTCGCCCTGCGGCGACGGCGACGTGGACTACGACGAGACCTGCGACGACGGCAACCTCGTCAGCGGCGACTGCTGCTCGTCGACCTGCCTGCCGGAGACCGCCGGGAACCCCTGCGCGACCGATTCCAACGTCTGCACCGACGACGAGTGTGACGGTGCCGGCGCCTGCGCCCACCTGGCCAACACGGATCCATGCGACGACGGCCTCTACTGCAACGGCACGGACGTCTGCGACAGCGGCGCCTGCGACCACTCCGGCTCGCCTTGCGGGATGCTCGGCGAGTGCGCCGACGCCTGCAACGAGACGGCCGACACCTGCGACGCCGAGCCTGCCGGCACGGCCTGCACGGCGGACGGGAACGTCTGCACCGACGACGAGTGCGACGGCGCCGGTTCCTGCGGCGTGAACAACACGGATCCCTGCGACGACGCCGACGTCTGCACGGTCGGCGATGCGTGTTCCGGCGGAACTTGCATCCCGGGTGGGAGCGCGCTCGACTGCGACGACGCGAATCTGTGCACGTCCGACAGCTGCGACCCGATCGACGGCTGTGTCCACGCCGAAGAACCGGTGGACGCGGGCTCCTGCCTGCTGCCCCTGCTCTCCAAGCTCCAGATCGTGGACTCCGCGGACGACACCAAAGACAAGCTCCAGTGGCAGTTCGGAAAGGGAGAGGCCTTCGCGCAGACCCTCGTCGGGGAGCCGACCATGGATACCACCTACGCGCTGTGCGTCTACGACGCGACGGCGACGGTGCCGTCCCTCGTCGCGTCGATCCACGTCCCCGCGTCGTCCACGTTGTGGCGCGACGTCGATCCGAAGGGCGCGATCTACCTCGACAAGGAAGCGACCGTCGGCGGGACGAGGAAGCTGCAGATCAAGACCGGCGACAGCGGCAAGACGAAGGTCAAGTTCCAGGCGGGCGGCGCGTCGCTGGTGCTGCCCGGACCGGCCGGAGCCACCTACTTCAACCAGGCGCCGGCTGTCGTCGCCCAGCTCGTCAACGACGTGGGCGCCTGCTGGACGACGGAGTTCGCCCCGGCCTCGACGATCCTGAACGACACGGATGCGTTCAAGGCCCAGGTGAAGTAGCGCTAAGGGGGCCGCACCGGACCTTGCGCGCTCCTTCGTACGAGAATGGGGCGCCAGAGCGCGATGGCCGGCCGGGGCCGGGCTCACGCTTTACCCCCGAATCGCGAATTGCAGGACCGGGAACCCGACGGCGCGGCGAGGTCGCCGTCGGGTCCCTTCTCTCCCCTCTTTCCCTCTAGCGATTCACGAACACCGGCTTGAGGGTCGGCGCGGAGAACGCCTCGAGAGGAAAGGGAGTTTAAGCGGCCACCTCAGACGACCGCGCCGTGCCCCAGCTCTTGGATCGGCGTCTGGTAAAGCCTTTTCCGTCAACTCGACCCTCTCACTAGCCCCTACTTGCCGACCTGGTCGGGGTGGCTGTTCCCCGACACGTGAGTAGAACGTCGTTTTTTGCTCGCGAGTGCAGTGTGGGAGCCGGTCAGCGAAGGAGTTCTCCTGGGCGTCTGAAGCGCTCGCGCTCGCGAACTGTTCGCTGACGACCGCACACCTGGCTCGGTCGCTTCGAGGCCGTCCTCGTTCGAGCGTCGTCCGATACGGGATCGGAACCGGTGATACGCACGGCGCCGCCGAGACCACGCTGGAGGACGACGAAGTGACGTAGTTCGAAGCGTCGTCCATGTACGTCCGAAACACCGTCCCGCTCGACACTGCCAGGCCAGATGCGCTGGAGGAATAGCTGACCCTCATCGTGGTGCCGGCCGCGTTCGTGCATGCGCTACCGCTGGCCATGGACGGGCCATAGAAGAGGTAGGCCCCCTTGAAGACCCTGCACTTGTCCGGCTTCGGCGGCTTGAATCCCTTCACGACGAGGTAATCGAATCCGGAGACTTTGAAGCAATAGTCTGTTGCCCATGCCGGTGAGGCGAAAGCCAGAAATGCACCCAGAGCAAGGATAGCTTTGAACATGTGGCTCCTCCTGCCGGACGAGTGCAGCGTCGCCTTCATGGGACGGCGACTGGCCAGCGAATCGGCCGTTTACGGGGCGACTCGGCTCGAGGGAAGAAGGGTCGGGACTCGCAGCCGGGATAGGGCCGGCTAGCGACCAGCTGCGATCGTGCGGGCGAACTCGCGAAGCTCGACCATACTCGCAAGCGCGACGACGTCCGCTGGTAGCGCCATGGAACCCAGCGCGCGGCCCCCGACGACGAGTCGCGTCGATCGCTCGGTCGGCAACACGGCGATCGCCGCGGCGAGTTCGCCGATCTCGGCAGCGCACTGGTCGCAGGCGCAACTCGAGGTGTGCCAGACGAGGCGAGGTCGATATCGTTCGATCGCGGTGAGCTTGGTCGCGACCGGGGTGCGCGGTCCGAGGTTCACATCACGAAATCCCGCCTCGGCGAGCACCGCGGCGCACATCTGCCCGGGCAGCAGGTACGAATCGTCGCCACCGGCGGAACCGAGCGCGACCGGCGCGTCGGCAGCGACGGCAGGCAGCACCGCACGTAGCGACGTGATCGCGTGCAGGCACAGATCGGTGGCCCGGTGCTCGAACAGGATTCCTCTCTCGTCGTGCTGCCAGAGTTCGCCGATGCGTTCGAGGGCCGTGCGGATGGGTCCGTCGCAAAGCGATGCGACTGTCTCGCCGGCGAGGTAGGCCGACGTCAGCAGTCCGAACGCGCGCGGCCGGTCGTCGTCGAGCAGCGCGCGGTGGAAGGCGGCGATGCGGCCCGGCTCGTCGAGGGCGGAGTCCTCGATGCTCGCGCGGACAATCTGCAGCAGCTCGGGCCGGCTCGGAAGAAGGTGTTTCTCCCGGGAGAACCGGATCGCCTCGCTGCGGGCGATGCGCCGGTGGCCGCCGGCCGTCCGGACCGCCGCCAACTCCCCGCCGTCCACCCAGCGCTTGATCGACGACTCGCTTACCCCGAGGGCCTCAGCCAACTCCCTCGGGCTCAAATGGGCTTCCATGCGGCCCTTGTGAACGATTTGACTGATTAAAACAACAACAGTCTAAAAAATATGCCACTTTCGTCTTGCCATCGAGGCTCTTCGAGAATAAGGATCAGCCTTGAACGATTTGGACGTTTTCCCGGAGGGCTCATGAACACCGCCGCCGACCGCAACCGCAACCGCACATCTTCTGAAGGTTTCCCCTTGGCCGCCAAGTCCCTGCTGCGCATGGCCGGGGCTGACGAGAAACCCGTGGACCTGGCCCGCATCGCGCGCGCCGTTCGCGAGATCCTCGCCGCCGTCGGCGAAGACCCCGACCGCGAGGGGCTGGCCGACACCCCGGCCCGCGTGGCGCGCTCGTATGCGGAGTTGTTCGCCGGGCTCCGTGACAGCGCCGAGCGCCACCTCTCGCGCGTGTTCGAGCATGCTGCTCCGGGCGACGACCTCGTCGTCGTGCGCGACATCGATTTCCAGAGCATGTGCGAGCACCACCTGCTTCCGTTTCGCGGAAAGGCGCACGTGGCCTACCTGCCCTCCAACGGGAAGGTGGTCGGCCTCAGCAAGATCGCGCGCACGATCGACGTGTTCGCCCGTCGCCCTCAGCTTCAGGAGCGACTGACTGCGAATGTCGCCGACGCGATCGCCGACCACCTCGGCGCGCGCGGTGTCGCGGTGGTGATGACGGCCGAGCATCTGTGCATGCAGCTGCGCGGCGCGCGTAAGCAGCAGGCCGACATGGTGACCACCGCGCTGCGCGGCGCGCTGGCCGACGACGAATCGATGAAGCGGCAGGCGATGATGCTGCTATCCGGAGCTTCGTTCTGAGGAACGAGCAGACGTGCAACGAAGGAGGAGCCCAGGATGCAACCAAGTCGACACCTCACCGGAAAATCCGGCCCCGGAGCGCTGGCAGCCGTCATCGACAGTGCGAGCGCCGCGACGCTGCCAACCCTGTCGGCCGCTCTGCTCAGCACTGTTGAGGAGCCGAAGCCATGAACCTGCTCTGCTCGACGACCGCGGCGGCGATCGCTGCTCTCGGTCTGGTCTCCGGCTGCGCAGTCGGCACGCGGCCTCCCATTCGAACCGAGTCCGCGGTGGACCTCCAGCGCTTCATGGGCGACTGGTACGTCATCGCCAGCATCCCGACTTCGATCGAGGAAGAGGCGTACAATGCCGTCGAGTCCTATCGCCTGAACGAGGACGGCACGATCGACACCACGTTCACGTTCCTCGACGGAGGCTTCGACGGCGAGCCCAAGCGATACAGCCCGCGAGGCTTCGTATTCGACACGAAGTCGAACGCCGTCTGGGGCATGCAATTCTTCTGGCCGATCAAGGCCGACTACCGGATCGTGTACGTGAGCGCCGACTACAGCACGACGATCGTCGGTCGCGACAAGCGCGATTACGTCTGGATCATGGCCCGCACGCCCGAGATCGACGAAGCAGAGCTCCAGGCGCTGCTCGGCATGGCGGGGTCGCAGGGCTATGCGGTCGAGCGCATCCGCAAGGTCCCGCAACGTTGGACGACGCCGTGACGACGACGGCGACCCATTCGGGCACAGCCTCGCACGGCGGTCCCGCGACCGGAGCGCCGCGGCGTTCCGGCATCGGCAAGGAGGAAAGGACCATGCATCCGCAGAAAAAGCTGATGGCCGCGGTGAACCTGGTGGCCGGCCCCGCCGTGCTGCTGAGCTACGCGCTTTGCGCCCGGGCTTGGCCGGCCGAAACGCTCGGCCGGCTGTGGGGCGACGTGCCCGAGGCCGTCAGGCCGTACTACACGGCCTGGATGTTCGTGGCCGCGACGGGCTACTTCCTGTTCACGTCGTTCGTCTTCTTCCGTCTCGACGCGGACCGCGCGCGCGTCGCGGGACGCTGGGGCCTCGGACTGTTCAACCTGCTCTACGTCCTCATCCTCGTGCCGTCGGCGATCTGGATGCCACTGGCGCTGCATCACATCGACAGCCCGAGCACACTGACCTGGCTGCTGATCGTCGCGGGGCTGTGGACCACGGGGCTGTGGTCGCTCGCGCGGCTCGCGCCTCGCGAGCCGGCGGGCGCGTGGAAAGCGGCCGTTGTCGGAAGCGTCTTGTTCGCCGGCCAGACATTCGTGCTCGACTCGTGCGTCTGGCCGCTGTTCTTCCGTGTCTGAGGGGCTCGCGATGGCGACGAACCAGACCTTCCGAAAGCGTTCCCATCTCGACCACTCCGCCGCCGAGGTGTTCGCGTGGCACGCGCGGCCAGGCGCGCTCGAGAGGCTGACGCCGCCGTGGAGCGGCATCTCGGTGGAATCGCGCTTCGGCACCATTCGCGACGAAGGATCGCAGGTGGTGCTGCGGATGCCGGCCGGCCCCTTCGGTGTGCGCTGGGTATCGACTCACCACGACTTCGTCGACGGCTCGTCGTTCCGCGACGAACAGGCCAGCGGACCGTTCGCCAGGTGGAGCCACACCCATCGCGTCGAACCCGACCGCGGCGACGCGAACGGTTGCACGCTCGAGGACGTCATCGAGTACCGGCTGCCGCTGGCGCCGCTTTCGACGATGGTCGCCTCCCCGCTGGTGCACACGATGCTCGAGCAGACCTTCCAGTGGCGGCACCGCCGCACGCGCGAGGATCTCGCGGCTCACGCGCGCGCGGCGCTGCCTGCGTCGCGTATCGCCGTCACCGGCGCCAGCGGGCTGGTCGGTGGCCAGCTGGCTGCGTTCCTCGGAACCGGCGGTCACGACGTGCGGCGCGTACTGCGACGAACGGCCGGCGCGCCCGACGAGATCGGCTGGGACCCCGCCGCCGGCCGGATCGACAACAACGCGCTCGAGGACATGGACGCGGTGGTGCACCTGGCCGGCGAGAGCATCGCGGCCGGCCGCTGGACGGCCGAATCGAAGCGACGCATCCTCACGAGCCGCACCGAGGGCACGCGCCTTCTGTGCAAGGCGCTGGCCGGCCTGGACCGCAAGCCGCGCGTGCTCGTGTCGGCTTCGGCAATCGGCTTCTACGGAGATCGCGGCGACGCGCTGCTCGACGAAACGTCGGCCGCCGGCGACGGCTTCCTCGCCGACGTGTGCCGGCAGTGGGAGGCCGCGACCGCGCCCGCTCGCGAAGCCGGCATTCGCGTGGTGAACCTTCGCATCGGGGTGGTGCTGACGCCGCTCGGCGGCGCGCTCGCGCAGATGCTGACCCCGTTTCGCTTCGGAGTCGGCGGGCCGCTCGGATCGGGCTCGCAGTTCATGAGCTGGATCTCTCTGGACGACCTGCTCGGCGCGATTCTCCACTGCATCGCGACGCCGGCCCTCGAAGGCCCGGTCAACGCGACGGCGGCGTCCCCCGTCACCAACGCCGAACTCACCCGTGTGCTCGGCGCCGTGCTGCACCGCCCGGCGTTCCTACCGGTTCCCGCCGCGGCGCTGCGCGCGCTGCTCGGCGAGATGGCCGACGCGCTGCTGCTGGCTTCCGCCCGCGTGGCGCCGCGCCGCCTCCTCGACAGCGGCTTCTCGGCGCGCGACCCAGATCTCGACGGCGCGCTGCGTGACATGCTCGGCCGCAACGCCGGGGAGGCTGGGTAGTTCGTGCGCCACGCGAGCACGGCTGACACGATCCTGGCATCCCTGCTGATCTCGATTCCCCACGGCATCCGCCTTCGCTACGTGCTCAAGCGCGAACTGCTGTGGGATCACTGACTCAAATCACAAATGACCCAATGTCCAAGTTAAGAGCCGGAGCGGACAGCACGGACGAAGCGGAAGTTGCCATTAACCTGCAACCCGGCGCGTTGACCCTGATCCTCCGCTTCGGCGTTCCCCAAGCGAATCTCCGGAGGGCCTCACATCCGGAGGCCCCCCGCCGCCACCAGCGTCTCTCCGCTGATGAAGTCCGACTCCGGCGCGCAGAACAGATAGATCGCGCCGGCGGCTTCGTCCACGGTGCCGGCTCGGCCGAGAGGCGTGATCGCCTTCATCATCTCCGCCTGCGCGGCGCCCATGCCGACCTTGAGGCTGCGCTCTCCGACCGCGATCTGCGGGACGTCTTTCTCGAACGTCTGCGTGAGGCGGGTCTCGATGAACCCGAACGCGACGCAGTTGACGGTCACGTTGTAGCGGCCCCAGTCCTTCGCGAGCGACCTCGTCATCCCGACCAGCGCCGACTTGGCCGCCGAGTAGCTGAACTGGGTCGCCTCTCCGAACAGGCCGGAGATCGACGACACGTTGACCACCTTGCGGGCCCGCGCCGCGTCGCCCGCCGCGGACCTCTCGCGGAAGTGACGGCCGGCCGCGCGCAGCAGGCGAAACGGCGCCGTCGCGTGCACGTCCATCATCGCGTACCACTGTTCGTCGGTGTGGCCGGCGATCCGCGAGTTCCACACGTACCCGGCGTTGTTGACGACGATGTGCAGGTCGCCGAACCGTTCGAGGCAGGCGGCGACCGCCCGGTCTCCAAAGTCGGCCGCGGTCACGTCGCCGGGGAAGACATCGCAGCGACCTCCCGCGCCTTCGACGTCAGCCTTGAGCACGCCGAGTCGCCCGGCGTCGAGGTCGTTGGCGAGGACGGCGGCTCCGTGGGAGGCCAGCTTCAGCACCACCGCGCGACCGATGCCCTGGGCGGCACCCGTGACGATGGCGACGCGGCCGTCCAGACTCGCGCCGCTCACAGGCCTTTCTCCTTCCACTCCTCGATGCCCTCGACCATCACGCCGCTCGCCTCCTTCGGATGGATCAGCCATCGCCCCTGCTCGGCATCGCCCACCGGCGGCCTCTCGATCATCGTCAGTCCTCTTTCCGCCAGCACCTGCCCGCTGGCCGCCACGTCGTCGGTGACCAGCGCGAGATGGTAGAAGCCTTCGCCGTTCCTGGCCAGGCGACGCGCGACCGGATTGCTCATGTCCGACCGGTCCACCGGTTCCATGAGCTCGATGCTCATCTCTCCGAGACCGCCGGACAGGGACAGGAACACGCTGCGTATTCCCTCCTCCTCGAAGAATGCTTCGGCGCACTGGCGGAAGCCGAGCTTGTCGCGCCAGACGACGAGCGCGTCCTCGATGCTCGCAACGACGACTCCGATGTGACTGATGCGGTCGAACATGGGCCTGGACTCCTTGCGGGGCGACTCGATCCGGCTCCGCGACCACGAGGGCCGGGGTGTTTGGACCCGAGAGACAGGGATGCTGCAACACCGGCAGCCCGGCCGCGCGGCGCCGCCTCCGGCGACCTTCCGCCGCGACGCGACCGCCGGGGGCTGGCGTCGGGTCAGCCCTTTCTGCAGAGATCGGGCGACCGCCGGTTTGTCATGGGACACCACGTCCCTTCCATCCTCGTCATCGTGGCGGCCGCCGCACTGGCGCCGCTGATCGCCGAAGCGACGCGCCGGTTCGGCCGCGACCACCCGCTACTGGGGCCCGATGGCCAGTCCGAGCAGGATCTCGATCACGACGACTGAGAAAATGGCGGAACGTCGTTTCGACAAAACGAGGGAACGGATGGCCGCGCTTGCGTGCACTTTCGAGGAAGCCTTCCAGCTCGGCATCGACGAGCCGGTAGACGAGACCCGTCTGTGCGGATGGCGGCTCGTACCGGCACGAGAAAGCTGCCGCAGTGTCGGCTCCAAGAAGCATCCACTCGGACGCCACCACCGCGACGCAACCGCCTATGATGCAGGTGGAATGAATCCCGTCTCAATCGGAAAAGGTTCCCCGGGGCGGGATCCGCTCGCGGATCAAACTGCTCGCGATCAAGTAGCGACTCGCCGAATAGCCTACGACGACGGCGGCGCCTTGCCCTCGCCGCCCGTCGGCACGACGCGCGCGAATTCGTCCGAACCGGCGAGGTAGCGCGCGACCAGAGAGCTCAGCGAGGAAAGGGATTTTAAGCGGCGACCTCAGACCGCCGCGCCGTGCCCCACCTCTCGAATCGGGGTCTGATAAGACCCTTTCCGTCAGCTCGACCCTCTAACTAGCCCCTACTTGCACTTGGCCGGGCCAAAACAAGGTTCGCGGCTCCCTCTGGCGTGATTGCGGGTAGACCCCTGCGCCGCAGCCGACGAATCCCGACCGCCGCCAACTCCAGATTGTCGATCTCCCGTCGTTTCGTCGGGGAAGCGGCGCTTACGCCGCCGACCCGCCGTACCTTGACGCCGGCGGCGAACGCCCTGCGCTGCCAATGCACGCCAGCAACGCCGCCGTCGCTGCCGGCGAGCGCACCGCCGCCATCACCCGCATCTTCGATCCGCATCGATCGCAACGAAGCGCATCCACCGCGAACACCCGCCGCAGCAGGTCGCTCCAGGCGATGCGCCGCGCGCGGCTTGCCTGCGGCCGGTCGTGCGAACAGGAGGGCCGTCTGATCGCCGCTACCGCGTCGTCGGCCCCCGGGACCACGTACGGCCGCCACGCGGCGCACGGTGCAAGCACTCCGTGGTAGCGCACCTGGTGCGCTCGCGGCGGCGGAACCTGCGCGGCAAGCCGCGCCATGAACTCGCGAGGCTCGAGGATGAGCGCCGACGTTCCGTCACGCCACCGGTGCCGCAGCCGATACAGGATGCGACCATCGGACAGGCGCTCGAGTCGCTCGGACGCAAGCGGCGGCCTGCCCATGTACCGGCAGACCCTCTCCAGGCCTGCACGGTCGCTGGCACCAATGGCAACACCGGCGTGGAGCGAGAAACCGCCGAGCGCGGCGCACCGTGTCGATCCCGCATCCACGGGATCGGCGGCAAGCGCGGCATTGCCGAGTCGAACGACGGGTTGGCCTGCGTCCACCTCCATCGCGATTTTTCTCTGCACGGCCGCAGCGTAGAGAGCGGCCATCAGAGGTATCGGAGATCCCGTCTCTGGGAGTTCCTCGGCCGGCTCAGCGTACCGCGGGAATGCAGTTGCCGATGCCTGGGATCCAACGTGGGCCGATCGTTGGCAACATGCGGGAGAGACTTTTGTCACCAAATGCCGGGGGAATTTTGTCACCGAAAACCGAGGCGTCCCGAGAAGATCGGTCTTAGCCCAGGCGGTTAGGGAATCGGGGTTGGACCAATTTTCGTGGACCCTCGCGACGGAATTGCATCCCTGGAGCGATTTTCTCGGGAAGACAGCAAACGGGCCGTTCAAGTACTGAGAGTCCGACGGATTTCATCGCCATCTGCCAAAACGTGCCGTACCGGGTATGAACCTAGAGTTGATTTTGGGTACACTCTTGGTTATCTAGGCGCGTGTGGGAATTGGAATTCACGCGCGATGCCGCAAGGGCGCTTCTGCGGATGCCGAGAGATCAGGCGCTTCGTATCCGCCGCAAGCTCGACGAGCTGGCGAAGAGTCCGCAGGCGGCCGCCAACGTCAAGAAACTGACCGAGCATCCGGGCTATCGTCTGAGAGTCGGCGACTGGCGCGTGGTGTATTTGCTCGACCACGGACGCATCGTGGTCCAGGTAATCCGGATCGCGAAGCGAAGTGAGGTGTACCGATGAGTGTTCGAATCCTCGAAGCCAATGGGAAGCCGGCATTCGCTGTGCTTGCTTATGATGAATACCAGGCGCTACGCGAATTGGCCGACGATGCGGAGGACACCGCCGCGCTGGTGCGTTTCGCGAAACGCTACGCCGCAGGGAAAGAGGATATGGTCCCAGCTGCTGTCGTCAATCGCTTGCTGGCCGGAGAGACTCCGCTGCGTGTGTGGCGCGAGCACCGTGGTATGACGGCAGCCCAGGTCGCGGCGTCCGTCGACATCACTCCCGCCCATGTCTCCAAGCTGGAATCCGGCAAGGGAGATCCCTCGGTCGCGTTGCTACGTCGGCTTGCAAAGGTGTTGCGGGTGTCGCTCGAAGACCTGGTCGGAGCTGAGCCGGACTAAGGTGCATTCCGTTAACTGGGCCTCACACCGGAGCCACAACCCCTCTCGTCAGCCCCTACGTGCGACCTGGCCGGGCCTCGGCGGCCCGAAGCTCTCGTTCCATTCCTATCGCCGAACGCCGGCGCTCCTCTCGCGAAGGGCGACGGCGTTTTTCGTTCTGGTGCCGCGCGCGGCCGGGTGTCGGCCGGGATTCCCTGACTCGCGCCAGCGTGATAGCGCGCAAACCCATGAAGCCAGACCGCCCTCTGCTCGCTCTGTCCGCGTGCGCACTCCAGACCTGCGTCGCGATTCAGACCTGCCCCGGCCCCATGCGGCACGAGGGAAAGGCAGACGGCGCTCGACGCTGATCGCTCCGAGGAATTCATGGCGACTCCCGAACCCAAGACCGTACTGCTCGTCGACGACGAGCCACACATGCGAAGCGCGAACTCGATGGTCGTCGAAGCGCGCGGGCACCGCGCCGTCACCGCCGAAAACGGGCGCAAGGCCGTCGATGTCCTCGTCGAGGGACTGCGACCTGCCCTGATCGTCCTCGACGTCGTGATGCCGGAGATGGACGGCTTCCAGGTGCTCGAGCGGGTCCGCGGGGACCTCGGACTGACCGAGATCCCGGTGATCCTGCTGACCGCCCAGAGCTCGGAGGACGACCAGATGAAGGGCTTCACCGGCGGCGCCGACTTCTACCTGACCAAGCCCTTCGACTACGACAAGCTCGCCAACATCATCGACTACCTGATCGGCGACCTGCCGCCGGACGAGCGGGCCCGGCTGCTCGAGCTCCTCTAGCTCCTCGCCGAAGCCGATGGGCCTTCCCCTGCTCGAGAGCGAGATCCCGCCGGAGATCCCGGAACCGGTTCGCAGCGAGCTGCGCACCGAGCACCGCGCGCTGCTGGCGCTGCGAACGTACTTCACCGCGTGGCTGCTGCTGGGCTTCAACGTCCTCTACGCCATCGCCGATTTCTTCGTCTCTCCCTCGCATCTGGTCGTCCTGTATTCGGCGAAGGCCGTTCAGGTACTCGTCGTCGTCGTGCTCTTGAGATGGCTACGCAAGCACTCCAACGATCCCGCGATCGTCCTCGTTGCGGTCCTCACCACCGCCAGCGTGTACGTTCTGGTGACCGTCCAGTCGACCACCATCGGCGATCCCCTGACGGTCCCGCTCACCTGCGTGCTCGTTGGCCTGATCAGCGCGACGGTCATGCCATGGGGAACCGCTGCGCAAATGTGCACGCAGGTCGTTGCCGCGCTCTGCGTCGCCGCCAACCTGCTGTGGGTCGGCGAGGAGGCTGCGTCGTTCGGCTACCAGCACATCGCGATCGTCGGCGGCCTGATGGCGCCTGTCTTCCTGGCCTACCGCTTCGACATCGATCGAGTTTCGCTGTGGCGCGCCACCTGGGCGGTTCGCGACAGCGAGCGACGTTTCCGTGAGCTCGTCGAGACCAACAAGGGCCTGTTGTACTCCATCGATCTCGACGGTCGCATCCTCTACATCAGCCCGCGAATCGAGGACTACGGCTACCGGGCACGAGACGTCCTCGGCTCGAGCATGATGCAGCTCACGCATCCCGACGATCTCCCGGCCATGGCCGAGGCGCTCTCGGACGCGCTTCGCGGCGACTCGAGGTCGATCGAGTTCCGCATGCGCGACGCCGCCGGCGAGTATCGATGGTTCCGCACCTTCGGCACGACCGTCGTGCGGGCCGACGGGCAGAAGGTCCTCAACGGGACAATGACCGACATCACCGAGCAGCGTCGCGCCGAGGAGCACAAAGCCGCACTGCTGGCCGTCTCCGAGGAACTGGCGGGCTCGCTCGACCTGGAGACGATTCTGGCCCGCGTCCACGAGCGCCTGACGGTGCTGATCCCCTGCGACGTTGCGATGAGCTTCCGCTGGGACTCGGGCCGCGGCGTCTATCGCGCGATTGCCGAGCACGGCACGCGCAACCGCCACGACCAGCTCATGAACGTCGAGGTCCCCGACGGCCTTCCTCTCGTGCACCGGCTTTCCGAAGTCGACGTCCTCATCGTCAACGACATGGAAGCCCAGACGTGGTTCCCAAGGGAGCTCGCCGATTACTTCGGAGTCACCTCCTGGATGGCGACGGCTCTCGAGGTCCGCGGATCGGACGTGCTCGGAGCGGCATTCGTCTTCAACAGCGCCAACCGCAGCGGTCGCAAGTTCGACGAAGACCAGGCCGAGATGTTCCAGGGCATCGCCCGGCAGCTTTCGCTCGCGATGGAGGCGGCGCAGCTCTACCGCCGCGAGAAGGACAACGCCGAAGTGGCGGCGGCCCTCTCCGTGTTCGGCGAAGCGCTGATCGCGGCGGGCGCGTCCGAAGAGCTTCTCGAGATCCTCTGCCGGGCGACCAGCGAGGCGCTGGGCTGCGACGCCACGACCGCGTTTCTGCTGGACGAGGACGCCGAGGCGCTGGTCCCTGCCGCCGCTTCGGGAATTCGCAGCGAGGAATGGGAAGTGCTCAAACTCATGCGCTACCCGCTGCCCGTCGTGAAGGCGCTGACCGAGACGCTGGAGAAGAACGACCTCCTGGAGGTCGTGCCTTCGGACTCGGCCGCGTCGCTGCCGCGCGTGGCAGCCCAACAGCTGGTCACAGCCGGAATCACGCGCATCCTGTTCGCGCCGCTACGCCGGGGCGATCGAATCGTCGGCTTGCTGGGAATCGCGAATCGAGGCCGCGATCTCGCGTTCACGAGCGAGCAGCGCCAGATCGCAAGGGGAATTGCACGCCTCGTGCCGCTCTCGCTCGCCACCGCGACGCTCGTCGAGGAAGTCGGTCGGGCCAACGAGGTCAAGTCGCATTTCGTCGCGACCCTCTCGCACGAGCTGCGCAACCTCGTCGCAGCTCTTCGCGGCTACACCTTCTTTCTTCGCAGCGGCGGCCGCCTCGGGGAACAGGACGCCAACGCCGTCCGTCTTGCCGAGGCCTGCGCCAGGGAGCTCGGCGAGCTCGTCAACGCGACCCTCGACCTCAGCCGCTTCGAGGCCAGGCGCGTGCCGCTCGACCTCCAGGAAGTGGGCCTGGCTCGCCTGCTCGACGAGATGGCGCGCGAAGTGCAACCGCTGGCCGACGCCAAGGGAATCGAGATCGCGGCGGACCTCGGCGACGGGAACCTCGGCACGATCCGCACCGATCCGATGAAACTGCGCATGGCCCTGCGCAACCTGCTGTCGAATGCCGTCAAGTTCACCGAGCGCGGTGGGGTCCGGCTCGAGGCCGAGCGCAACGGCAACGGAGTCGACCTGCTCGTACGCGACAGCGGAGTCGGAATCGCCGCCGAGTTCCTGGCCACGATCTTCGAGCCCTTCGAGCAGGCCCACGGGACCGAGTCGCGCCGGAAGGGCGGCGCCGGGTTGGGCCTCTACCTGGTACGCCGCCTCGTCACGATCCTCGGCGGCACCGTTACCGTCGAGAGCGAAATCGGCGGCGGCTCGACATTCCGGATTCGCCTGCCGCTCGATGCCGAGTCGGCGACGAAGGAGGAGACGGCGGCCGGAGGCGACGGCCGCATCCTCGTTGCGGCCGGCCGGGCCGGCAGGTCCTTCCTTCCTCAGCCGTCCAGCTGATCCAGGAGCGCCTTGGCGGCGCGCAGGTCGAGCGTGTCGAAGCCTTCCGTGAACCAGCCGTAGACCGGGGCGAGCAGGTCGCGAGCTTCGCGGGCTCGGTCCTGCGATTGCCGGAGCCTCGCGAGACCGGTGGCGGCCCTCAGCTCGAAGGTCCG
>CAYYVZ010000049.1:16357-18008 GCA_964475235.1 uncultured Myxococcales bacterium | reverse complement strand
AGGTGCCCGATCGTCCTGCCTGCGGCGTCCGACAGCGGAACGCCGAGGTAGCTCTCGATGCCAAGGTCGACGAGGGATCGGTCCTGGGGAAAGAGGCGGTAGACGTTGCTCGCGTGGTGGCAGAGGTTGCCGCGCACGACGTCCTCGCACGGCGTGCCGGGAAGCTCCCACGACGAGTTTTCGAGGAAGCGTCCGTCGCCGTAGTAGGCGAGCGTCCGCACGTGCGACGGGGAATCGGCGAACTCGGCGACGAAGGCGAACTGGACGTCGATGGCCGCGGCCAGCGAGCGCGCCAGCGACTGCAGGAACTCTTCGCCGGTGCTGCGCGCGGTACCTTCCAGAATGAGGCGCAGCACGTCCGCTTCGTCGAGACCCGCGAACGAGCCCGCGGTCTCGGCGCGCGCGTCGGACGATGCACTGGACGGCTTCTGGCCCACCGAATCCCGGGCGCTCACGACCCTTCCCTCCCTCGCGAACGAAGCGCGAGGCTATCACCGATCCGGCGTGCGACGGAAACCTGCGCGGCACACCGGCATCGTAAGCGCGGAGGGATTTCCATGATGACGGTACGATTTGCGACTCCGCGGACGCTTCGCATTCTTGCGACAGCCACACTGACGCTCCCACTGGCCGCCGGGCCCAGTTTTGCGCAGCTCGCCCGGCACGAGGGCCTCACCATCGACGGAGCTCGACGCGTGATCGCGGCCGGTATCGCTTATGCGAGGAAAAATTCGGCGCCGGGAGCCGTGCTGGCCGTCGTGGACGAGGGCGGCAACCTCATGGCCGTCGAGCGTCTCGACGGAACGTTCCCGGCCGGCGCGAACATCTCCGTAGGCAAGGCGCGCACCGCAGCCCTGTTCCGGAAGCCGACGAAGTTCTTCGAGGACGTCGTGAACAAGGGACGCACCGCGATGACGGCGCTTCCCGATTTCACGCCGCTTCAGGGCGGCGTGCCGATCGTTTCCGGGGCCACCGTCGTCGGCGCCATCGGCGTGAGCGGGGCCGCGAGCGCACAGCAGGACGAAGAGATCGCGATGGCCGGCGCCGCAGCGGTCGGCGCAACCACGGAAGCCGCGGCCGCGCGCTACTACGATCGGGCAAGCGTCGAGTCCTCGTTCCAGAAGGGCGCCGTGCTCTACGACGGCGAAGGCACGCGCAACTACCAGGTGCATACGAGCCGGCGTGACAGCGCCGGCCAGGCCGAGATCCACGCGCTCGACACCGATGTGATCCACGTGATCGCCGGCTCGGCGACGTTCGTCAGCGGTGGGACCGTCGAGAACCCGAAGGAGACCGAGCCGGGCGAGACTCGTGGCAGCGGCATCGCGGGCGGCGACATGCGACGCCTCGCTGCCGGCGACGTCGTGATCGTGCCGAACGGAACGCCGCACTGGTTTCGCGAAGTCCCCGCTCCGCTCACGTACTTCGTGGTGAAGGTGCGATGATGCAGCCGCTCCCGTCCTTCTTCTCGTTCGGCGAGTTCGTGCGGCGGCTGTTGTTCGGCAGCCTGGTCGCGGCGGCCGTCGTCCCGGCGCCGTCCGATGCGGCCGGTCTCCTCCCCGAGGGGCCTGCGCTCGCGACCGTCGATCTCGCGACGCGCGAAGGTCTGCGGTCGGTGTCGGGCACCTGGCGCTACCACGACGCGGGCATC